>JBDSHC010000128.1:0-29923 GCA_039918675.1 Devosia sp.
CCAAGGACAACCGCGCTCAAAGTCCAGGCTTGCAGGAGGCGCCTGTTGATTCTTATGCCGCTCGCGGCGGCTGCAACTTCGTTGTCCTGGAAGGCCCTGAGCTGCAGGCCCCATGGCGATTCCTTGAAAAGGAACGCCGCAGCAATAACGAGCGCAAGGAACCCGTAGATGATTGGAAGCGTGACCAGATCTGGAATGCCATAAAAGCCCTTGGTGCCATTCGTGATGTTGGTCGCACCGACGATGACGTAGTAGGCGATTACGAGCAGGCCGAAGGTCGCCACAATGGCCGAGGTGCCCCGCAGCCGCGATATCGGAAGGCCGGTCAGGAACCCGAGGACCAGGCATACCGCTGCCACCACCATGAGGGAGGCAGGGAGTCCCATTTGGATCGGCGCCAGGAAGTCGGGCAGGTGCTTGAGGAATGATGCCTTGAGCGCGACCGGGACGGTCAGCAAACCGGTCGTGTAGGCGCCAACGGCGAAGAAGCCGACATGCCCCACCGTGAGAATGCCCGAGTTGCCGGTGTAGATGCTGAACCCGATGACCGCGGTCATGTTGACGAGCAGGAGCGTAACCACCCGCTCTGCCGACGAGCCCAGTAGGGCGAACGGCACAGTCAAGACGACGACGAGGACGAACAACACAATCGCCGAGGCCGTCGCCCTTGCGCCGCGTCGGCCCATCGACCCACGCGTTGGTCTCATGCCGATCGCACCGGTTTCAGATCGCTGGCCACCTGGTTCGTCTGGCTGCATTGCCCACCCTCAGATCGTCGACGTCGAATTGCCGAGCGGCAGAACC
This sequence comes from Devosia sp., assembly GCA_039918675.1. Lineage (GTDB taxonomy): Bacteria > Pseudomonadota > Alphaproteobacteria > Rhizobiales > Devosiaceae > Devosia_A. The sequence continues at coordinate 805 of JBDSHC010000128.1, forward strand.
GCTTTGGGCATCCAACGGGCACCAGATGCATCCGCTCTCGTCCGCGACTGGTTACCAATTCTTCATTTTTGGACGCTACTCGCGTGCCGGCAGATCGTCAAGCAGATTGTCTGATTGCATACAATCCAGTGAAAAGCCTCATGGAGGCTGCTGCAGTCCGCCAATTTCACCTAGCCTTTAGGGGCGTTCCCCTTGGCAGCGGTCGCGGCCAAAGCGAAGCCATGTGACTTCACGGACAATCAGACAAAATGATGATAGCAAGAGCGAACTGGCTGACCTATAAGGCCCCAAAGGCGGACGAAGGAGCTTTGGCTGTGCAATCGATCGATGCTGTCGGCGTTATGCGGGCCCCCCGCCACCTGATATTCGGCTCGGGGCAGCGGGCCGCAACCCCACACTACGTCCGCATGTACGCAACAAGGGTTCTGGTCGTAACCGATCAGCGCGTTCATCACGATCCCGCCTTGGCCGCTATCCTGACCGACCTCACATCGGTCGGTATCTCCGTCGCTGTCTTCGACGGTGTCGAAGCCGAATTACCGCTCAGCTGTGTCGAGCGCGGCGCCGCAGTAGGCGCTAGCCAGGCAGTGGAAATGGTCATCGGTCTGGGCGGCGGCAGTTGCATCGATGCGGCCAAAGTCATTGCGCTATTGCTGGCCCATGGTGGGCGGGCGCAGGATTATTACGGCGAGTTGAAGGTACCCGGTGCCACGCTGCCGGTGATGGCGGTGCCCACGACGGCGGGTACGGGCTCGGAAGTCACCCCGATCGCCGTGCTCGATGACCCGTCCCGGGCGACCAAAATCGGCATCGCCAGCCCGCATTTGGTCCCGCTGGTTTCGATCTGCGACCCGGAACTGACCCTCACCTGTCCGCCGGGACTGACGGCGGCGTCCGGCGCCGACGCGCTGACTCATGCCATCGAGTCGTTCATGACCTTGCGGCGTGCCAGTTCCGCAGACCTTTCGGTTCAACACGTCTTCATTGGAAAGAATGCCCTCTCGGATGGCTTTGCACTTCAAGCGGTCCGCCTGATCGGTGGCAGCCTCGAGGCCGCCGTGAAAAGCGGCAATGATGTGCAGGCGCGAAGCGATATGATGCTTGGCTCCACATTAGCCGGGCTTGCATTCGGTGTCTCCGGCACTGGCGCCGCTCATGCCATTCAATACCCTGTGGGGGCTCTCACGCACACGCCCCATGGACTAGGGGTCGCGTCGCTCATGCCCTACGTCATGGCCTGGAATCGCCCCGCCTGCGAGGAGCAACTGGCCGAGATCGGGGCGGCCCTCGGCGCCTCCCAGGTCGGGACCCTTGCAGGACGTGCGATCGCCGCCATACGCGCGGTCGCGGATCTGTACGACCGCATTTCAATTCCGAAGACGATCGCCCTTCTCGGCGTGGCGGAACCGTCTCTCGGAAGCATCGCGGAAGGTGCGATGAGCGCGGAGCGCCTGATCAAGAACAGCCCGCGCAAGCTCGATCTGCCGGGAATGACCGCGATCGTGCGAGCTTCGTTCGAGGGAAGCCTCGACGATCTCCTCGCCAACCCCTGAGCCAAGGTCTCGCCCGATGATTGAACCAATGCAAAGCTCCAGTACCCACGGCATCGACGTCGCCAAATTGAAAGGCGACCTGTTGATTGCGGGAGCATGGCGCGAGGGCCGTGGCGGACCTGCACTGCCGGTCATCGATCCGTCGACGGGCCGGGAATTCACCCGGGTTGCCGACGCCAGCGTCGACGACGCAATCGACGCCGTGGCGGCTGCGCACGACGCCTCGCCCGCCTGGAAACAAACTGCACCAAGGCAGCGGGGCGAGATTCTCCGGCGCTGCTTTGAGCTGATGATCGAGCGCAAGGATTGGCTTGCCCGGCTTATCAGCCTCGAGAATGGCAAGGCGCTCCCCGACGCCCTGGGTGAGGTGATCTACGCCGCCGAATTCTTTCGGTGGTTCTCGGAGGAGTGCGTTCGCCTCAATGGAGAGCTTTATCCCGCGCCGTCTGGGAAGAACAAGATTCTCGTGACGCACCGGCCGATTGGCGTCGCTGTGCTGATTACGCCGTGGAACTTTCCGGCGGCAATGGCGACGCGGAAGATCGCGCCTGCACTGGCGGCAGGCTGCACCTGCGTCTTGAAGCCCGCAACCGAGACGCCGATGACGGCCTATGCTCTGGCCGAACTCTTCGCCGAGGCGGGTGTGCCCCCCGGTGTTATCAACGTGGTCACCACGAGCCGGTCGGCCGACACCGTCAGCGCGATGCTGCACGATCCGCGCGTGCGCAAATTGAGTTTCACCGGGTCGACCGAAGTCGGCCGACGGCTCCTGCGTGAGGCCTCGGACCGCGTGATCAACTGCTCGATGGAACTTGGTGGCAACGCACCCTTCATCGTCTTCGACGATGCAGACCTCGATGCTGCAGTCGAAGGGGCAATGGTCGCAAAGATGCGAAATGGCGGCGAAGCCTGTACCGCGGCGAACAGGTTCCTCGTACAGTCCGGCGTTGCGGCGGAATTCGCCGCACGCTTCGGCGCGCGCATGGCCGCGCTACGGCTAGGTCCGGGATACGACGCAGAAACACAATGTGGTCCACTCATCAATGCCGCGGCCGTGAAGCGCATTCAGGGGCTCGTCGATGACGCAGTCGCTCGCGGAGCCAAATGCGCCGTCGGTGGCGCCCCGTTGGCGCGCGATGGCCACTACTTCCCGCCGACCGTCCTCACCGGCGTAACCTCGGACGCTGCTATCGTGGCAGAGGAGATCTTCGGTCCCGTCGCGGCAATATCGACCTTCGAGACGGAGGAAGAAGCTGTCCTCCGGGCGAACGACTCCGAATACGGCCTGATCGCCTACGTCTATACCCGCAATCTGGCGCGCGGCCTACGGGTCTCGGAGGCGTTGGAGAGTGGTATGGTTGGTGTCAATCGCGGCGTCATCTCGGATCCCGCCGCGCCGTTCGGTGGCGTCAAACAGAGTGGCCTCGGCCGCGAGGGCTCCCATCACGGGATCCTTGAGTTCTGCGAGGTCCAGTATATCGCTGCCGACTGGTAGGCGATACCAACCCACACGGGAAGACAAAGGGGACGCCGATGGATTTGCAGGACAAGGTGTGCATCGTGACCGGCGGCGCCAGCGGCATCGGCCTGGCAACGGTGGAGCTGTTTGTTCAGCACGGGGCGAAGGTCGCCATCGCAGATCGCAATTCTGACGCTGTGGGCACGATTGCCTCCCGCCTGGGTGCAGACGTCGTCGCGATCCAATGCGACGTCTCGCAGTCATTGGAAGTCGGCGCGATGGTCGCGGCCGTGATGGCGAAATGGGGCCGCATCGACGTTCTTGTCAACAATGCCGGCTTCGGCATGTCGGGCACTGTCGTCGACACAGCCGACGACGACTGGGACCGACTCATGTCGGTCAATCTGAAGGGCGTCTATCTCTGCTCAAAGCACGTGATACCCGTAATGCGAGCGCAGGGCAGGGGTTCGATTGTGAACTGCACGTCGTACACGGCGGTCTCCGCCATAGCGAACCGGGCGGCCTATGTCGCGTCCAAAGGCGGCGTCTCCGCATTGACCCGCGCGATGGCACTCGACCACGCCAGGGACAATATCCGCGTCAACGCCGTCGCGCCCGGCACGATCGATTCTCCGTTCTTCGACCGGATGTTCGAAGCAGCGGAGGACCCGACCTGGCTGCGCGGCCAATACGAGGCCCGCGCGGCGATGAAGCGATTGGGACAGGCCCGTGAGGTTGCGGAGGCGATGCTGTTTCTGGCCTCGGACCGCTCGATGTTCGCGACGGGCAGCATCCTGACGGTGGATGGCGGCTCCTCGATAGGCAATCACAACGTCGCCTGAGCGAAAGGCACCTCGCCGGTCAGCTCCGCTGATGGGCCATCAGGAAGTCGAGGGCCTGGACGAAATAGCCTCGGAAATGATCCGGGTGCTCAACCATCGGGAAATGCCCCAGGCCGTCCATCTCGACGAACAGAGACCCTGGAATGAGCGCGTTCAACTTTCGGCCATCGGCGGGCGTCGCGGAATAGTCGTAGGTTCCCGATAGCAGCGCGACAGGGGTCGCCGCGGTGTCGATTTTGGGAGCGATGATGGCGCCGTCGAATTCATCGCTGTAAAAGCTGAGGTCGCCCGGATAGATGCCGGGTGCGCCCTGGGAGTATATCCAGCTGGCGCGGCGCCGATCGGTTTGCGGGCTGGTCGGGCTCATCAGGCCACGAACATAACTCGCATTGTGCAGCCCGCCGTGAACGCTGACATGGTTTTGATAGGGGTTGCGTCGCCCCTTCGATTGGAACGGCGGTTCAATCGCCACGATGCCACGCGTGATCGGCGCGAAGTCGGCAGCCATGACCATGGCCATGGCTGCGCCCATCGATCCGCCGGCGACGATGGCCGGCTCGCCAATGATGTCGCGAATGATCGCGGCGCACCAGGTGCTGTAGAGCGCGGCCGTCAGCTTGTAGGGCTCGCCTGTCCAGCTGCGCGGCGGCATCGACCGTCCGTGGAAAGGCAGGTCGACAGCGAACATATGGTAGTCTTTGGCCAGTCCGGTGTCGGCGAGCTGGGCCTGAAACTGGCGGCCGTCGGCGCCCGCGGTGTGAAGGAAGAGCACCGGGGTGCCCGCGCCGGCCTCGTCGCAATAGACGTCGTAGTCGGTACCGTCGATTGTGATCGGATGGTAGCCGCCGCGTATCTGGCGGATGTCGCGCGCGACGGGCTTGGCCTCCATGGGCACGCTGCCGGCGACGATCTCAAAGATCCGTTCGAGCGCCGGCCGGGCACGGCCGATGATTTCGGGTTCGCCCATCACTCTGAAAGCGGGGTTCGCGAGTTGGAGAGCGGTGAAGGAGTGGAACGTGGGAGGCGGTGGGCTTTTGAGCATTTCCGCCCACGCGCCCGGCTCCGCCTGAACGGTGACGTCCGCGTTAACACCGTCGTCGACCGCGGGGTTTTCGCCCAGCACCACCCTGAACCCATTGTCGCCGATCTGCACGCGTAAGCTTGCGCGCAAGCCTGGGGAGAGGCGGAGTAGCTCGCGGTCGAGGATGGAGTCCGTCGCCCTTTGGCGAAGATCGCTAACAATATCCAAGAACGCCTCCCGTCTGATGGTTCGGGATAAGTCATAGACGATTGTCGGACAATCTGACACAAAAATGCGCAGTCGGCGGTCGGTCGTTAGCCTTCCGCGCTCTCGTTTTCGACATTCTGACGCAGATATTCGAGGGCAACGCGCGATGCCATCTCGACGTGATACTTGCACGCCATGGCTGCCCGCTGGGCGTTTCGGTCTTTGATAGCGGAAACGATGTCGCGGATCTCGCGCACGCTGTGTTCCAAGCGACCCGGTTGCGTCATTGATGTTACGCGCAACTGCGTGATCCGATTGTGGAGACCCGTCAGCATTTGACGCACAAAAACGTTCCCGCTGCCCTCCATGAGACAATCGTAGAAGGACGACTTTGCTGCAACCAGGGCGACCTTGTCGCCTCGATCTGCGGCCGTCGCAAACGCGTCGGCAGCGGCACCAAGTCGTTCAATGGCTTGGGGGGATCCTCGATGCGCGAATTCTTGCCCAGCAAAGCTCTCGAGGACCGCGCGGATCTCGTATAGCTGTATCGCTTCCTTGTAGGTCACAACCGTAACCACGGGACCCCGATGAGGGTAGGTGGTTATGAGACCTTCCGCCTCCAACTGCCGCAGCGCCTCGCGGATGGATGTGCGGCCGACACCCGTCAGTTCGCACAACTCCCGCTCGATCAATCGTTGACCCGGCAGGAAAACGCCCGTCGCGATGGCGCGCCTCAGCGTGTCCTCAACGGCTACTCGGAGCGTAGCGCTTCGCCGGCTGATCTGAAGGTCAGGCTGTAAATCTGATTTCATCTTGCTTCATCAAAAGTAGAACTCAGCCCGACTCAACCTAGCTGCACCATAAGCTGTCTGACAATCTGAAAATGTAGTCAATCAATATGGGCCCTATGAGGCGCCGCTGGGACCGAGGAATAGCACTGTGACGGTTACCGTCGAATATGGGTACGTCGAACACGTCGTACGGCCCACCACACGGCGAGAACGGCGAATGGAGCACCAATGGAGATAGCGAGGGTCTTGTCGCCATGCAGCATCTCCAACGGTCCCGCCAGCGCATAGCTCAGGATGCCCAGAGCGTAGTAGCTGATCGCGATCACGGAGAGGCCCTCCACGGTGGCCTGCAAATGGAACTGGCTCTGCGCCGTGCTGGCGATCGTGTCGAGCACGGCCTTGTTTTGTACCTGCAGATCCAGCCCAATTCTCACATTCAGCAGCTCAATGCCTCGCTCGATCTTGGCCGTCAGCGTCTCGAGCCGCTTTTCCAGCGCGAGACAAGTGGAGAGCGCGGGGTCGACGCGGTTTCTCAAATACCGCCCGATGCTCGATCCTTGTCGCGTGGGCCCCTCGCGCAGACTATCCAGCCGGGATTGCAGGATCCGGCCGTAGGCCCTCGAGGCAGCAAAGCGATACCCGGTTACTTCAGAAAGCTGCCCTGAACGAATGGACAAGGTGTGGAGAGAGTCGAGCGAGCTTTGAATTGCCGCTGCTGTCGTCGCATCCGCAAGCGCCTCAATGACGCGAGTGAGTTCACGCTCGGCATCCCCGAGGCTTGGCGAGGTGCTGCGGGCGAGAGGTAAAGCCAGCAGCGACATGCTCCGGTAAGTCTCTATCTCGAGTAGCCGGCGGACAAGCACAGATCGGCGAAGCGGCGACATCGATCCCGCAGCAAATTCGATATGGGTGTAGCCATGTTCGTCGGTGAGATAGTCCGTGGCGATCTGGGCGGCGCCATCCTCCACGGTCGAGACACACAGACTGGATTGGTTGAACTGGACCACCATTTGGCCGGGTATTTCGCTGCGATCGGTGACATCGACGCGCATGGCGGCGATCAGCGTGGCGTCGCCGACGCTTTCGAGGCCAATACCAAGCGGCCAGTGTTTGTCATCAGCGGAATCGCGCCAGGTGACGGTCGCAAACTCCGTGTGAAATTCCCACGTAACCGCGCGCTGCCCCACCGTAAAGCTCGTCTGGCGAACGCTGCGGGGAACCCGCTCGATTTCATTGGTTCGACAAAACGCCTCAAATCGAGAAATGAGGCTTTCCAATTGCCCTGGGGAGGGCGGCAACAAGACAAGGCGCCGAACCCGCGTTGTCGCCTCGACGATATCTACCGGCCGGGCATGCAGTTCGGCGTCGATAGCCTCGCGGTCTGGATGGTCGGGCAGCATTCGTATCATCCCCGAAATGGCATCCGGATAGGAGGGGTCGGGAAGCGTTGCCTCCCGTCCTGCCCGGCGAACTCACTCGGAATCGTACTTGTGGAACACCTTTGCAACAATGTTCCACTTACCGTCGAGCTTGATCAAGGTGTGGAAGTCGGTGTAGTCGGCGTCGAGGGCGTCGCGTTCCATATCAACCCGGACGACCGCAGTGGTCTGAGTGATGGCGAGGACATCGAGGCGCACCGCGATGTTGGGGGCGGACCCATTTTTATCCACAAAATCGTACAGGTTGGAAATCGGGCCGCCGAGAAGCTCGCTGCTCGGCCCACCTGTCATGCCGTACATGATGGCATCCTTGTGGAAGGCGGTCGCTACTTCCTTCGACTTTCCCGAGAGAAGTCCGTTCACATACTTCATCACCTGCGCCACGACGGCATCGTACTCGGCCGTCGAGACCGTCTTGAGGTTCTTGGTCATTGCACCCTCCAAATCATGCCGCGATACGGAACGGAGGCCACCATTGGTTATCCGTCTGTATCGCTCGCTACATGAAAATTGCAAGCTGTCGCGACAGAGTCAATAGTCTTTAGCAGGTGCTACATAAAGCGCTACGCCTGTTTCGTGTCTTGCTGGCTTGCAACCCCACGGACCAGCTGCATGGCCAGCTTGGCCACACGGTCCAGATCGCGGCGACTCGCCCCGTCGCGAACGGCCAGCGACATACCCTCGAGGATTGTGTTGAGCGTAAGCGACAGCCCTTTGGCGTCCGTGTTCTTCGGTAACTGCCCGTCGTCGATTGCTTTCTTCACACGGCGCAGCAGGAGATCGCGGCCTTCCTTTCGAAGCGCCTGCAGAGCCTTGTCCACCTCGTCGGCGCCCGCCGACACATTGGTCGCCGCTAGAATGACGAGACAGCCACACGGTGCATCGCCGCCGCCAAGGATCTTGGCTGCGTCACGGAAAAAAATCTCCATCGCATCGAGAAAATCGGGCGTTAGCGCCATGCTGTCCCAGACGCTGTCCCAATACTCCGCCTCGTAGCAATTGACCGCTTCCATGAACAGCTGGGCCTTGCTGCCGAACGCGGCATAGAGGCTGGGCGGGTTGATCCCCATGGAAGAGCACAATTCGGCGATGGAAGCGGGCTCGTAGCCGCGCCGCCAGAACAGATCGAGCGCGCTTCGCAGGGCGGCGTCTCGATCGAAAATCCTCGGTCGCCCCTTGCTCTTATGGGGAGAAATATCCTGCATCGTCATCCGCGCCTCCGATTCCGGAAGCTGTACGGCAACTCAGAACAATAGTGAAGACTACAGAAAGCTCCCTCGTGTGCTTGACAGATTGTATGACGATCTGTCAAAACCCCGCGACGCGCAGCTTCGGAGCTTGGCTGACGCTGCAGTGGGAGATGACGGGTGAGCGAAGGCATGAGCGGAGCGCAGCCGCGGGGAAATTCAGCGCGGTTCAAAGAGGGGCTCAAGACCCGGCGCGAGGTTCTAGGGGGCACTTATGTCGATGCTTCCATCTCGAAGGCCACGGACTTCAACTGGCCGATGCAGGAACTCGTCACTGAGTACTGCTGGGATGCCGTGTGGAACCGTCCCGGTCTTGATCGCAAACTGCGCTCCATTCTGAATCTTGGAATGATTTCCGCGCTTAACCGGCCGCACGAGCTGAAGCTTCACGTTCGGGGCGCGTTGACCAACGGTGTGACCAGGTCGGAGATCACTGAGGTGTTCCTCCAGGTCGCCTGCTATTGCGGCGTTCCCGCTGCAGTCGACAGCTTTCGGATCGCCCAGGAGGTGTTCGATGAGATCGAGTCGCAGAAGCAGAGCGCCAATACGCCTTAGCCCCGGAGCGCGGGGACGGAAGTTCACTTGACTGTCAGTATCGGTCGATACAAAACCACTGTAACAGTCGCTACAACAAGACAAGCGGACGCTTCGTTCTAAACAGCGAAATGCGCCAACGGGCGCGGGCCAGCGTCGATAGGAGAAAGCAGTGACATCACTTTCGGACATCCAAGTCAGACCGGTGGATTTCGAGGCTCCGTATGGGCTGTCGATCGATGGCAAGGTCGTCGAGAGCAACCGGCTATTCGACGTGCTCAATCCAGCGACCAACGAACTGCTTGCTCAGGCCCCCGACGCGTCGGACGATCATATGAGGCAAGCCATTGCCGCCGCTAAGCGCGCCTTCCCGGCGTGGGCTGCATTGTCTGGCGACGAGCGTGAGGCCTATGTCGTTAGGCTCTATGAAGCGCTGGAAACCCAGAAGGAGGATTTCATCACGCTCCTCTCGCTTGAACAGGGGAAGCCGCGCAACAGCCAGGCTGCCTTCGAGGTGAATCTCGCCAATCCGTGGGTCCCACGGACGGCCAAGGCCAGACTGGTCAATCAGGTTCTGGAGGATACAGACGAGCGCCGGGTTGAGATCAGGCGTTCGCCTGTTGGCGTGGTCGGCGGGATCATCCCGTGGAACTATCCCTATTTGCACGTCCTCTGGAAATCCGTTCCAGCGCTCATCTCCGGGAACACGTTCGTTCTCAAGCCATCGCCCTACACGCCGCTCTGCGCTCTGCGGATCGGGGAACTGGTAGCGCAGATCTTCCCGCCGGGCGTCTTCAACATCGTCACGGGTGGCAATGAGCTTGGTCAGGTGCTGACCGAACACCCCGATGTAGGGATGATCACCTTTACCGGCTCGACGGCGACGGGACGGAAGATCATGGCGTCCGGAGCGGGCACCGTGAAGCGTGTGACACTCGAGCTGGGCGGCAACGACCCGGCAATCCTCTTGCCAGATGCCGATTGGAAGGACGCGGTCCCGAAGATCTTCTGGGCGGCCTTTGGGAATTCCGGCCAATGGTGCATTGCGGCAAAGCGCATCTACGCCCATCGCTCGTTCCACGACGAATTCGTGAAGGCCTTTGTCGATTATGCCAAGACTCACAAGGTTGGTGACGGCATGGACCCCGCTAGCGACCTCGGCCCCGTCAACAATCGCATGCAGTACGACAAGCTGAAGGACCTTTTCGCGGATGTGAAGCGGAATGGCTACAAGGTGCCGCTTGGGGGCACGATCGATGAGACGCTGAAGGGCAACTTTGTCCCGATTACCGTCGTCGACAATCCTCCGGAGGATAGCCGCATTGTCCAGGAGGAGCCCTTTGGACCGATCGTCCCGATCATTGCCTATGACGATGTAGACGATGTGGTCGAACGGGCGAACGCGACGATCTTCGGACTCGGCGCCACCGTGTGGGGTCGCGATAAGAGCAACGCTCTAGCGGTTGCAGACCGGATAGACGCGGGCAATGTCTGGGTGAATGAGGGGCAAAGCCACCCATTCCTCGCGCCCTTTGGTGGCTACAAGCAATCGGGCCTGAGCGTCGAGCACGGGGCGGAAGGTCTCGCGTCTCACAGCAACAACAAGACTGTCGTCGTCCGCAAATAGCGGCGCCGTAAACAAGAGGAGGAGATCGAAATGCACGTGACCGGACAATGCAACTGCGGCGGGGTAAAGTTTAAGTACGAGGGAACCCCGGGTGAGGTTGGCTACTGCCATTGCAAGGCCTGTCAGCGCCAGGCTGGGTCGACGGGTTCAATCTACGTGATGGTCGACGAACTCGCTGTCGACGTTTACGAAAACAAGACGATGAAGATGTTCGTCACGGTCGCCGACAGCGGCTTGGACGTCCATCGGCATTTCTGTGGGAACTGCGGGTCGCCGATCTACAGCAAGTGCATGGCGGTGCCCGGCAAGCTGTTCCTGAAGGCCGGAACGTTTGACGATACGAGCCTCGTTATCCCGACGGTTGAGGTGTGGACCGGCGAAGCGCAGAACTGGATGCCGCACCTCAATGACCTTCCACGGCACGAGCGCGCGCCATCCTAAGGTAGAAATAGGCTTCCGCCTTATTCTGCTTCCGGCTTGGGTTGTCCCGGCGCGGTCAGGAATGGCGGACACTAGACCAGACGCGGGGCCTTGCTCCGCGTCACGTCCGGCCGTCAGCCGAAACCCAAATTCCGGTTGAGGGCATTCGTGAGGTGCTGTGCAAGCGCGGCCTCCGCCGCCTCGGCATCGCGTTCGAGGCAGGCCTTTAGTACGGCTCTGTGCTCGCGGATCGAGACCATCGCGGCCCGTGGGAAGATTCTGGTGTTGACCTTGATGATCTGCGCCATGAGCCTCAGGCGCCGGTAGGAGGCATCGACGAGTTCGTTGTCGAGGGCGGCAACCATGGACAGGTGAAATGCGTCCTCGAGCTTGTCGAGATGGGTCGAGACGATTTCGTTTGGCTCGACACGGGCGATCTGGTCGGCGACCTCTGAATGCCGGTGATCGAGATCGCGGAGGACCTTCTCCCGCGCGGACATCGCATAAGCGCGGACCGCGGGCCGCTCGATCATGGCTCGAAACTGGAACGTCGCCCGAACCAGGTCCGTCGACGGACTGATGATCTCGATCCCCGAGCGGGGACGGATGATGACGATGCCGTCGGCCTCGAGGAGCTTCAGCGCGTCTCGCACAGGCCCAACTGGAATGCCCGTGATCTTGATCAGATCGCCCTGATTGAGCTTCTCGCCCATCGGCAATCGCGAGTCGAATAGCGCTTGAAGAATGCGCTCATAGGCAAGGTCGGAGAGGAGCTTGGCAGGGTCGTTATTTTTCACGACGCGAAACTAACGCACAACTTGCCCACCGCCAATGTATGTGGAATACGGTCTGATAGATCAGTTGGTGATGGTGACTCTATCAGAATGTCGACGAGCAGGATTAAATCATTCCAGCTGACGCGTTTCCAATTCCGCCGGGACCGAGTCATCGGCGACAGCCAGGTCCGCTTTGTCGACTTCAATGCCTTTGCTCTGGAGCTGACAGATTCAGAGGGTCGGACGAGCCTCGGTTTCGGTCATTCGATGTGGGATCCGGTCGCCTCCCTGGCTGCGCTGGAGGCGAGTTTCCTCGGTAATATCTGGCGCGGGATCGACGGCCGGACGCCCGCAGAACTGGTGCACCGCATCGAGCGGCCTCGTGGGGGCAATCAGCGCGATATCAGCTACGGCTTCGGCGAGGCACTGCAGATCGCGCTTTGGGACCTCGCTGCACAGCAGGTCGACCTGCCGCTGTCCGACTATCTCGGCGGCACGCGGAACAGCGTCCCCGTCTATGCCAGCGGTCTCGACTTCCACATGACGGACGCAGAGTTCGAGGCGTTCTTCACCAAGGCTGCGGCGCTGGGCTTTCCCGCGTTCAAGATCAAGGTGGGCCACCCGGAACCCGAGCGGGACCTCCATCGGCTCAACCTGCTGCGCAAGGTCGTCGGTCCCAAAGCCGGTGTGATGATCGACGCCAATGAAGCGTGGTCCGCCAAGGAGGCGGCGACCCGGCTCTCGCTGTTCAAGCAGGCCGGCCACGATTTGGTCTGGGTTGAAGATCCGATCCTCAGGACCGACTTCGACGGGCTGAAGGCGCTGTCTGCTGCATGCCCCTGGACCATGATCAATTCAGGCGAGTATCTCGACGTGTCGGGCCGCGCGCGCCTGCTGATGGCCCGCGCGACCGACATCATCAATGTGCACGGGCGCATCACCGAAGTGATGCACATCGGTTGGCTCGCGGCAGAACTGGGCATCCCGGTCGCGCTCGGCAACACCAACCTCGAAGTGGGCGTCCATACGGCGTGTGCGCTGCCCGAGGTGCCGTGGCTCGAATACTCCTTCCAGAACTACGACCACCTCGTGGAAGAGCCCTTCCTCATCCGGGACGGACGCATTCATGCGCCGGGCCGTCCGGGACTCGGGCTCAAGCTGTCGAAGGCTGCCCGCTCGACATGGGCTTCGCCCGAACCGCTGGCACTCGAGGCGCTTCGCGAAGGGCCTGTGTGCCGTCTGTTGGCCGGCTAGGCCGCCCCGTCGGTCACGCCCGTACCAGTTGCTTATTCCTCGCTGACCCGGTTCAACTTGGCTCGGCGCCGGAGGAATGGGCATGTTCTACAATCGCAGGGAAGAGATCGTTTCGGACGCCATTGACGGCCTTGTCGCGGGGAGCGGTGGCCGGCTTATGCGGTTCCGGACAGACGATCAGGCGCGCGTGGTGCTGCGTGCCGATTGGGATCTCAGCAAGGTCGCCGTTGTCTCAGGCGGCGGATCGGGACATGAGCCGTCGCATGCGGGGCTGGTCGGCATGGGATTGCTGACGGCCGCGGTGTGCGGCGAGATCTTTGCATCGCCCAGCGTCGACGCGGTGCTAGCGGCGATCGTCGCGGTCACCGGCGATGCCGGCTGTCTGCTGGTGGTCAAGAACTACACCGGCGACCTGCTCAATTTTGGCCTCGCAGCCGAGCGGGCGCGGGCGATGGGCCTGAAGGTCGAGATGGTGATCGTTGCCGACGACATCGCCATCCCCGATGCACCGCGGCCGAGGGGCGTGGCGGGCACGCTGTTCGTCCACAAAATCGCGGGGCATATGGCGGAGGCTGGAGCCCGGCTCGACGCGATCAAGGCGGCAGTTGAAGACGCGATGGCGGGCCTGTTCACGATCGGCGTGGCGCGCGACGCGTGCAGCGTTCCGGGGAGCCCCAAGATCAGCCGTATCGGCCCCGGGCAGGTCGAGATCGGGCTCGGCATCCATGGCGAGCCGGGCGTCGATCTCGCGGAATTGAAGGGCTCGCGTGAGTTGATCGCGGACCTTGCTGTGCGACTGTCGCCGCATGTGAAGCCGGGTGCGATCTACGCTGTGCTGTTCAACAATCTGGGTGGCCTCGCCAATCTCGAATGCATGGTGCTGGTTGCCGATCTGCTGCGGTCGCCTTTGGCGTCGAGCATCAAATTCCTTGCCGGACCGTCGGGCGCGATGACGGCGCTCGATATGCCGGGCTTCTCGATCTCGTTTCTGGAACTGACGCCCGAGCGCGAAAGCATGTTGCTGGCGCCGGCCGCCTGTCCTTCATTGCCGGTGTTCCAGCGCGTGGGCGCTGTGGTGACCGTGGCAGCGCCATCGATTTCGGAGGCGATGTTTGCGCCGTCATCGGACACGTTGGTGCGCCGAGTGGTGGAGACCATCATCGCCACGTGCATCGGCATGGAGGCGGAGGTCAACGCGCTCGACGCCAAGGTGGGCGATGGCGATACGGGTAGTACCTTCGCCACCGGGGCACGCGCCGTGCAGGGTGCTCTGGACCGGCTGCCCTTCGCGGTGGGCGGCGATTTGTTGCAGGCGCTGAGCGACATCAAGCGCAAGGCGATGGGCGGTTCGAGCGGCGTGCTGTTCGCAATCATGCTGGCGCGGGCAGGCGAGGCCTATCGTGAGACGCCGGACTGGACGAGCGCGCTGCTCGCCGGTCTCGACGCGATGCAGGCCTATGGCGGTGCGAGCCTCGGCGACCGGACGATGGTCGACGCGCTGCGGCCTGCGCTTAATGCATTGCGGGTCCGGGCGGGGCTCAAAGGCGCTGCTGCGGCGGCACGGGAAGGGGCAAATGGGACGGCCCGGATGCTAAGGGCCAATGCGGGACGTTCGGCCTATCTGGAAGCGCGCTCGCTCGAGGGCATCAACGATCCGGGTGCGGAGGCGGTCGCGCGGATCTTCGATGCACTTGCGGTGACAGAAAAAGGAGAAGTATAAATCGTCAGATATGGCGAATTATCGGCACGAATGACAACTAGTCGCCTAAAGTGGCGATTTACATGGTTTGTGATATGTCGTCGAACTTGACGAAAGAGGGGGAGAAATGGCATATAAATCGCCAAGGATGGCGAATTATGAGATTTACAGATTCATTGACGGATGAGGCTGTGCTTGCCGAGTTGGGGCAGCGCGTTATGGCGACGCGGCTGGCACGACGGATGACGCAGGCCGATCTCGCATTGGCGGCCGGAGTCTCGAAGCGCACGGTGGAGCGGCTTGAGGATGGGCAGTCGAGCCAGCTCAGCAATCTGATCCGCTGCCTCAGGGCACTGGGGCGGATCGAGGCGCTGGACGCGTTGCTGCCGGAGCAGCCAGCCAACCCGATTGATCAGCTGACGCGCCGGCGGCCGGTTCGTGTGCGCGGCGGGCGAGGCCTTGCAGAGGCGCCGGCACGGCGGTGGATTTGGGGAGATGAGACCGGGGGCGATGCGACTCGGGGCAACAAGACTCGGGGCGACAAGACATGACCACGGTCGGCGAGGTCCGGCTGTGGGGACGGCGCATCGGCGCGGTGTCGGTCGAAGACGACAGCGATGTCGCGGCCTTTGCTTACGATCCGGAGTTCATCGGCAGTGGCATCGAGGTGGCGCCGCTGATGATGCCGCTCGGGCCGGGCGTGTTCAGCTTCCCCGAACTCAGTCGCCGCAGCTTTCACGGCCTGCCCGGATTGCTGGCCGATGCGTTGCCCGACAAATACGGCAATGCGCTGATCGACGCCTGGCTCGCGGCGCAGGGACGAACGCCGGCGAGCTTCAACGCGGTGGAACGGCTTTGCTACACCGGCACTCGCGGCATGGGCGCACTGGAGTTCGCGCCCGCCATGGGGCCGCGGCGCAAGGTCTCGAGCCGGGTCGATATCGATGCGCTGGTGAGGCTCGCCTCGGACGTGCTGACGCATCGCAACGATCTTCACGCCTCATTCGCCGACGCCAACAAGGCCAATGCGCTTCGCGACATCCTGAGGGTCGGCACGTCGGCTGGCGGGGCGCGGGCCAAGGCGGTGATCGCCTGGAACCCAGCGACCAACGAAGTGCGCTCAGGGCAGGTCGAAGCCGGGGAGGGGTTCGGCTATTGGCTGATGAAGTTCGACGGCGTCGCCGACAACAAGGACAAGGAACTCGCCGACCCCAAGGGCTATGGCGCCGTGGAGTTTGCCTATTCCAACATGGCCGCGGCGGCCGGGATCGAAGTGCCCGAAAGCCGGCTGTTCGAAGAGGGCGGGCGTCGGCACTTCATGGTGAAGCGCTTCGACCGGCTGGAGGGTGGCGGCAAGCTGCACATGCAGTCGCTGGCGGCACTGGCGCAATACGATTTCAACGACCCTAACGCCTACTCATACGAGCAGGCCCTGCTGGTGATGCGGCGTATCGGGCTCGGCATGCCAGCGCTTGAGGAACAGTTCCGGCGCATGGCGTTCAATCTCATCGCCCGCAACCAGGATGACCACGTCAAGAACATCGCGTTCCTGATGGACCGCGAGGGAAATTGGCGACTATCGCCGGGGTTCGACCTGACCTGGAGCTACAATCCGGATGGGGCATGGACGTCGCGACACCAGATGTCGGTGAACGGCAGGCGCGACGGCTTCGACCTCGAGGATCTCGACGCCTGCGCACGCTCGGCCTCGCTCAACCGCAGCCGGGCTAGAACGATCATTCAGCAGGTGCGCGACGCGGTAGCGGAGTGGCCGCGCTTCGCAGATGCCGCGGGCGTCAAACCGCAATGGCGGAACGACATCGGCAGGACGCTGCGGCTCGATCTTGCCTAGCGCGTGGACCGCCGCTAAAGCTCGACCATGAGTTCACGCAAACACAGCCTCGCGGCGCAGATACGGGTGGTGAAGCGCCTGCTGGGGCGCCGCAACCTCGATTTGCTGCAGCCGATCAAGCCGAGCGCCAAGACGCTCGAGCATGGCGGCTTCAAGGTGCGTGACGCGGCGAGCGGCAAGATCGTTTTTGGCGAGGAGAAGTACGAATTCTCCGCGACGCTTGAAGAGGTCGAAGCCTGGATCGAAGCGCAGCTTGGCTAGCCTGCGGTCTCGCTGACGTCTTCGAGACGAACGAATTTGAAGCCTTCCGCTTTAAGTGCCAGCACACCCTCGACGACGCCGGCACCAGCGGCATGTTTGGGCTGGTTCATGTGAGCGATGATGACATCGCCATTGACCGCTTTCGAGATGCGCGATTTGGCAGTTTTCTCGGTGACGCTCGCGCCGATATCGCCATTGAGCGAAAAGCCGCCGATGCGAAACCCCATCGTGCCGATGAGATCGAGTGCATCGGAGCTGTAGAGTGCCGTGGCGCCTCGGAACCATTGCGGCATGACACCGGTGACGGCCTGCACCGCTTGGGCGCCGCCCATGACCTCGGAGAACACGCCATCGGCAGTGCCTGCCGGGGCGATGCCATAGGCCTTCTGCGCACCGATGATCGCGGGGACATGTTCCGCCCCATGGTCTTCGATCTCGAACAGATCGGGATGCGCAACCAGTAGCTTCGTCGCATCGGCATTGTGCTGCAGCCAGCGGCGCGTCGCAAAGATCGTGGCGGGGATGGCATTGTCGATCAGCGCGTTGACGATACGCAAATCGGTGGCGCCCATGCAGGCATCGAGCGTCAGCGCCACTTCGGGCGCATCGCCGATCGGCACAATGTGCATATGGGGTTCGATCAGCGGCTTCGCTGCGACGGGGGCAGCGGCGAACGCAAGCGATGCGATGGCGATGAAAAGCAAACGGCGCAGAGGAAGACTCCCTGCGCCGAACTTACGCCTAGCAGTGATGCTTCGCCAGCGGCAGCTTAGCTGCGGATCAGGCTGATCTTGGTGTTGGCCATGCCGACTTTTTCGACCAGCTCGAACAGCAGCTTGGCGTTGTCGGGATGGAGGCGCACGCAGCCATGC
This sequence comes from Devosia sp., assembly GCA_039918675.1. Classification (GTDB taxonomy): domain Bacteria; phylum Pseudomonadota; class Alphaproteobacteria; order Rhizobiales; family Devosiaceae; genus Devosia_A. Next base: position 18,659 of record JBDSHC010000128.1, read on the forward strand.
GACGCGATCTGGCCGAGGTGCTTGATGTCGCCCGTGCCATGGATGGCGTAGCCACCCTTGAAGAAGATCGAATAGGGCATCGGCGAGTTCTCGTATTTCGACGAGTACCACATGGTGTGCATGCGGATCGGGCGGTAATTGCCGGTCGGCGTCGAGTAGCCTTTGCGGCCGGTCGAGACGTCGAAGCTGTAAACGGTCTGGCCATCGGCAACGACGTCCATGGTCTGCGTCGAGATATCGACCGTGATCGACACCGGTCCGCTGACGGAGCGCGGCGCGCTCATCGAGGAAAAGCTCGAATGGCTGTTGGATTTTTTCAGGAAGCCGTCGAACAGCGACATCTGTTTGGCGGCGAGAGACGGGGTGGCAAGGCCGAGAAAGGCGACGGCAATAAGAACAATACGCAGCATGATCAGTGAGCTCCCAGGGTGCGCGATAGTCGCAAAACGTACTTTCTCTTGCGTTAACGGGGGTTTGGCCTCGCTTTGAGCCCCGGGTAGTGGCATTTGCATTCGCAGGGCCACCTGACTATGTTGCGGCCCGCTTTCCAAGGGTCTTCAAGGGTCTCATGTCCAACGATACACTTATTCGTGAAGTCGACGACGAACTGCGCCGCGACCGCATGCGCAAGCTGTGGCGCCAGTCGGCTCCGTTCGTAATCGGCGCCGCCATCGCGGTGGTGCTGCTCGTCGCGGGCTATGAGGGCTGGACCTGGTATCAGGATTCGACCTCGGCCAAATCGTCGGACCAGTTCTATGCCGCGGGCGCCGTCGCCGATGGCACCGATCTCGATGCTGCCAAGAAGGCGCTCGACGACGTAATCGCGACGGGTTCGGGCGGCTATCCGTCGCTGGCGAAATTTCGCGAGGCGGCACTGCTCGCCCAGCAGGGCAAGACCGACGACGCGGTGGCCGCCTATGACGGGCTCGCGACGTCGCTCAGCGATACCCATATGCGCGAGCTGGCACTCATCCTTTCGGCGCAGCTTTTGATCGATAAGGGCGACGTCGCCGCGGTCGAACAGCGGGTCGGCGGTTCGATCGATCCGACGTCGCCGATGCGCAATGCCGCGCGCGAAGTGCTGGGGCTCGTCCAGTACAAGGCGGGCAAGCTCGACGATGCGATGAAGTCATTCCAGGCTGTGGTCGACGATCCGCTGGCCTCGCGTGATCTGCAGAGCAGGGTCCAGATCTACATCCAGCAATTGCTGGCCGAAGGCGCCGCGCCGATTGTTACGGCTCCGGTTGATGTGCCGGCGGATGTGTCGTCGCAGCCCTCCGTCGCGGTGGACGCCAGCACCGAACTCGATGTGAGCGCACCGTCATCATCTGCGGCGGACGTTTCATCGTCGTCCGCGCCCTGAGGCGCGGACCAAGGATTAGTTGAATGAGTGCGCTCGTCGCCATTGTCGGCCGACCCAATGTCGGCAAGTCGACGCTTTTCAACCGGCTGGTCGGCCGGAAGATTGCGCTTGTCGACGATACGCCGGGCGTGACGCGCGATCGCCGCGAGGCCGAGGGCCGGATCGGCGATCTCAAATTCCGCATCCTCGATACGGCCGGCTATGAAGACCGGACCGACGGTTCCCTCGAAGACCGCATGCGCCAGCAGACGGAGATGGCGATCCGCGACGCGGACGTGATCCTGTTCATGATCGACGCACGGGCAGGGGTGACCCCGCTCGACGAGCGGTTTGCGCAGGTGCTGCGCAAGGCCAACAGAGAAGTCCACCTCATCGCCAACAAGGCCGAGGGGCGCGCAGCTGACCCCGGGCTGATGGAGGCCTATTCGCTCGGCTTCGGCGAGCCGGTGGCGCTGTCGGCCGAACATGGGCTGGGACTCGCTGATCTCCATGCGATCGTCAGCAAGGCGGTGGACGCCAAGGACCCGCCCAAGACCATCGATGAGTTCATGCCCGAGGTCGATATCGACCTGCCCGAGGATGACGGCTCGACCGAGGACGGACCGGCGTTGCGCTGGAACCCCAAGCGCTATCTCAACGTCGCCATCGTCGGCCGGCCCAATGCCGGCAAATCAACGCTGATCAACACCATGGTGGGTGAAGACCGGCTGCTCACCGGGCCCGAGGCGGGCATCACCCGCGACTCGATCATGGTGCCGTGGGAGTGGGAAGGCCGGACGATCAATCTCGTAGACACTGCCGGCATCCGCAAGAAGGCTAAGGTCGAGGGTAAACTCGAAAAGCTGGCGGTCGGGGATTCGCTGCGCTCGATCCAGTATGCCGAAGTGGTGGTGCTGCTGCTCGACGCGACGATCCCGTTCGAGAACCAGGATCTGGCGCTCGCCGATCTCGTTCATCGCGAGGGACGGGCGCTCGTGATAGCGGTCAACAAATGGGATCTGATCGAGGACAAGAACGGCGCGCTGGTAAAGCTGCGCGAGGAATGCGAACGGCTGCTACCGCAGATGCGCGGCGTGCCGCTGGTGACCATCAGCGGCATTCAGGGCCGCCACATCGACCGGCTGATGAACGCCATCTTTGCGATCGAGGCGAAATGGAATAGCCATTTCTCGACTGCCAAGCTCAATCGCTGGCTGGGTGCGGTCGTCGAGAAGCATCCACCGCCGGCCGTCAGCGGTCGCCGGTTGAAGCTGCGCTACATGACGCAGGCCAAGATGCGGCCGCCCAGCTTCATCATCTTCGGCTCGCGCTCTGAATCGGTGCCGATGTCCTACCAGCGCTATCTGATCAATTCGATGCGCGAGGCGTTCGACATGCCGGGCACGCCGATCCGGCTATGGCTGCGCTCGGCGAAGAACCCTTATGTGAAAGCCGAATAGCGGCTAGCATCGCGCCATGATCCTCGAAATCGTAATCGTTATCGTTCTGGTCCTCGCCAATGGCGCGCTCGCCATGTCGGAGTTGGCCGTCGTCTCGTCGCGCCCGGCGCGCCTCAAGGTGATGGCCGCCGACGGCAACAAAGGCGCGGCGGTGGCGCTCAAGCTGGGCGAAGACCCCGGCAAGTTCCTGTCGTCGGCGCAGGTGGGCATCAGCCTGATCGGCGTGCTGTCGGGGGCATTCTCGGGCGCGACGCTGGGCGACCGGCTGGCGGTCTATCTGCTGGAGCGCGGGCTGCCCGAAGTCTGGGCCTCGGCGCTGGGCGTTGGACTTGTGGTGGTCGCCATCACTTATTTCTCGCTGATCCTCGGTGAACTCGTGCCCAAGCAACTCGCATTGCGGGACGCAGAGGGCATTGCCGCCCGCGTGGCGCCAACGATGCAGTTCATCGCTTCGGTTGCAGCGCCGCTTGTCTGGCTGCTCGACATGTCGAGCCGTGCCATCCTCACGCTGCTGGGTCAGACCGGCCAGAGCGAGGATCGCGTCACCGACGAAGAGGTCAAGACCATCATCGCCGAAGCCGAGAGCCAGGGTGTGCTCGAGACCGAAGAGAAGGCGATGATCTCGGGCGTCATGCGGTTCGCCGACCGCTCGGCACGCGGCCTGATGACGCCGCGCCTCGATGTCGATGTGGTGGATCTGTCGGACTCAGAGGACAAGATCCTAGAGATGCTGCGTACGTCGCATCACTCGATGCTGCCGGTGCACGAGGGCGAGCCCGACCAGATCATCGGCGTGCTGGTGCGCAAGGATCTGATCGACATTTTCGCCTCGGGCACACCGCTCGACGTGCGGGCGCTGGTGAAGCCGGCGCCGGTGGTGCTCGATCGCGCCGACGCGCTGGCTGTGCTGCGGGCCATCCGTACATCGGCGGTGCATGTGGCGCTGGTGTTCGACGAGTACGGGCATTTCGAGGGCATCGTGACGCCTGGCGATATCCTCGGTGCCATCACTGGCGGCTTTCAGGACGAGGACGATGACGAGCACGCGTTCACGCGGCGCGAGGACGGATCGTATCTCGTTTCAGGCTGGATGCCGGTGGACGAGTTCGCCGACAAGATCGGCGTTCCAATTCCGAAGGACCCGCCTTACGAGACGGTGGCCGGTTATGTGCTGTCAGAGTTGAACCATCTGCCGGCGGTGGGCGAGACGTTTACGCGCGAGCCGTGGAAGGTCGAAGTGCTCGATCTCGATGGGCGGCGGATCGACAAGCTGCTGGTGAGCAGAGTCAGCTGATAGCCACCGCTGTCATTCTTACCTTCGGAGGAATGACACGTCGGGTCACAGAGACGTCAGCGCGTTCGTCTCGAAATCAAACACCATCCGCGTCTCAATGAACGCCGGCGCGATCATGTCGATGAGCTTGGGGACGATTGCGGCGGGACGCGGCAACGTCTCGGGGTCTTCGCCGGGCATCGCCTTGGCGCGCATGGCGGTGCGCACGGCGCCGGGCCAGAAGACGTTCACTTTGACGTTCGAGTTGGCGACTTCGCTCGCATAGCTTTTGACGAGCGCCTCAAGCGCCGCTTTGCTCGCCGCATAGGCGCCCCAGAAGGGGCGGGCCGATTGCGATGAGGATGACGAGATGAACACCGCGCGGCCGGCGTCGGACAGCTTCAGCAGCGGGTCGAGCGAGCGGATGAGGCGATAGTTAGCCGCCACGTTGACGGCGAAGACCTGGTCGAAATCCTTGATGTCGAGATGCGGCACCGGGCTGATGACGCCGAGTACGCCCGCATTGGCGACGAGGCCATCGAGCTTGCCCCAACGCTCATAGACGGCGCGTCCGAGCCGGTCGATGCCGTCGCCGTCGCGGATATCGAGCGGGACGAGCGTCGTCTCGCCGCCAAATGTCTTGATGGCGTCGTCGAGATCTTCGAGGCCACCAACGGTGCGGGCGAGGGCGATGATATGGGCGCCGCGGCGGGCGGCTTCGAGTGCCGCCTGATAGCCAATGCCGCGGCTGGCCCCGGTGACGAGGACCACTCTACCTGTGAGGTCGGACACCGATCAGCTCGCTTCGCGCATCAGCGAGAGGGTCTTCGGGTCGGTCTTGGTGCGACCCATAAGATCGGTCAGCGTCGTGGGGTAGTCGCCGGTGAAATAATGGTCGGTGAACTGCGGCGCCAGATTGTTCCGCTTCTCGCCGCCGACCGCTTCATAGAGGCCATCGATCGACAGGAAGCCCAGCGAGTCGGCGCCGATGTAGCGGCACATATCCTCGATGGTGGCATATTGATTGGCCAGCAGGCTGTCATGGTCCGGCGTGTCGATGCCGTAATAGTCGGGATGGAAAATCATCGGCGAGGCGACGCGGATGTGAACTTCGCGGGCGCCGGCTTCGCGCATCATCTGGACGATCTTGATCGAGGTGGTACCGCGCACGATGGAATCATCGATCAGCACGATGCGCTTGCCGTCGATCACGGCGCGATTGGCCGAGTGCTTGAGCTTGACGCCGAAGGCGCGGATCGACTGCGTCGGCTCGATGAAGGTGCGGCCCACATAGTGGTTGCGGATGATGCCCAGCTCGAACGGGATGCCGCTCTGCTGCGCATAGCCAATGGCCGCAGGCGTGCCGCCATCGGGCACCGGCACGACGACGTCGGCCTCGACCGGCGCCTCGTTCGCGAGCTTGAGACCCATGCGCTTGCGCGCCGCGTAAACGGAGCGGCCGCCGACCATGGAGTCGGGCCTGGCGAAGTAAACATATTCGAACAGGCAGAGCCGCTCGGGCTGCGGCGCGAACGGGCGCAGCGACTCGATGCTGATGCTGCCATCGGCCTGGATTTCGGCGATGACCACTTCGCCATTCTCGACGTCGCGGACGAATTTGGCGCCGATGATGTCGAGCGCGCAGGTCTCGGACGCGAAGATCGGCTTGCCGTCGAGATCGCCGAGGACGAGCGGGCGGATGCCGTTGGGGTCGCGCGCACCGATCAGCTTGGTCCGCGTCATGGCGACCATTGCGTAGGCGCCTTCGAGGTGGGCCAGCGCATCGACGAAGCGTTCACCCGAGCCCTTGCGGCGGCTCTTGGCGATGAGATGGAGGACGACCTCGGTGTCGGAAGTCGACTGGCAGATTGCCCCGCCAGCGATCAACTCGCGGCGCAGCGTCAGGACATTGGTGAAATTGCCATTGTGGGCGATGGCGATGCCGCCGACTTCAAGCTCGGCAAAGAGCGGTTGCACGTTGCGGAGGATCGTCTCGCCGGTGGTCGAATAGCGCACATGACCCATGGCCATATGGCCGGGGAGGCGCTTGACGGTCGCGGGGTCGGTGAAGTGATCGCCGACGAGGCCGAGCTGGCGCTCGGAGTGGAACTGACGGCCATCGAAACTGACGATGCCGGCGGCTTCCTGGCCGCGATGCTGCAGGGCATGGAGGCCGAGGGCGGTGAGGGTCGCGGCTTCGTCATGCCCCAAAATGCCGAACACGCCGCACTCTTCGTGCAGCGTGTCGCCGTAAATTCCGAGCGGATCGTTGGTGGTCACGCTCTTACCTCGTCGGGTTACGCGTTGGGCGCGCTCGAAGAAATATCGGCCGGCGGCGTATCGCCGGCTGGTTCGTCATTGGTCGGCTCTTCTGGCACGTCGGGTGTCGGCGCCTGGTTGCGCTTCTCGAGGAAGTCGCGGAACTGCTGCTCGATATCCGGCGGCAGGAGGCCGATGAGATAGTCGCCGGCGCTCATCAGCGGGATGCGGCTTTTTGCGTCGCGCAGCGTGTCGGGCATCTTGTCTTCGGGCCCGAGCAGGAAGTTCGCGAACACGGCCGCAACCACACAGATCAAGACGCCGCGCGCCGCGCCGAAGACGAAGCCAAGGGTGCGGTCGAGCGGACCGACGCGCGAATCGACGACGAGATCGCCGATCCACATGGTGAGGAGGTGGAGGACGATCAGCGCCACGAGGAAGGTGCCGATCACCGTCACGCCCGTCGCGACCAGCTCTTCCTTGATGTAGGTCTTGGCGATGTCGGAGTGGAAGAAATACATATAGGCGGCTGCGGCGGCGGAGCCTGCCCAGGTCGCTAGCGACAGGATTTCGCGGGTGAAGCCGCGCGCTGTCGCCAGGATTGCCGAGATGAGAACGAGGACGGCGACGCCGACGTCGACTGCTGTAAAACTCATGCTTGACCGATCCCAGAGGCGCCCGAGCGCACGTTTACCCGCTAATCCCTGCTCTGCCAAGCCGGGCAGGGGCCAGCAGGGCGGATGTGCACGGAAAGCATGAGCAAATTGCGGCGTCAGTCCTCGCTGGCGACGCGCTTGCCCTTGGCCGCGATGCGGCCGATCAGTTCGGCCAGTTCCGAATATTCACTAACGGCGAGGCCGTTGCCGGAATCGCCGGCGCCGAGCTTGCCGGTGACGGCGGACTTGAAGCCGAGTTTTTGCGCCTCGCGCAGCCGCAGCGACGCATGAACCACCGGTCGCACGCCGCCGGCCAGCGAGATTTCGCCGAAATAGACCGCATCGGGCGGCAATGGTGAGCCAGTGAGCGAGGAGATGAGGGCGGCAGCAACCGCGAGATCGGCGGCGGGCTCGTTGACCTTCAGCCCGCCCGCGACATTGAGATAGATGTCATTGGCGCCGATGCGCACGCCGCACCGGGTTTCGAGCACCGCAAGGACCATCGACAGCCGCGATGCGTCCCAGCCGACGACCGCACGGCGCGGTGTGCCGAGTGGCGAGGGGGAAACCAGCGCCTGGATTTCGCAGAGGACCGGCCGCGTCCCTTCCATACCGGCGAAGACCGCGGAGCCGGCTGAATCGCGATCGCGCTGATCGAGGAACATGGCGGAGGGATTGGTCACTTCGCGCAAGCCCAGCGTGGTCATTTCGAACACGCCGATCTCGTCGGTAGCGCCGTAGCGGTTTTTGACGCCGCGCAGGATGCGGAAGGTGTGGCTCGCGTCGCCCTCGAAATAGAGCACCGCATCGACCATGTGCTCGACGACGCGCGGTCCGGCGATCTGGCCGTCCTTTGTGACGTGGCCGACAAGGACGACGGCCGCACCGGACTTCTTGGCAAAGCGCGTCAGCGCCTGCGCCGAGGTGCGGACCTGGGTGACCGTGCCGGGCGCTGAATCGACCCGATCGGTCCACAGTGTCTGGATGGAATCGATGATGACCAGATGCGGCGCCTCGGCGGCCTGCAGGGTCGACAGGATGATCTCGACATTGGTCTCGGAGGCGAGCTGCACATTGGCGTCTCCGAGCCCCAGCCGCTGGGCTCGTAGCCTGATCTGCGCCACTGCCTCCTCACCCGAGACGTAGACGACGCGCTTGCCCAAATTGGCGAGCGCCGCGGCGCCCTGCAGCAGCAACGTCGATTTGCCGATGCCCGGATCGCCGCCGACCAGCACTGCCGACCCCATGACGAAGCCGCCGCCGGTGACGCGGTCGAGTTCAGCGAGGCCGGTGACGATGCGCGCTGCGGTTTCGGTTTCGCCCGAGAGGGGCACCAGCGCGATCGGCCGACCACTGGCGCTAGCCGACTTCGGCCCCGCCCCGACGCCCGAATCGACACTCTCCTCGACGATCGAGTTCCATTCGGCGCAGCCCTCGCACCGGCCCTGCCAGCGGACGTGAGTCGTGCCGCAGGATTGGCAGACATAGGCGAGCTTGGCTTTGGCCATGATGGGTCTCGGGAGCGCCGAATTCTCTTAGCGGGAGCGTAATAGAGAGTAAAGAACGAAAAGTGAACATTGCTTGCGAGGTGTGGGCTAGGCTTACGCGCTCCGGTGCTTGGGGCCGCCCCTTTCCGTCGCCTTCCCTTTTTACTGCTCTGGCTGATCGATCCCGAGAGGGCTCGATCAGCCAACCGCCTTTGGCGACACCTTCCCTCGCGGGCGGGAGAAGGGAGCGACTGAGGCGCTGGTCGCCGGCGGAGCTACCCCGCGTCGGAGCTGTCGACGTAGTTGCGGGTGTAGCGGCCTTTGAGGCTGGTGAGGAACTCGTAGCCGATGGTGCCGGCGGGGTCGGCCTGGTCGTCGACGGAGACATGGGGGCCGAGGATCTCGACCATCTCGCCGGGGATCGGGCTGTCATTGCCGAGGTCGGTGAGGTCGACGGCGATGAGGTCCATCGACACGCGGCCGATGATGGGGACGAGCTGTCCGCGCACGAAAGCGCGCCCGCCGCCATGCTGATTGGTAGAGCCGCCGGAGCGGATGAAGCCGTCGGCGTAGCCGAGCGCGAGGACGGCGATACGGCTGTCGCGCGCCAGCGTGTAGCTGGCGCCATAGCCGACGGACTCGCCGGTCTTGGCTTCGCGGATCTGGAGAATCGGCGCTTCGAGCAGCACCGCGGGGACCATCGGGTTCTTGCGGCCATTGACGGCTCGGCCGCCATAGAGCGCGATTCCAGGACGGACGAGTTGGAAGTGCATATCGCGGCTGGTCATGGTCGCGGCGGAGTTGGCAAGCGACGCGGGAATGCCGGGGAACTGCGCGATGACCGAGGTGAAGAGCGCCAGCTGCGTGCGGTTCTTTTCGTGCTGCGGCTGGTCGGCGCAGGCGAGGTGGCTCATGATCATCTGCGGCGCGTAGCCGACTTCGTCGCACATGCGGCGGACGATCGAGGTCTCCGACAGGCGGAAGCCCAGCCGGTTCATGCCCGTGTCGAAATGAAGGGCTGCCGGCAGCGCCTCGTTGCGGCCGAGACAGGCGACCAGCCATTCCTCGAGCATCGGCAGCGAGTTGAGCACCGGCATCAGGCGCTCGCCCACATAGAGCGGGGCCGCGCCGGGGAACAATCCGTTGAGCACAAAGATGTAGCTGTCGGGCAGGGCGGCGCGAACCGCGAGCCCTTCATCGGGTGTTGCGACGAAGAAGAACCGCGCTCCAGCCGAGTAGAGCGCCTTGCTTGCGGCGACGATGCCGACCCCATAGGCATCGGCTTTGACGGCTGCGCCGGTGATGGCGCCGTTCGAGACTTTGTCGAGCGCCTGCCAATTGCGAATGATCGCTCCCAGATCGACCGTGAGGCGGGGGCCATAACCGGTGACGATCGCCGGAGAGCTCATCATTCGAATCTTTCCGGCATGTACGCATCGCGGGCGAGATTGCCGAAGCGGGTGTATTGCGCCTCGAAGCTGAGCTGCACGGTGCCCGTCGGACCATGACGCTGCTTGCCGATGATCACCTCGGCGCGGCCATGGACGAGTTCCATTTCCTGCTGCCATTTGAGGTGGTCAGGTCCGCCTTCCTTAGGCTCTTTGTTCTTGAGGTAATACTCCTCGCGATAGATGAAGAGCACCACGTCGGCGTCCTGCTCGATCGAGCCCGAGTCACGCAAATCGGCGAGCTGCGGATGCTTGTCGTCGCGCTGCTCGACGGCACGGCTCAGCTGTGCGAGGCCAATGATCGGAACCTCGAGCTCCTTGGCGAGAGCCTTGAGCATGGTGGTGATCTCGGTCAGCTCCTGCACACGGTTTTCGTTGGCCTTGCGCGACGAACCGGAGAGCAGCTGGATGTAGTCGATCACCATCAGGTCGAGACCCTTCTGGCGCTTCAGGCGGCGGGCGCGGGCGGCAAGCTGGCTGATCGAGAGACCGCCGCTGTCGTCGATATAGAGCGGGATGGTCGCCATCGCGTTGGACACATCGACGAGACGCGAGAACTGACTCTCATGGATGTTGCCGCGGCGGATATCGGAGGACGAGATTTCCGACTGCTCGGCGAGAATACGGGTCGCGAGCTGCTCGGCGCTCATTTCGAGCGAGAAGAAGCCGACACGTCCGCCGTCGATGGTCTTGAGATGGCCATCGGGCGTCGTTTCGGCTTTCCAGGCGCGCGCCACGTTGAACGCGATGTTGGTGCCGAGCGAAGTCTTGCCCGAGCCTGGTCGGCCGGCGAGGATGATCAGATCGGATTTCTGCAGGCCGCCCATCATGCGATCGAGATCGCTGAGGCCGGTGGCCATGCCCGATAGCGACCCATCGCGCTGATAGGCTTCGCCGGCCATTTTGATGGCCTCGGTCAGTGCCTCGTTGAACGGCTGGAAGCCGCCATTGTACTGGCCCTTTTCGGCAAGATCGAAGAGCGACTTTTCCGCTTCCTCGATCTGCTTGGGCGCGGTCATTTCGACATCAGCGCTGTAAGCGACCGAGGTCATCTCTTCGCCGATCTGGATCAGTGCGCGGCGGATCGCGAGATCGTAGATCGCCTGGCCGTAATCGGCCGCATTGATGACGGTGGTGGCTTCGCTGACGAGCCGCGACAGATATTGCTGCAGCGTAATTTCGGCCGTGAGCTGATCGGGGAGATAGGTCTTGACCGTGATCGGCGTCGCGGCCTTGCCGGCGCGAATGATCTTGCCCGCGATCTCATAAATCTCGCGATGCACGGGCTCGTAAAAATGCTCGGGCGAGAGAAAATCGGAGACGCGATAAAACGCCTCGTT
>JBDSHC010000129.1:0-15777 GCA_039918675.1 Devosia sp.
GAAGGCGGCAAGGTCGTCAACAAAGGCTTGATCCCGTAAGACGAACTTCAATTCTAGTGTTTAGGCCCGGGAGCAATCCCGGGCCTTTTGTTTGAGGTACAGAAGCCGCAGTCGAGACTCCTCTCCCGTTTACGGGGGAGGGGGACCAGTGAAGCTGGTGGAGGGGGCGGCCACAAACACAGGGCTCCCTAAGCGGTCGGACTTCGTGACCCTCTTGGGTCGCCAAGGACAGAGCCGTAGGGATTGACAACAGACCACCAGTCTCCTAATTAGAGACCATCATTCTCTTACCGGAGTCTCCCATGTCCTTCACCCGCGCAGACATCCCAAACCAATCCGACAAGCTCGTCCTCATCACTGGCGCGACCGGCGGTCTCGGCTACGAAACCGCCCTCGCTCTGGCCGCTTCTGGTGCCGAAACCATCCTCACCGGCCGCAACGGCGCCAAGGGCGCCGATGCCCTCGCCCGCATCCGCGCTGCCCACCCCGCCGCTCGCATCAGTTACGAAACGCTCGACCTCGGCAGCCTCGCCTCCGTCGCCGAATTCGCCGCCGCCTTCAGCGCCAGGCACGACCACCTCGACATCCTCGTCAACAATGCCGGGGTGATGATGCCGCCCAGGCGCGAAACCACGGCCGATGGTTTCGAGCTGCAGTTCGGCACCAATCACCTCGCCCATTTCGCCCTGACCGCGCAGCTGCTCCCTTTGCTCCGCGCCGCCAAAGCCGCGCGTGTCGTGACTGTCTCCTCGATCGCCCATCGCGGCGCCTCCATCCAGTTCGAAGATCTGCAATGGACCAGCGGCTACAATCCGAACCGCTCCTACGGCCAGTCCAAAATGGCCAATCTGCTGTTCGCGCTAGAATTGCAGCGCCGGAGCGATGCGGCGGGCTGGGGCATTGCCAGCATCGCCGCCCATCCCGGAATCTCGAGCACCGAACTCGTCGCCAATGGCATCGGCGCGGGCCTCATCGGCACCATGGCGTCGAGCATTATCCGCGTGTTCGGCCACCCGCCGGCCCCCGGCGCCCTGCCGCAGATCTTTGCCGCGACCAGCCCCGCCGCCGAGCCCGGTCACTATTACGGCCCGACCGGCATCGGCGAAATCGCCGGCCCTCCCGGTTCCGCCAAAATCACCGGCGAAGCGCGCGACCGCGATATCGCCACGCGCCTGTGGACGATTTCGGAGCGCCTGGCCGGCGTCCACTACCCAGACCTCGCCCAGGCGGCGTAAACTCGGCGTCATGAGTGAAATCCTGGCGTTCCAGCGCGCCCGCAAGCCGGAAGAACAGCAGCTCCGCCGCGATGCCATCATCGCGGCGGCTGCGGAATTGTTCGATGAAGGTGGCGAAACCGCCGCGGGCCTCAACGCCATCGCCGCCCGCGCCGGCTTCACCAAATCCAACGTCTATCGCTATTTTGAAAGCCGCGAGGAGGTCCTGCTCAACCTCCTCTTCTCCGAGCTCGAAGGCTTCGTCACCGAATTCGAACAGGCCGTCGCGACTTGCTCGGAAGACGACATCGCTGCCCTCGCTGCGGTCTCCGCCAATGGCTTCCTGTCGCGCCCGCGCTTTTCGAAACTGCTGCCGCTGATCTCCAGCGTCCTCGAACAGAACATCTCGGCCGAAAAGATCATCGCGCTGAAACGCGGCATGCTCGTCCTCAACGTCCGTCTTGCGACGGCGCTACAGTCGAAGCTGCCGGGCACAACCCTCGACGATTGCGCCTGGGCCGCCTTCACCGCCGCCACCCTCGTCGCTGGCATGTGGCCCATGGCCCACCCCTCGAACGAAGCCGCCAAAGTGCTGGCCCTCCCCGAATTCGCCAGCATGAAGCCCGCCTTGCCCCGCGACCTCCCAAGAGCCATCGCCGCGCTGTTACGCTCGATCGTTCCGTAGAGCGCCGCAAGCGATTGTTGGGCCGCGCCCTTTAGGATGGCGCAGTCAGGTCCAAGCGGTTGGACTTCGCGCCGCTCTCGCGGCGCGAAGAACAGAGCAGGAAAAACCCAAGATCAGACGAGAAGCTACGCTTCTCGTCTGATCGTCTCGGGCAAAATCCCCTTCGGCGCAAACCGCAGCGTCAGCCAGATCACCAGCCCGATTACGAACACGCGCATCTGCAGCGAGCGCGTATCGATCTCGGGGATCGCGCCCCAGCCGATTCCCTCGCTCCAATGCGAGAGATTGAGCAGGACAAATTGCGCGATCGGGTCGGAGACGATGAACACCACATAGATCAGCAGCGTGCCGATCATAACGCCCCAATTGTTTCCCGCGCCGCCCACGATCACCATCACCCAGATCAGGAACGTGTGGTTGATCGGCCGGTAGCCTGACGGATCGAGGATCTGGTTGAAGCTCGCAAGGATCGCGCCGCCCACACCCATCAGCACCGCGCCTAGAACGAAGATCTCGATCTGTCGCGATTTGACGTTCTTGCCCATCGATCCGGCAGCGGTGAAGTTGTCGCGGATCGCCCGCATCATGCGGCCCCACGGCCCGCGATAGGCGCGCTCGACGAGGAAAAACACGACCAGCAATATGCCCGCCGCCAGCGCCAGGAAATACAGCCGGCTCACGATGAAGCTGTTGTCAATGCTCATGCCGCCAAGCTGCAGCTCCTGCGGCAGCGGCGTCGGCCATGGCACCGGCGACACCGTCTGCGTGCCGCGCGTCAGCCAGTCCATATTCTTGATCAGCGCCCGAATGATCTCGGCGATGCCGATCGTCGCGATGGCGAGATAATCTGTCCTCAACCCCAGCGTGACCTTGCCGACGAAATACGCCACCACGCCCGCGAGCAATCCCCCAAAGGCCCAGGCCAGCACCGGGTTGAACCCCAGCCCGCCGACCCAGCCGGAAGTCTTCTCGATATAGGCCGCCGCCGGGTCGATCTGCATGCGATAGGCGATATAGCCGATGATCCACGCGACGACGATTGCACTGGCCCGCGCGCCGCCCTTCAGCGGCAGCTTGCGCGCGCCCCACACCAGCAGCAGCCCCGCCGCGAAGGCGAGCAGCGCCCGCCCCAGCCACATCGGCCCGTCTGAAACCCAGAACGCTTCATTGCGCGGGAACGAGATGAAGACCGACGAGAAGCCGCCGATCATCACGAAGCCCATGACGCCGAAATTGAACAGCCCGCCATAGCCGAACTGAATGTTGAGCCCGAGCGCGATCAGCCCGAACGCCGCCGCCTCGACAAGTAGTCGCACCGTGAACGGCGTACCCATGTACAGATTGACGATTAGCACCAGCACGATGACAGCAACAAACAGCAGCTGCCCGCGCCGCGCGTTGAGGAGCGCCATCATGTCGAAGCCCCCTTGAAGATGCCGGTCGGTCGCGCGAGCAGCGTCACCACGAGGATCACGAAGGCCACCGTGAGCTTATACTCCGTTGGCACCACCGCGATATTGGCCGGCAGCTCGAACGGCAGCATCGGCTGCAGCGGCCGCAGAACGGCGGTCCAGTTGAACACCGCAAGCGCCTCGGTGAAGCCGATCAGCATGCCGCCCACGATCGCGCCATAGGCGCTGCCGAGCCCGCCCACCACCGCCGCCGCAACGATCGGCAGGATGATGTTGAACGCGAGATCCGGCCGCAGATTCACGTCGAGCGCCAGCATCGTCCCCGCCATGCCCGCCAGCGCGCCGCCGATCAGCCAGGTATAAGTGATCACCATCTTGGTGTTGATGCCCGACACCTGCGCCAGATCGGCATTGTCAGCCATGGCGCGCATCGCCTTGCCGAACCGCGTGCGCGACAGGAAGAAATGCACCGCCAGCATCGCAATCGCCGTCAGCGCGAACATCAGCACCTGCGGCTCGGTCAATACGATCGGCCGCGACCCACCGATGATCTCGCCGGGAATGCGGAAAATCTCTTTGACCTCGGTGCCACCGAAAAAGTCGCGCGTCTCCGACCCGAAGATCAGCCGCACGATACCCTGGATCATCAGCGTCACGCCGATCGACGCGATCAGCATCGTCACCGGCTTTGCGCCCCTGTCGCGCAATGGCGCATAGAACGTGCGCTCAATGCCAAGCGCGATCACCGCCGTCAGCACCATCGCAATCGGCATCACCGCAATGCCGAGCGGGATCGGCAGCACGATGCCCATCGCGCTGAGCATGCCCGCGAGAATAAAGCTGAAGAACGCCCCGAGCGTCATCATGTCGCCATGCGCGAAATTGGCAAAGCGCATCGTGCCGAAGATCAGCGTAATGCCGATGGCGCCCAGCGAATAGACGCACCCCGTCACCAGCCCAGAGACGACGACCTTGTTGATGAAAAAGATCAGCTCATCCATCTCATCAGCCTCCCAGGAAGGACTTGGCGACTTCGGGGTCGGCGATCAGTTCCGGCCCGGTTCCGGTGAACCGGTTTGCCCCCTGCGCCAGCACAAACCCACGCGACGCGAAGGCCAGCGCCTGCCGCGCATTCTGCTCGACCATCAAGATGCCGACGCCGGCCTTGTTGACCTCGACGATCTTCTCGAAAATCTCGATCACATAGCGCGGCGACAATCCCGCCGACGGCTCGTCCAGCATCAGCAGGCGCGGCTTGCTCATCAGCGCGCGGCCCATCGCCACCATCTGCCGTTGCCCACCCGACAGCTCCCCCGCCGGCTGCCGCCGCTTCTCCTTAAGCACCGGAAACATCGTGTAGATTTCCTCGAGCGTCCCCGCAAAATTGTCGCGCCGGATGAACGCACCCATCTCGAGATTCTCTTCGACACTCATCGAGGTGAAGACGTTCTTTTCCTGCGGCACGAAGCTGAGCCCCAGCGGCACCAGCCGGTCCGGCAGCGAATTGGTGATCTCCTGTCCGTCGAACACCACGCTCCCGCCGGTGATCTTCAACAGCCCGAAGATCGCCTTGAGCGTCGTCGATTTGCCCGCCCCATTCGGCCCGACGATCACCCCGATATCGGACTGCTCGATCGCGATGTTGACGCCATTGAGGATCGGCGCCCCGCCATATCCAGCGACCAGCCCTTTGACTTCGATGATGGGCATCAGAGCGCGACCCCAAAAAGTGGTGGCCGGTTTTTGGAAAGGGCGCGCGTCTTCATGCGACGGCCACCACGGGTGAGCCAAAATAGGCTTCTACAATCGCCGGGTTCGCCCGGATCTCGCTCATCGGGCCTTCGGCGATCTTCTCGCCCGCCGCCATCACGATGATCGGGTCGCACAGTCGCCCGATCAGATCCATATCATGCTCGATGACGAAGAAGGTGTAACCGAGCTCCCGGTTCATGCGTTCGATATTGGCCGCAAGGTCCTGTAGCAGCGTCCGGTTGACACCCGCCGCGACTTCGTCGAGCAACACCACCTTCGCGTCCACCATCATGGTGCGCCCGAGCTCGAGCAGCTTCTTCTGCCCGCCGCTCAGATTGCCGGCGAGCTCGTTCTTCACATGCGCGAGCTTCAGAAAATCGATGACGTCATTGGCCTTCTGCTTGACCGCAAGATCGCGCTGCTTCACCGCGCCCGGCGTTAGCCAGGTCGAGAACAGGCTCTCGCCCGGCTGCCCGTCCGGAACCACCATCAGATTCTCGAGCGCTGTCATGTTGGAGAATTCATGCGCGATCTGGAATGTGCGCAGCATGCCCAGCCCGAACAGCGCATAGGGCGCCATGCCGGTGATGTCCTTGCCGTCGAAAATGATCTTGCCGCTATCGGGCGCGATGTTGCCGGCGACGAGGTTGAACAGCGTCGATTTGCCGGCGCCATTGGGCCCGATCAGCCCCGTGACGGAGCCGCGTGCCACCTGCAGCGAACATTGGTTGACGGCCTTGAGGCCGCCAAAGCTTTTGCTGACGCTTTGAACGTCGATAACTGCGTCGGACACCCCGCCCCCGCCTGACAATCTGGCTCTAACTGGAGCGTGATCAGGAGAAGTTGCAGACTTCTCCTGTTCGATCACGCGACCAGATTTGCGGCCCTTGTCCGAACTTGCGCATATGTTGACCAAGCGGTCAAACGCTCAGATCGCCGCAAGAACCGCGTCTGCCGTCGCGTGGTTCATCGCTAGCGGAATGTTGTAGAGCGTCGCGAGCCGGGTCAACGCCTTGACGTCCACATCGTGCGGCAGCGCCGTGAGCGGGTCCTGGAAAAAGATCAGGACTTCCAGCCGACCCTCGGCGATCATCGCCCCGATCTGCGCATCGCCGCCCAGCGGCCCGCTCAATAACCGCGTGACTTGAAGACCCGTCCCCTCGACGATCCGCCCGCCCGTGGTCCCCGTCCCCCACAATTCGTGCTTCCCAAGCTTCGCCTTATGCTTCAGCGCCCACGCCACAAGCTCGGCCTTCTTGTCGTCATGCGCCACGAGGCCAATGCGGGCCATCACCGTTCTCCAGTCCGTCCGCTGGTTCCTACCCCACCCCCAAGGCGCCGTCATCCCCACCCGCACCCCACTACGCCGTCATCCAACCCACCACGCCGTTATCCACACGCGACCACCTCCCACTCGTTCGTCATCCCCGGGCTTGACCCCGGGACCCAGCAGAATGCGCAACACGCCAGACCCGGCTGGGTGGCCGGGTCGAGCCCGGCCATGACGGCTGAGAGAGCTTAGCTAGTACCGAGAGCCTACATCCGCAGCGCCACCGCCTCAGCAATCAGTATCGCGATCTCGTCGGTCGGAATCTTGTCACCCGGCCGGAACGGGATCCAGCGCACCCGCTTCACCTTCCCATCGTCGACCAGCAGCTTGCTGTCGAGCAACCGCCCATCCTGAAACACCAGATAGACCGTATTCGTCCGCAGATAGACCGCGTTGACGAATTTCGCCTTGGGATGGTGAAAGTTGACCGTCTGCCAGGCAAGGCTGACTTTGGGTACGAAGTCCGGCCGGATGCGCTGCACCGTCGTCGTCACCTTGCGCGCCATGGCGGCGACCTTCGGCTCGACCAGCTGCAGCAAAGTCTCGAAATCGTCCTCGAACGCCAAAATCAAAACTCCCGGTCAGTGCTGGCCGGGAGTCTATCGCAATTGCGCATGTCAGATCCTGACAGGGTCGAGCCCGCCTCAGGCCGCACCCCTCCGCAGATAGGTCTGAGCCGCGGCTTTGACCTTGTCCTGCAGCCCCCGCGCACCCCGCGCCGGCGCCGTGCTCTCCGCGCCGCCATCCAGTCTGAACACTTCGACGATGCGGTCGAGTTCGATGGCCTGCGCTTCCGTCTGCTCGATCGCCGCGTTGGTCTGTTCGACCAGAGCGGCGTTATGCTGTGTCATCTCGTCCATGGTTCGGACCGCGGCGTTCACTTCCTCGATCGAACGCGCCTGGTCCTGGCTTTGCTTGGCAATGCCGTTCATCAGTTCGTTCGACGACCGCGCGGCCGTCAACATGGCTTCAAGCTTCGATGCAGCCTCGACCACGAGCTTCGAGCCCATCAGGACTTCCGTGCCCGATTGCTGCACCAATCCTTTGACCTCGCTCGAGGCCTGCGCGGCGCTCTGCGCGAGGCGTCGCACTTCGACGGCAACGACTGCAAAGCCCTTGCCGGCTTCACCGGCGCGCGCCGCTTCGACGGATGCGTTCAGCGCGAGAAGGTTGGTCTGGAACGCGACGTCGTCGATGAGGCCGATGATGTTGCTGATCTTGCCCGACGACACGGTGATGCGTTCCATCGCGTCGGTCGCCTTGCTCATCACCACGCCACCCTCTTCGGCGGTACGGGTCACGCTCGCCGCGACGACGCTCGCATCCTTGGCCCGCTGCGCATTCTCGAGCACCGTATTGGCCAGCTGCTCCATCGCGGCGGACGTTTCTTCGATGGTCGCGGCCTGCTTGGTGGTGCGTTCGCTGAGATCGTTGGCGCCCGACAGGATTTCGCCCGTCGCCGTCTTCAGATTGCGCGACGTGGTCCTGAGCTGTCTGACGATCTTGCTCAGCGTCTCGGCCACGGCATTGGTGTCGGTCTTGAGGCCGAGGAACGCGCCCTGATAGTCACCCTCGACCCGATGGGTGAGATCGGTCTGCGCCAACGCCGACAGCACCTTGGCCGTCTCGGCAATGCCGCGGTCGACGGTGCCGACGAGGTTGTTGATCGATGCCGCAATCACATTGAGTTCGCGATCAGAGAATTCGGCCTCGACCCGGCCCGTAAAGTCGCCCTGTTGCGCTGCGTCCACTACCGCGCCAAACGATTGCTGCAGCGCCTGCATCATGTCGGTGCGCTCGATCCGGCGGCGCTCGCTTGCAGCGCGCTCTTCGTCCGTCATCGAGTTCATCCTGAGGGCGTTGTCGCGGAACACTTCGACCGTCCGCGCCATTTCGCCGACCTCGTCGATTCGCTGCGTGCCAGTCACCTCGACATCGAGGTTGCCCTCGGCCAGCGCCTTCATCGTGCCGGTCAACCGGGTGATCGGCTTTGTGATCGAGCGCGCAAACAGGAGACCAAGTCCGGCCGCAATCGCGAGGAGGACCGCGCCAACGGCGAGCATGGTGTTCCGCATGCCGATGACCGGCGCCATGTTCTCGGCTTCGGTCTGCATCGCAACGATCGCCCAATGCGTTCCGTCGAGTTCGTATGGCAGCGCAAGACCCGCTATCCGCTGATCGCGGAAAGCGCCAATCACGCCACTACTCTCGGTGCCCGCGATGGCGTCCGCAACGAAGTCCGCCTCGACCGGCGTCACCAGCACATTGGGATTGCTTTCATACCGCGACTGCGTGCGCATCAGCCCGTCGGCGCCCACGATCATCACTTCGCCGGTCTGTCCCAGCCCGCCAATGCCACCGATGCTCGCCGAGATCGGCTTCGAAGACAGCTCGAAGGCCATGACGCCCATGAACTTCTCGCCCTTGTAGACCGGCGTCGCCATGAAGCTTTCCGGCACACCCGGTGTCGGGCCGTAGAAAGCGAAATCCGTGTAGGCGACCGAGCCAACGGGCAGTTCGGCAGCGTGCCGGAGCAACTTGCCCAGATCGCCCTCGGACAGCGGATTGCCACTGCCTATTGCAAAGCTCGTTGCGAAATCCAGATTCTTCCGCGCCGAATAGATCATCGTTCCATCGAGGCCGAACAGCATGATGTCTTGGTAGTCGCGCTCCAGCGCCAGAGCGCGCCAGCCCGGATGAAACCGCCGATGCTGGCCATCATACTCACCCACCGTCGGCCCCGCCGAGACGAGTTCCATCAGATCGGCCTGGTTGGGATTGTTGGTGATGTATCCGTCCTGGAGCATCTGCGTGCCATGCCCCTGGATATTGAGCTGGCCGAACGCCTTGGCCATGTTCTCGATCTGCGTCGCCGTATCGGCGCGCGCCGAGAACAGCTTGAGATCGCCCGCCACGTTGTCGAAATAGGTCTTGACCT
The DNA here is from genome assembly GCA_039918675.1 of Devosia sp. Taxonomy (GTDB): domain Bacteria; phylum Pseudomonadota; class Alphaproteobacteria; order Rhizobiales; family Devosiaceae; genus Devosia_A. Next base: position 9,332 of record JBDSHC010000129.1, read on the forward strand.
GCGCCAGCCCCGCCTGCGCCGATGCGTCCATGCGCTGCTGCCGCTGTTCGTCCAGCGTCTGCAGCCCCACGCTATAGGCGGCGATGCCGATGCCGAGCCCCACAACCAGCGCCGAACCGATGAGGACCAGCGGCAGTTTCTGCGCGACATTGAGCTTGGGAATAAGACGCATTTGGTCGGGCTCCAGGGCCTGGGTGGAGGCGGACACACGCACGCGAACAGCGTCCCGGCACCCACCCCCCGTGAGGCGCCGGCTAACTGATCAAGGATAGGCAGGGCTTGGTGAAGAAGCAGTTACGGGAACCCGCAAGCGGCCCCGTCTTCGCTTAGGAAAGCGCGCCGATAACCGCTTCGATGCGCTTCTTCATGGTGTTCGCGTCGAATGGCTTGATGATGTAGTTGTTCACGCCGAAGGAAATCGCTTCCTTGACCTGTTCCTTGTCGGAACGGCCGGTCGCCATGATGAACGGCATGCCCGCGGTCTTGGGGTGCTTGCGGATCACACGCAGCAGCGTCAGCCCGTCGATGTCCTCCATGTTCCAATCCGAAATGATCAGATGGACGTTGGATTTTTCGAGCTGACCCAATGCATCGCGGCCGCTCTTGGCTTCGATGATGTCTTTGAAGCCGAGCTGCGTCAGAATATACTTACAAATGCCCCGCATTGACTGCTGGTCATCGACGATCAGGACGCTGACATCGCTTGCTTTGGGCATTCTACTCAGTACCTCTTGGTGCCAGCGGAGCTAAAGCGGCACACATTCCGAAGCTAGGCAAAAAGCGTTACCATTCCCTCAACCGGCCGCTGCGCTATGCAGCGGACTTCATCCGGTTGAGCGCTGCGGCGAGTTTCGCCGCCACGGCCTCGACAGCCGCCTGTTCGACCACTGCGCCCTCTTCGAACGCCACTCGCGGCATGCCGTAAACCAGCGCCGAACTCGGCGACTGGCCTACCGTGTAAGCCCCGGCATCCCGCATCATTTTGAGCCCGCGCGCGCCATCCCGCCCCATCCCGGTGAGGATCGCCCCAACGGCCATCGGTCCGGTGGTCTTGGCCACAGATTCGAACAGTACGTCGACGCTCGGCCTGTGCCCGGACGTCAACTCGTCCTGCGTCAGCCGGCATTTGAGCTGGCCCGAGCTGCGCTCGACCCGTAAATGCCAGTCGCCGCGCGCCACATAGGCCTTGCCCGGCTCGAGCGGCATGCGGTCCTGCGCTTCGAGCACCGTGATATCGCTCAATTCGTCGAGCCGCGCCGCAAAGCGCGTCGTGAACCCTGCCGGCATGTGCTGCGCGATGACGATCGGCGGGCAATCGACGGGCATGTCGCCTAGCACCTTGCGAATGGCTTCGACACCGCCGGTCGAGGCGCCGATCGCGATCAGCGCGCCGCTCGGCGCCGCTGCGGTCCTCAGTTTCATCGGCGGCACCGCTGCCTGCGTTGAATGCCCACGCACATCCGACGTCGCCGCCGCCCGCACCTTGTCGCGCAAATTGGCGCCGAACGCTTCGACGCCACCTGCCAGATCATGCGACGGCTTCGCTACAAAATCCACCGCGCCCAGTTCCAGAGCGAGCAGCGTTTCACTCGCGCCCTTGGTGGTCAGCGTCGACACCATCACCACCGGCAGCGGATGGAGCCGCATCAGCTTGTCGAGGAACGCCAGCCCGTTCATGTTGGGCATTTCGATGTCGAGCGTCACCACATCGGGGTGCAGCGTCTTGATCTTCTGGCGCGCCTCGATCGGGTCTTCCGCCGTGCCGACCACGACAATGTCCCCATCGCGGCCGAGCGTACGGGTCAGCACCTCGCGAATGAGGGCTGAATCGTCGACGATTAGAACTCGAATGCTCATGCTGCGTTCCTCGCCCCGTCTGCTGCGCGGGCCTGATAGATGGTTTTGCCAACGAGGCGGAAAGCGGCTCCGCCCGAGCCGACATTTTCCGAATGGCCGATAGAGAGAAAGCCGCCCGGCGCCAGGATCTGGCCAAGCCGGCCAAACACTTCGCCCTGGGTGGGCTTGTCGAAATAGATTGCCACATTGCGGCAGAAGATCGCGTCGAACGACCCCTTCATCGGCCACGGCGCCATCAGATTGAGCGGCTTGAACGAGATCAGCGACGCCACGGCCGACGGCACGCGAATCCGTCCATCGCCCAGCTTCTCGAACAGCCGCGCCCGATCCGGCGACAAGCCATTGAGCTCGGCCTCGGGATAGACTGCGGTCGCCGCCTTGGCGATCACCGACGTATCGATATCGGTCGCCAGAATCTTGAAATCCCAGCGCTTGAGCTCGGGCAATGCAGCCAGCAGCGACAGCGCAATCGTATAGGGCTCCTGCCCCGTCGAGCAGCCCGCCGACCAGATCCGCAGCTTCTTGTCGGACACCGATTGGCGCTGCTTCATCAGCTCGCCGACATGCGTGATCAGATGCGCAAAATGATGTTCTTCGCGCCAGAAGCGCGTCAAATTGGTGGTGAGCGCGTTGACGAAATCCTGTGCGTCGTTCGCCGTGCCCTGCCGCTCGAGATAATCCATATAGGCATCGAACGAGCCGAGCTTCAGGGTGCGGACGATGCGCGACAGCCGCGCGACCACCAGCGTCTCCTTGGCGTCCGACAGCGAGATGCCGGCAACCTCGTAGAGCCGGTCCCTAATGCGCTCGAACTCGCGCTTCCCCAGCGCAAACTCGTTTGGATCCATCATCCGCCGTTCACCGCTCTGTCCTGCCGTCTGGCGGGCAAGCTCAGGGCTCGAGACGCAGTATCCCCAATTGAGGTCACTTGCGTGCCGAGCCTGCCGATCGCTCCGTCGCCCTCCTCGAGAGCGCTGGCGATCATGTCGGTTTCATTGCTTAGATTCTCTAAATGCCGGGTCAGGTCGCCGAGAATATTTTTGAGGCCATTCGTCTCCTGCAGCCCCGCACTCGACTGGCTGCGCGAAATGCCCACCAGATTTCGGATGTCGCGCGACGTCTTCTGCGTGAGTTGCGCCAGCATGCGCACCTCGTCGGCAACCACCGCAAAGCCCGCGCCCTTCTCCCCGGCTCGGGCCGCTTCGACCGCCGCATTGAGCGCCAGCAGATTGGTCCGGAAGCTCACATCCTCGATTGCGGCGACCATCTTGTCGATTTCGATCGACGCATTGTCGACGCCGCCCGCCGCCCGGTCGGCGCGGTCCGCGGCAAGGCTCGCAGTGCCCAGCACATTGCGCGCCTCGCGGCTTATCTGCTTGGCGGCCTTGGCGCCTTCGCGGCCCTTGCCGACCGACTGGACCGCTGTTGCCAGCCCAGTACGCGACGCCTCCGCCATTGACGCCAGCGCCGTGACCGAAACGCGATATTTGTCGATCGCCCCCAGCACCGCCTCGCATTTACGCTCCAGCGCCGCCCGCGCCTCGGCATGCTCGTCCCGCTCTTCGCTGACGGCTGCAATGAGGTCGGCCATGTCGCGCACCAGCGGCGCAATGCCCGAATTGGCCTGCCGCATTTCCTGCGTCAACGGCTCGCCCGCCGACACGCGGTTCAGCGCCTGGACGCCCAGATCGAGACTTTCGAGGCCGCTTTCGAGCGATTGCAACGCCGGCGAATTGGCCAGCGCCTGTGCGTCGAACCTGAAGCTCGTCTGCCCGCCCGCCAGCGCGCTCGCGAAGGCGTCGAGGTCGTCATCGGCGATATAGGCACCTGCCGGCTTGAGCTCGACCACCATGCGGCCGGCGCCACTGGAGCGGCGTTGCGCTTCGTAGCGCATGTCGCCCAGCCGGATCAGCGCCTGCTCCGCCATGCCGCCCTGCGCATAGCCATCGCCGAGCAGCACCTCGATCGAGGCCCCTTCGGCGGCACGCGGCTCGATACTGGTCAGCCCCCAGCTCGCCCCAAGGATTTCACCATCGGCCGACACCACGGCGACCGGTTGCGTCAGCCCTGCCACAGCCGATTTGAACTGGCTGGCCCGCTCCAGCCTCGCCGCAAGATTGGCGACAATCGCCTCGATACTCATGCCGTCGCGCATATCGCGGACACCGGCAACACCTACCGCCGCGCCCAGTTTCGCCAGCTTGACCTGCACCCCGTGCTCAAGCCGCCCGGCGACGACCAGACTGCCGGTAAACGCTGCAAGAACCGCGATGGAGGAGAAAATTGCGCCCGGCCACGTCGCACCCAAAGACCAAAGCGCGAGGCCTGCCGCGGCGACGGCCGCGAGCCAGATGACATTAACGATCAGCGCAACTTGGGTTCGGCGCATCCGGATCGGAGTGAGAAAGTGTGCATCTCACCCTAAAATCCGAATGGTTAACCAAATCTATACTGCGGCTTCCCGCGGTAAGATTTTGGTTACAGGCTGGGGGTTTGTCCCCAGCCCGATGATCACCATCAGAACAGTTCGATATCGTCGGCCACCGGCGCCGGTGCCGGCACCACGCGCTTGGCTGCGATCGACAATTCTTCCTTCGCCACATTGGCGCCCGTAACAGCGTCCAGCCGCTTGATGAAAGCCCGCCCGGAGAACGGCTTGAACATCACGCGGCGAGCAAAAGTGCCCCCGACATCCTCGCCCGCAATGGCGTAGCCTTCATTGTGGAGGAACTCGCGCACGAACTCGATATTCTTGGCGCCCACATCGGACAGTGCCGAATTGATCAACCCGCCACCGAACACCTTGATCTCGAGGTTGCTCTTCCGCCCGCTGCCGCGCGTCAGCACCTTGTTGATCAGCTGTTCCATGGCGAACGCACCATAGCGCGCCGACGCACCATAGCGATCGCGCGCCGAGCCCGAAGGCTCAGCCAGTAGAAAGTGATTCATCCCGCCAATATTGGCCTCGATGTCGCGGATGCAGGCCGAGATGCACGATCCCAAAATGGTGGCGAAGGTCAGATCTTCGTCGCCTCCAACCAGGCAGTCGCCTTGATGGATCGTCGTCACGACACCCCGGTCGAAGGCCGGTGCGCTGCCGCGGCTTTGCATCATCACAATTTATTGCCCCATGGAAACGTTATCAGCAGCTTAGAGCGGAATTCCTTAGGGAACTTCTAACCAGTTTCGACAACCATATGGATCGTCAGTCTCGTCAAGAAGACCTTCAGACTTCTTGGCTAGGATGGCAAGTGTATCGGGGGTTAGCCAATCAATGTCGCTGCAGAAACTCGCACGAGAGCTCGACGAAACCGCGCGTCAAACCGCGGCGATGGTCGAGGGGATCAGCGACGCGCTTGATGTGCTGGCTGACAAGAATCTGACTCCGGAGCAGGCCAAGAAGCAAGCTGTTCTGATGATCGTCAATGCGCTGCAGGGACAGGACCGGATCGAGCAGCGCTGCCAGGGCATGGCCCTCGCCGTGCGCCAGTTCGCCCTCCTGCCGCCGACCGCTCCCGATTCCGACTACGAAGAAATCTGGGCCAATCTCGTCCTCGACGAACTCCGCGTCCCGGCCCTCTCCGGCATCGCCGCCAGCCCCTCGAGCGGCGAAGTCGATTTGTTCTAGGTTCGCCTTCGTCTCTATCGCATCCTACCCAAACACCCGCGAAAGCGGGCATCTCCGTTCGTCAAAAGCCCCGCTCCAACGCTCGTCATCCCGGGCTTGACGACCGAGAGGGTGGTGTCAGCACGACGGATTGGCCACGACCACCAAACTTCGGAATTCCAACAAACAACAAGGGCGCCATCGGCGCCCTCATCCACTCCAGCACTATCGACGCATACTACGCGTCGACTTTGGCGCCCGAAACCACGGCGTGAAGGTCGATCAACCCGACCATCCGGCTTTCATGCGTCACGATGCCGGTCAGCAATTCCATATCCGCCGAATTGCCTTCCGGCACATTGTGGATTTCGTCCTTGCTGACGGTCAGGATGTCGCTCACCGCATCGACCAGAATGCCGACCCATTTGTCGCCGACCGACATCACCACGACGACGTGGTTCTTGGTCGGCGAGGTCGGGCCTTCGCCGAAGCGGGCGCGCAGATCGAAGATCGGCACGATCGTGCCGCGAAGATTGATCACGCCGCGGACATATTCGCGCGTGTTGGGCAGCGGCGTCGCGCCGTTCCAGGCGCGGATCTCGCGCACCGTGGTGATTTCGACGCCATAGGTCTGCTCGCCGATCGAGAACGCGATGAGCTGCAGTGAATTGACGACATTGGCCGGCGCGCCGGAGAGTTCGTCCCGATATCCGAGATTGTCCATCTTCTGATCCTTCTGCCGTCTGTTCTAGGCGGCGTTCTTGCGAAGCGCGGGAGCCCTGAGCCCCTGCACGTCAACGATGAGTGCGACATTCCCGTCGCCAAGGATGGTGCCCCCGGCGATGCCCTCGATCGACTCGAAGTTCTCTTCGAGGCTTTTGATCATGACCTGCTGCTGGCCGATGATGTCATCGACGACCAGCGCGATCTTGGCGCCGCCCTCTGCCTCGCACAGGACGACGAAGCGGTTGGCGAGTTCGAC
>JBDSHC010000130.1:0-11990 GCA_039918675.1 Devosia sp.
CGCTCCAGCGTCAGACCTAGCGCTTCGAGCGCCGGCAGCATCACGCGCCAGCGCACGCGCTCATAGTCCTCGTCGCTATTGCTCGGATCGTTCGCCGGCGCGAGCCCGGCATCCGACACGACCTCGCGCAGAACCTCGGGCCGCAAACCGAGCAGCGGCCGATAGACCTCGCACCCCTCGACAAGGCTCAGCGCATCCATGCCCCGCAGCCCCTCAATGCCGCTGCCATGCGCAAGCCGCATCAGCACCGTCTCCGCTTGGTCAGCGAGATGATGCGCCGTGACGAGAATAGCGACACCGTCGTCCTCCATCGCCTCCGCCATCAGCCGGTAACGCGCCGTGCGGGCCGCGGCCTGTACGCCGCTTGACGGCTTGTCGCCCTCCCAGCGCAGCGCGCGCGCCGGCAAGCCAAGCGCCTCTGCCTCGCGCACCACCATCGCCGCTTCCGCCGCCGCTTCGGGACGCAGCCCATGATCGACCGTGTAGACGAAAAGCTGCGGCGCAAGCGGACCCCTCGCCCACTTGGCCAGCATCAGCATCAGCGCCAATGAATCGGGCCCGCCGCTGACGGCGAGCCCGAGTTTGTCATAGCCCTCGAGCGGCGCGAACAGCGCCTCGAGATCGAGGCTTACGCCGGGCACTTGGCCTTCGCCCTTTCCTCCGCCAGCCGCTGCAGAAACGCAGCAGGCTGGGTCGGGTAGCGCTTGCCCACTTCGAGATAAGTGCGGCAGGCCGTGTCTGTCTCGCCCGCACCCGCCAGCGCAATGCCGAGCTTCAGCAACAGATCGGGTGCCCGCTGCGATTTCTCGTAGGTCTGAAAGCCCGTCAGCAGAACATCGGCCGCTTCGTCATAGGCCTGCCTTTGCAGCAGCGCCTCACCGAGCCAATTGGTGGCATCGGCGGCCTGCGGGTCCTTGGGATAGAGCGCGACGAACTGCCGGAACTGCTCCTCGGCGAACGGATAGTCGCCGCGCACGATCGCATCGTACCCGGCAGCGTATTGCGCATTCGCGTCGCCATCGGACAAAGCCTGCCCGCCATCGAGGCTGAGGTTCAGCGGCTGGCCATTGGCGCCACCCAGCGTGCCGATTGTCGTGTCGCCCGCCTCGCCCTTGCCGAGCAGCGGATCGGCTGAATCGCCGACATCGTCCATCGGTGCGTCGGTCGTGACCGGCGCATCGGCTGCGGGGAGAGTCGTGGTCGTGGTGTCGCCCGTAGCGGGCTGCGGCAACGTACCGGCAGGCGTCTCGCCACCGGATGGGGTTGCCGCATCAGTTTTTTTTCCACCACCGCCTTCGAGTTCCTGGAAACGGAACTCGTAATCTTCCTGCATCTTGGTGATCAGCTCCTGCATCTGCGTGAGCTGGAACTGCAGGCCCTCGACCTGGCCAGTGAGGGTCCGCACCTGGCTCTCGAGATCCTGAATCTGCACCGCGAGCTGCGCTTCAGATTTGCTCTGCGCAATGGTGATGCCGGGGGTAACGAGGCCCAGTGTCAGAGCAATCGAGAAGGCCGCGAGCCCCCGCGCTGCCCCCTTGGGTAGGGAAAGATGCACGATCAATCTCCGTGAGAAGGGATGGGCAGTGGTACGCATCAATTTCGACAAAAAGAAAGCGCCGGGACCCAGAATACGCGGGTGCCCGGCGCTTATGCCTCCATGATGGCGCCGAAGCGCCCTCACATTTACTGAACGACAGTCACAGCGCGGCGGTTTTGTGACCAGCAGGAAATATCGTCGCAAATCGCGACCGGACGTTCCTTGCCGAAGGACTTCTGCTGGATGCGGTTGCCTTGCACGCCCTTGCTGACGAGGTAGTTCACCACCACCGAGGCGCGGCGGGCGCCGAGCGCGATGTTGTACTCGCGGGTGCCGCGCTCGTCGGCGTGGCCTTCCATCAGGATCTTGTAGTTCGTGTATTTGTTGAGCCAGGCGGCCTGCTTGTCGAGCGTCGCGGTCGCGGTCGAGGTGAGCGCCGACGAGTCGGTCTCGAAGAACACGCGGTCGCCGACCGACACGAGAAACTCCTGCTGGCTGCCCGGCGGGCCACCGCCGGGTCCGAGATTGCCGACACCGGTGCCATTGCGTCCGCAGGCGGCGAGGACGAGTACGAGGCCGACCAGCGCAGCTGTGCGCAAAAGGCCGAGAAGGGGCGTTGCAGAACGCATCCGGATAGTTCTCCTGAAACGGAAAGTTTGGTTGCCGCTTTTTACTCGCCGTTATCTTAAGGCGACGTGGACTGGACTGGTTAATCCTTGGTCAACATGGCCCGAATGTGGCGGAAAACCGGCCTTTTTCGCTCTGTTGCATTTCTACACAATGTGACCGTAAGACCCGTTTAGAACGACTGTCCGCCGCGCTAGGGTGCCGGGGAAAATGGGGGAAAGCATGATCCGTCCGGCACTTGGCGCGCTCGCACTGGCAACGCTGCTCTTGAACGGCGGCGCTGCCGTCGCCACGCCGATCGAAGATGCGACGAAGGCCTGCGACGTTCTGACGGCCAGTCCGTTCGATCCCGAGCGCCGTGCCGAGCCGCTTACCCTCGCGCAGATGAGCGTCGCGGCAGCCGTCGAGGCCTGCACCAAAGCCATCGCGCTGGCCCCCGACGATGGACGTCTGCATTTCCAGCTTGGGCGCGCCTATGAGGCGGACGAGAAATACGACCTCGCATGGGCGTCCTACAGCAAGGGCGCCGATCTCGGCGTGCCGGTCTCGATCCGCGCCATCGCCCGCATGGCCTATCTCGGCCTTGGGCGGAAGATCGATATCGACACCGCCCTCTCGCTCTACCGCAAGGCCGCCGATTTCGGTCTCCTCACCGCGCAGTGGGAGTACGCCATCGCGCTGCTGAGCGACGCCGTGAAGATCAAGGACTACCCGCTCGCCATCAACTATCTCGAGATGGCTGCTTTTGGTGGTGCGCCCGAGGCGATGCGTCAGCTCGGCACCCTTTATGAGAAAGGCACGGGCGTGGCGCGGGATTACGCCAAAGCGGAGGAATGGTATCTCAAGGCCGCCAATAAGGGCCATGTGGAAACCATGGTCGATCTGGGCATCTTCTACGGCTACGCCGAAGGCAAGACGCCCGAATACGACAAATCCAAACTCTGGTTCGAAAGGGCGATGGAGGCCGGCAATCTCGACGCGCCGCACAATCTCGCTCTGCTCTACGAAAATGGCCGCGGCGTCCCCAAGGATCTGCTGAAGGCATCCGAGCTCTACCGCAAGGCGATTGAGCGCGGCAATTCGAAGTCGATGCACAATCTGGCGCTCCTGCTGTTCGACGCCAAGCCGCCGCTCAAGGACTCCGCTGAATCGGCGTTCTGGTTCTACCAGTCCATCCTGCATGGCGAGAAATTCAGCTTCGACGCCATCACCGAAGACCCCGCTTCTTGGGATGCCGATTTCAACGAGAGCCTGCAGAAGCTGCTGAGTAAGGACAAGTTCTACACCGGCCCTATCAACGGCGAGCTGGACACAGCGACGATCGACGGACTCAAGAAGGCACTGAGCGGCTCGCTTTAGTCGCTAGGCTCCGCCCAATCCAGAGTGCCGCCCGCGATCGCCGCTTCCAGCCGATCGACCGCCTCGCCGAGCTTCACATCGATGATCGATAGATACTGCGTCCAGTCGCCGACCGAGCCGAGTTCCCGGTCGCCATCCGAAATGCCGCGCAGCGCAATCAGCGGCAGACCATAGCGCTGGCACGCCCGCAGCACCGCGTAAGTCTCCATATCGACCATCTCGGCGTCGATATCGTCATACGCGCTACCGGAGACGATGTTGGAACCGGTCGACAGCGTTGCCATTGGCAGGCCTGGAACAAACGGCCCGAGCGAAATCTTTGCCGGGATGTCGGAGAACGGCACCACGCCCTTCTCAAACCCCAGCGCGCTCGCATCCATATCGCGCCAGCTCACAATGCTCGCCTGATAGAGCCCGCATTGCTCGAGCCCGTCCGAACCAGCCGAGCCGAGCGACACCACCATCAGCGGCAGCTTGTCCTCGATCTCGAGCCGCGTCAGCCGCTCGGTTACTGCATTCGCCGCCTCGATCGGGCCGATGCCGGTGATCAGCGGCGAGATACGAGCCCGCAATTCCGGCCCATATTCGAGCTCGCTCGCCATCACATAGAGAATGTCCGCGACGCCGGGTCGCCGGCTTGCCATCACGAGACCCTGAGCGAGCCCCAGTTTGGATCCGACGCGTAGGAGCCGGTGTCGATCTGCTGCTCGTTGCGGCCCCAGATATCGACGGTCCACAGGCCCGGTCCGCCATCGCCGCCGGTATCACGGAAGAACATGATGACGCGGCCATTGGGGCAGAAGGTCGGGCCCTCGGCATGGAAGCTGTCGACCAGAATGCGCTCGTCCGACCCATCCGGCTTCATGATGCCGATCTGGAACTTGCCGCCCGACTGTCTTGTGTAGGCGATGACGTCGCCCTTGGGCGAAAACACCGGCGTCGAATAGCTGCCATCACCGTAGGAAATGCGGTTCGCCCCACCGCCACCCGCAGCCATGATGTAGAGCTGCGGCTGGCCGCCGCGATCCGACTCGAACACAATTTTAGAACCATCCGGCGAATAGCAGGGCGAGGTATCGATCGCCGCACCCGACGTCAGCTGCGTCGCCTTGGCGCCATTGACGCCTGCAGCATAGATATTGGTCGTCCCGCCATTGGAAACCGAGAACGCCACCGTATCGCCATCCGGCGCGAAGCGCGGCGCGAACGACATCGGGGCATTGCCGATCAACTTCTTCGCCTTGCCGCCGAGCTGCGCGACATAGACTTGCGGATTGCCATCGTCATAGGCCGTGTACGCCACGAGACCATAGCCAGTACTGAGCCGCGGCGTCAGCGTCAGCGACGCGCCCGAACTCAGCACCTGCACATTGGCGCCATCCTGATCCATCAGGGCCAGTTGCTTCTTGCGATTGGCCTTGGGCCCGCTTTCCGCAATGAATACCACCTGGCTGTCGAAATAACCGCCCTCGCCGGCGAGCGACGCGTAGATTGCGTCCGACACGATATGCGCGATGCGGCGCGAGCTCTGCGCATCGGCGCCATACTGATTGCCCGCCACCTGCTGCGCTGCCTGCGTGTCCCACACGCGCACCGCCGAGCTGATCTGCCCGCCGCGATCCACCTGACCCATCACCAGCGCATCGACGTTGATGCCGCGCCACGCCGCAAAGTCTGGCGTGTTGTTCACGTCACCCGTCTTCGTCGGAAGTGAAGCTGGGGCCAGTGGGGCAAACAATCCCGAGCGCTTGAGATTGGCGCGCACGATATCGGCAATCTCCTTGCCGAAGGCCGGATCGGACGACGCGAAATCCGGGATGGCGATCGGCAACGGCACGAAATTGCCACCCGACACGACGATCTCGACCAATGCCCGTGCAGGCGCCGCGCCCATGGCCGCGAGCGCACCGCTGGCGAGGCCAAGTTTCAGCAAATGGCGCCGGGTAATTGCGTGCATTTTTTCTCCAGTCTCGTGTCTCACATGGGCACCCTGGCCCACGATTTGTCTATTCATTTGCTCGGAAGGTAATACTAACCGTATTCCATCCGGAAGAACCGTCGTACTTGTCTGGCGGAAGGAAACTGTAGCCGCCGTCGACAGCTTGGCAGCGCTTTACGGCGCGTGCGGCGGCACTGGCATAAGTCTGGCCCGTGGTCGGCCCCGTAACGTCCGATAGGGCCGGTTGACCGACGATCTGAAAGTCCTTCGTCATGGCGAAACGAACCACGACACTAGCGCCCTCTTCAGCAGCACCTGGCGGCATGTTGATGCACGACTTGATGTGAGCGGCCAGCCGAGCCATCTCGTTCACACTCAACGACGCTGACTTTCCATCATTCTTGCCGACGGTTGGCTCGCCGCCCGCACCCGTGGTAGCGCCGCGCGACTTCTCGAGGTTCTGCACCAGATCATTGAGATCGGCTTCCTTGGTCGGCTGATCGGACGGCGCCTTGGTCGGCTTCTTGGGCGTCTCGGTTTTGGTCGGGGTCTTCGGCGCCGGCGCTGCTTCGGCGACTTTGGTCACGTCGGGCTTTTTGGCCGGCGCCTTCTGCAACTGCGCCGGACGCAGCACCGGCATGGGCGCGACGGCTTTCACCGGCGGCGCGTCGGTCGGTATATCGGCGGCAACCTCCTGCGGCACCTGCTCTTCGACGGGCCCCGGTTCAGGGTCGGCGACCGGGGTCGGCGGGGTCGGCTCGGGCGGTTTCTCTACTGGCTCGGGTGGCGTCTCGGGCTGCGCCGCGGCTTCGGGCTCGGGCGCCGTGTTGGTCGTGGGCGCCGGGGTGGGTGCAGCCGTCTCTTTGGGCGTCACCTGATCTTCTTCGGTGTTGCCGGTAGGCTTGGCGAGTTCGGCCGGCGTCTCGGATTTGGCGACAGCGGGCGTCTCGGTCTCGACGATTTTGCTTTCGAGCGAGCCGGCACGGATGTTGGTGAGGGCAGAGATCGGCACGAGATCGACTTCGATAGACTCGATCACTTCGGGCTTGAGGGGCCGCGCCGACCCCAACCCCACAACCGCAATGATCAGGAGGGCTGCGTGGGCGATGACCGAGGCGGTGACACCGGCCTTCATCGCGTCACTTGACCTCGTCTTGCGCCGTGATGAGGCCGATCTTCGAGAAGCCGGCGGCGGACAACACGCCCATCACCTTCATCACCGCCCCATAATTGGCAGTCTGGTCGCCACGCACATAAACGCGCTCATCGGTGCCATTGGCGGCCTGCGCCGTGATCGTGTCGACGAGAGCCTCGAGCTGGATCGCCTGATCGCCGACATAGATCTGCCCCTCGGGCGTCACCGACACCGTGATCGGCTTCGATTCTGTATTCAGTTCCTTGGCCTTGGTCTGCGGCAGATCGATGGGGACACCCACCGTCAGCAGCGGCGCCGCGACCATGAAGACGATCAGCAGCACCAGCATGACGTCGACCATTGGCGTGACGTTGATGTCGGCCATCGGCTTCTTGCCGCCACCGCGCCGCCGTCCGCGACGACCGCCTCCCCCGCCACCTGCGACTGCCATCGCCATGGTTCAGTGGCCCCTGGCTTCGAGCTGACGCGACAGGATGGTCGAGAACTCGTCGGCAAAGCTTTCGAGCCGTCCGATCAGCTTGTTCGAATCCGCCGACAGCTTGTTATAGGCGATGGTCGCCGGAATAGCGGCGAGCAGCCCGAGCGCCGTCGCGAACAGTGCTTCGGCGATTCCGGGCGCCACGACGGCGAGGTTGGTGCTCTTTGACGCAGCAATGGACGTGAATGAATTCATGATCCCCCATACCGTGCCAAAGAGGCCGATAAAGGGCGAAGCCGACGCCACAGTCGCCAAAAAGCCGAGCCGCTTTTCGAGGCCTTCGCTCTCGCGGGCAATCGCCACGTCGAGAACCTTGTCGAGACGCGCCTGCACGCCGAGGTAGCTCGCCGCATTCTGCTCGTGGCTGCGCTTCCATTCCTTCATGGCGGCGACGAAGATCGCGCCCAGACCCATCGACGGCCGCTCGGCCGTCTGCTGGTAGAGGTCTTCCAGCGACTGGCCCGACCAGAACACGCGCTCGAACGCATTCATCTGGCGGCCGGCACGGCCATACAGCATCGATTTGTCGACGATGATCGCCCAGCACCAGACCGATGCGCCGAGCAGGCCGAGCATAACGATTTTGACGATCCAGTCGGCGCTCAGAAACAGCCCAAGCAGCGAGAAGTCGATCACCGCTGGCGTCGTGGTCACGACGTCCACTGCGCTCGAAGCGTCCATCTATACGGATCCTTTCGTCTCGGTCCCCGCTGGACCGGCCCCCGCGCGGCACCGGAGAGAGAAATCCGATGCGACGACTAGGTGGCCCGGATGCGGGCAGAATTTGTCAATTTTAAGAGAAAGCCCCGAATTCCGGTGCTTTGCCGGGTGGGGCGGTACCCCGGCCTACTTATGGTCAAGGAATTATTAACAAGCGGTTCAGTGGCGCTGGAACGGAGCGACACGGCGCACGTTGCCGGATTCGAACCGCAATCAAGCGTCAGCGGCCCCTTCATCCTCCAAGGAGTCTGCAATGAACCGTCTCTCCCCTACCTTCGCTCTGCTCGCCAGTCTCGCCCTTCTCGGCGTCAGCACCCCGGTGCTCGCCGAACAGTTGAACCTCACCGCTACCCTGACCGGCACCGACGAAGTCCCCGCTAATGATTCCACCGCCACCGGCATGCTGGAAGGCACCTTCGACACCGACACCAACATCCTCACCTATTCGGTCACCTATTCCGGCCTCAGCGGCGATGCCACCGCGGCCCATTTTCACGGCCCCGCTGCACCTGGCGAAAAGGCACCGCCCTCGCTGCCGGTCGATGGTGCGCTCAACAGCCCGATCTCCGGCACCGCGACGCTGAGCGACGGGCAGGAAACCGACCTCCTCGCCGGCCACTGGTATTTCAACGTCCACACCGCGAAGTTCCCCGACGGCGAAATCCGCGGCCAGGTGATGCAGGGCGTCTCGACCGACACCTCGACGGACTCGTCGATGTCCTCAATGTCGGACATGTCGTCATCGGAAATGATGTCGTCATCGTCCGAGCCGGCGACGTCCTCGCTCTCGTCGTCACTGTCGAGCGTCGCTTCTTCCGCTCTCAGCGAAGCCTCATCCGCTGTGAGCGACGTGAGCACGCCCGATGTTTCGGTGTCGGCTTCGGTGTCCGTCGACGTCTCGGCGTCCGTCTCAGTCTCGGCGCCCTAAGCCGAGAACGCTGCAACGAGGCTGCGCGGCAAACGTGTCGCGCGGCCATCGCTCTTGATCGCCACGACCACCACTTTGGCGCGCGCAATCAGCTCGTCGCCCCGCTCGATCGATTGATCGAGCGTCAGCCGCGCGCCACTGATCTCGAGCACGGCCGTATCAACCACCAGCTCATCGTCGATATGCGCCGCGCGCGGAAAATCGATCTCCATCGACCGCACCGCAAAAGCCACGCCATCCTTCATCAGCTCCGAATGATGAATGCCCTCGGCCCGCAGGAACTCGGTGCGCCCCCGCTCGAAGAAATGCAGATAGGCGGCATGGTAGACGTTACCAGAAAAGTCCGTGTCCTCGTAGTAGACGCGAACCGGGTGACGATGCGATCGGGTCATGCAGGCACCTGCAGCAAGGGCAAGGGTTCGACCTCGCGCTCGACCACATGCAAAAGCGCTCCGGTGCCCGCAGCGATGTGATCAATCAGCGCGCTCGGCTTGAAACGCAAATCGTCCAACTCGCGCCGCTCCGCCCTAACCCATTTGAATTCGAGGTCGCTATCGCCATCCCGCACCCGATGGCAGATCGATCCATCGACAGAGAATGGAAACACGTCGGGCACATCCATGCGATGGTAGAGCCCGAGCTCGTGATACCGCCGGCCACTAAGCTCGAAGAAATTCTCGACGATCGAGACCAGTGGCCCAACAGTCACCTGCTGCCCCAGTTCCTCGACCATCTCGCGTGCCAGTGTCTCGCCAGCACTCTCGCCGCGCTCGACGCGCCCGCCCGGCAAGGTCCAGAAATCTTCGACGCTCGCGCGATGGACCAGCAGATATCCATCACGCAGCGCGATGCCGGCGGCACGCATCTGGAAACGCGCTGCCCCCTCATCGAAGCACACCATCTGGCGTTGCTCGCTCACACTCACGCGCTGGTCACTCCGAAGTCCACCAATCGTCCAGCGCGTCCTGCCTACTGCAGCCTTACGGCGCAAACGCCGCGGCCGATATCGGGGCAAGGGGTGTAAGTCAGCACGTCGCTCTTGCTGCCATCGTTGAACACCACCTGCACCGATACAGTCTCGACGGGTGGAGGCCCAAGACTGACGCTGATGGCGCTGAGTTTGGTGTCCTCCGGCAAGCCGGCCGGCATGGTGAGGTCGCACATGGGCTGCGCGAACACTTGGTCGAGCGCGTCGGAGTTCACCGAATAGCGGATTTCGCTCGTGGCGCAGCGTGCCTGCAGCAGCATGGGGAAATAGATCCAGCTGCGCGGGCCATCAGCCTGCAGCTGCAGCCAGCCCGGTCCATCCTTGTGCAGATCGAGAAACTTTCGCGCATAGCTGGGCGATTTGAAAATGCTCTCACTCGCAAGAACCGGCGAGACGACACTGACGCACGACAGGAGCACAGCAAGTGATTTCAACATTCGGGCCCTCCTTCGTTTGAAGCTTACACACGAGACTACGCCCGCCGGGACGGCCTCGCAATCGCCCTAAGGCCCGACAGCCGCCTGGAGGCGCTCGCGAACGGCAAGATCAACGCCATTGTACCAGACACCGTCGCGCAGCAGCTCGCGCAGCTTCGGGTTACGCTCCGCCTCGGCCACGAGCAGGTCAAGAAACGGCGTCACATGCGCCGGCACCAGATCCTCCAGGAGACCGGCCGCGAGGATGCCCAGCATGGCCGGATTGTCTTCGATCTTGAGGATCGCGACGATGAGGTCGAGACCCTTTTCTGGCGTCTCTCTCGGCACGTCGAAAAGATCGAGATCGCCGAGCCGCTCGCGATCAACTGGCGACACCTCCTGGAATTTGATCCAGGCGACAGCGAGGTTATCGATGGTCAGCCCGGTCGGATCGACCGGCGCGCCGACATTGCTCGCCGCCCAGCGATCGAAGCCGTCCTTGTCGGCCAGCGCACGAATCCGCGCCTTGAGCTTTTCATCCTGAACGCCGCTGACCGACCAATAGACGCCGCCAAGCAGCCAGCGGAACCGCAGTGATCGTTTCGCCAGCGCCTCGACCCGCTCGATCACGACCGCGGCGTTGAAATGGAGCAACTGGCCGAGCAGCTTGCCCTGTGCCGCCTGCGCGACGACAGCGTCGTCCGGCTCATACCGAACCAGCGCTTCGATGAAATCGACGCAAGGCTCCGGGGTCATGCCCAGACCGTCGAAATAACTGGCGAACGCCCAGCTTGCCGGAGTGACGTCCCGGTAGCCGGTGGTCTGCACGCAGCGCCAGCCCAGCACCAGATCGTCCACACGGAGTTTTGCGATCTGCTTGTCCGCGTCCAAAAGCTGCTCACGCATCAGCGACTGATCGCCGGTGGCACCAAGCAGATGGTCACAGACTGTCGCAATCACCCCTCCGACTCCGGCTCCTCGAACAGGCTGGTCTGTAACCCAACAAAGCCTTGCGGCACAATCATCCCAAGATGCTGGAAGGCCTGGCCTGTCAGCATGCGGCCGCGCGGTGTGCGCTGTATGAAGCCCTGCTGGATCAGATAAGGCTCAACGATTTCCTCGAGCGCATCACGCGGCTCGCTGAGGGCCGCAGCGATCGTCTCGATGCCCACCGGGCCGCCGGAGTAGAACTCCGCTATAACACTGAGATAGCGTCGATCCAGCTGGTCGAGCCCACGCGCATCGACATCGAGCCGCAACAGCGCCTTGTCGGCGACGGCCCGGGTAATCGACTTGGCATTGTCGACCAGCGCAAAATCCGTGACACGCCGCAGCAGCCGCCCCGCGATACGCGGCGTGCCGCGCGAGCGGCGGGCGATCTCCAGCGCACCATCCGGCGCCATGCCGATCCCCAGCAGTCGCGCCCCACGCTCGACGATCTGCACCAGTTCCTCGGGCGTATAGAAATTCAGCCGCACCGGAATACCGAAACGATCGCGCAGCGGCGTGGTCAGCAGCCCGGCGCGCGTCGTCGCCCCGATCAGCGTGAACTTGGCGAGATCGATCCGCACCGAGCGCGCCGCCGGACCTTCGCCGATGATCAGATCAAGCTGATAATCCTCCATCGCCGGATAGAGGATTTCCTCGATCGCCGGATTGAGCCGATGACTCTCGTCGATGAACAGCACGTCGTGCTCTTCGAGATTGGTCAGCAACGCCGCAAGATCGCCCGCCTTGGCGATTACCGGCCCGGAGGTCGCCCGGAAGCCGACCCCGAGCTCACGGGCCACGATCTGTGCCAGCGTCGTCTTGCCCAGCCCGGGCGGGCCGACGAACAGCACA
>JBDSHC010000131.1:0-22170 GCA_039918675.1 Devosia sp.
GACCTACACAAAATACGCATCCGCGATGAGGCCGGCGAGGCGCCCCATCTCTGCGGCGAATTCGGCAAGCCGGTCTGGAGTCATGTCTTCCGGTTCGGCGACGCGCAGCTGCGTTTGCAGCTCCAGCACGGCCTTGGCGGTCACCGATAACTGGCCCTCATGCAGGCCGCCCGGCAAACGTTCGATCTGCTCACGAAGTTCGGCAACCTGAAACAGGACCGAGCGCGGGTTCAGCGGATCAAGCACCAGCAGATCGACATAGGAATTCGAGCCTGCCGCCACATTGTAGCGGCGGCGATGCGTCATGACGCTGTCGCCGATCTCGAGCAGCATATCGAGCGCGCCCTCTGGCGCTTCCTTGCGCGTCAGCCAGCGCGTGATGCCGGCCATCTGGATGCCGCGTTCGAGGCGGCGGCCGATCTCGAGGAAACGCCAGCCGGCGAAGCGATACATGTTCTCGTGTACGAGGCCCGAAAAGCCGGCGAGCTTTCTGAGCAGCACCGTCATGGCGCGCGTCGCATCGTCGCCCACCTGCACGCGGGCAGCAAAGTTACGTGCGGTCTTGCGCAGATCCGTCAGCGCCAGCCAGCCATCGGGCGAGAAGCGATCGCGGATCTGACTTGCCGAATGCACGGCGCTGTCGATCGCCAGCAGCAGTCCCTGCGGCAGGCCCTGCGTTGCGTCCACGTCGATGGATTCGAGATAGGTCCGCGTATCGGAGAGGATCGCGAGATCGGGGTTCGAGATCTCAGCGAGACGCGCGTTGTAGGCGCGCAAGATACGCACCGTCGCTTCGCAGCGCTCGGCATAGCGGCCGAGCCAGATGAGATTGTCGGCGGCGCGGCTCGGCAGCGAACCGGCCGAGTTGCGGATCAGCTTCTCGCCTTCCTGCGGCAGCAGCGTAATGCGTTCGACGGGCTTGCGCGAGACGACCCACACGTCGGCGGCCTGTCCGCCGCGCTGCATGGCGATCGCCGCCGTGTCGAGCGTCGAGCCGACGCGTGCGAAACCACCGGGCATGATCGTCCAGCCCTTGGCGGTTCGCGCTGCATAGACACGCAGAGTGATAGGCCGCGGCTCCAGCCTGCCGTCGACATAGACCGGCGCCGTTGACAGGGTCACCGGCTCCTGGCCGACGAATTGTCCGCCATCCTCCATCAACCGCTTCATGAGCGCTGCCTTGGGGGCAGCATCGAGCGTCGAACCCAAAGCGGTCGACTCGCGGTCTTCGATCTGCAGCGTTGTCGAGAAGGCGGGGCCGATCATCATGCGATCGATATTGTCGAGCACATGCTGGCGTTCGGTCGTCTGGCCGCACCACCACGTGGC
This sequence comes from Devosia sp., assembly GCA_039918675.1. Lineage (GTDB taxonomy): Bacteria > Pseudomonadota > Alphaproteobacteria > Rhizobiales > Devosiaceae > Devosia_A. The sequence goes on from JBDSHC010000131.1 coordinate 1,330, forward strand.
AATCGTCGGCAAGATCGGCGGCGCGCCGAGCAGCGCTTCGCTGAGCTTGGGCATGAAGGCGGCGAAGGCGCGCGTTTCAAGGATGCCCGAGCCGATGGCATTGACCATCGAGATCGAGCCCTGCCGCAACGCCTCGGTCATGCCGGGCGTGCCTATGCGGCTGTCGACGCGCAGTTCGAGCGGATCGGTGAAGCTCGCATCCATGCGCCGCCACAACACGCTTACCGGCTTCAGCCCGGCAACCGTGCGGACCATCACCTGGCCGTCTTCAACCACCAGGTCTTCGCCTTCGAGCAGCATGAAGCCGAGGTAGCGCGCGATATACGCGTGCTCGAAATAGGTCTCGTTGTGTTGCCCCGGCGTCAGGATGCCGACGCGTCCGTCATTGCGGCGGGCTTCGCCGTTCAGCGCATCGCGGAAATCGCGGAAGAAGCCGGCCAGCCGATGCACATGCATCTTGGAGTAAATGTCGGAGAGGGCGCGCGTCGTGGCGACGCGGTTCTCCAGCGCGAACCCAGCGCCTGAAGGCGCCTGCGTCCGGTCGCCCAGCACCCACCAGCCGCCATCCGGGCCACGGCCGAGCTCGAACGCGCAGAAATGGAGGTAGTGCCCGCTCGATGGCTTGATCCCAACCACCGGGCGCAGAAATTCGGGGTTACGCGCCACCAGCTCCGGAGGCAGCACGCCGCGGGCCACCAGATGGTTGTCGCCGTAGATGTCGGCCAGCAGACGCTCCAGCAGATCGGCGCGCTGCACGAGCCCGCGCGTGATCTCCTGCCAGTCGTCCTCGTCGATGATCAGCGGCACATGGGCCAGCGGCCAGGCCCGTTCCTTGCCCGCCGCGCCGTCGTATTTGCGGTAGAAGACGCCGGCGTCGCGCAGGTATTGGTCGGCGCGTTCGAAGCGCTCGCTTAGCCCGTCGGGCCCCAGTTCGTCGAAGCCAGCCAGCAATTGGCTCCAGCCGGGGCGAATCTTGCCTTCGGCATCGACCATTTCGTCAGGAATCGCGGGGAGCAGACGGTACCCCTCGGCCAGTCCTGGCCGCTTGGGTTTTTCCGGAGTCTGACGCTGATTCCGCTTGTCCATTGGCGAGTAGCGCTACCGATTATGGCTGGCTTCCGAAAGGGGGTGTTGGGCTGAAAATGGTCGATGTTACCGACGGTTGTGCCGACGGAGGTCGAGGGTGAGGGGGAATTCACCGGGGATTTCCTCGGCTGGTGGGTCGAAACTGCCGGGCGTATGGCCTTCGGCGATAAAACGGGACAGCCGCCGCGCCTCGGCTTCGTTGCCGTTGACCGGGAAGGTTTCGTAGTTCCGGCCTCCCGGATGGGCCGTGTGATAGACGCAGCCGCCAATCGAACGCTTGGTCCATGTGTCGTAGATGTCGAAGGTCAGCGGCGAATTGACCGGTAGCACGGGGTGCATGCCGCTCGCCGGCTGCCACGCCTTGTAGCGGACACCGGCGACCGACACGCCCTTTGTCCCAGTGGGAGTCAGTGGGACGCGGCGCTTGTTGGCGGTGACGATGTAGCGATCGGGGTCAGAGCCTTCGAGCTTCACTTGCAGCCGCTCGACCGAGCTGTCGACGAAGCGAACCGTGCCGCCGATGGCGCCCTGTTCCCCCATCACGTGCCAGGGTTCGAGCGCCTGGTTCAGCGTCAGCTTCATGCCCTCATATTCGACTTCTCCGCAGAACGGGAAACGGAACTCGAGCTGGGCAGCGAACCACTCGGCGTCAAGATCAAAGCCATTGCTGCGAAGGTCGGCCAGCACGCCGAGGAAATCGTCCCAGACGAAGTGCGGCAGCATGAAGCGATCGTGCAGCGTCGTGCCCCAGCGGATGAACTTCCCATCGAGAGGGTTGGTCCAGAAGCGCGCCACGAGTGAACGTACCAGCAATTGCTGCGCGAGGTTCATGCGCGCGTTGGGCGGCATCTCGAAGCCGCGGAACTCGACCAGGCCGAGGCGACCCGTGGGGCCGTCGGGCGAGTAGAGCTTGTCGATGCAGATTTCGCTGCGATGCGTGTTGCCCGTGACGTCGACCAAGAGGTTGCGGAACAGGCGGTCGACCATCCAGGGCAGGGGGGCAGGGCCGTCTCCCGGTGCCGGGACCTGCGCAATCGCCATCTCAAGTTCATAGAGCGAGTCGTGACGCGCTTCGTCGAAACGCGGCGCTTGTGACGTCGGGCCGATGAACAGGCCGGAGAACAAATAGGACAGGGCCGGATGGTGCTGCCAATGCAGCACCAGCGACTTCAGCAGATCGGGCCGCCGCAGGAATGGCGAGTCCGCCGGGGTCGCTCCGCCGATGACGACGTGGTTGCCGCCGCCGGTGCCGACATGCTTGCCGTCGATCATGAATTTGTCGGCGCCGAGCCGGCTGAGCCGGGCTTCCTCGTAGACGATCTCGGTCGTCGCGACCGCTTCGTCCCAGTTGGCGGCGGGATGGATGTTGACCTCGATCACTCCCGGGTCCGGTGCGACGCGGATAACGTTGAGCCTCGGATCGAATGGCGGCGCGTAGCCCTCGATCCTGACCGGCAGGCCAACGGCCTTTGCTGACTCTTCGGCCGCAGCAACCAGTTCGAGATAGTCCTCCAACTCTTCGACCGGCGGCAGGAAGACGCAGAGATGGCCGTTGCGAACCTCGACCGTGACGGCGGTACGGACCTCGCCCTCGATCTCCGAGATCACCTGCTCGGCGCGGTCCTGCTGATTGCCAGCATCGGCGGTGAACGATTTTGTCGGCTGCGTCTTGGCGCGCAGCAATTGCTCAGCTGGTGGCAAATCATTCACCGGCCGCATCGGGTCGCGCGGCACCACATGGGGATAGCTCGTCGCGTCGAGATGCTTCAGTGAGGTCAGGGGCAGGCGATAACCCGCGGGAGAGTCGCCGGGGGCGAGGAACAGCTTGCCGCGGCGGGTCTTCCATTTCTCGCTGACCCAGTGAGATTTGGCGGCGATAGCGTTCCAGCGCTGTACCGGCAGCACGTAACCGGTCGGTGAGGTCAGCCCGTGCTCGAAGACTTTGGCCATGCGCGAGCGCGCTTCGGCGTCGTCGAGTTCCGAGTTGGACGGATCGACGTTGCTGGGAAGCTTTGCTTCCTTCAGCAGCCACTCGCCCGGGTCCTCATAAGCCGCGTCGATTGTATCGCCCGACAGGCCGAGATTCTCAGCGAAGTTCGCGAGGAATTTGCTGGCGCTCTCCGGCGTCGCACCGGTCTGCTGCGCTTCCGTGGCCACCAGCTTCTCGTCGCGCCATACTGGTAGCCCGTCGCGGCGCCAATAGAGCGAGAAGGTCCAGCGCGGTAGAGTCTCGCCGGGGTACCATTTACCCTGGCCGTAGTGGAGAAAGCCACCCGGCGCGATCTTTTCGCGCAGGCGCCGGATCAGGGCATCCGCCTTGTCGCGCTTGGTCGGCCCGACAGCGTCGGTGTTCCATTCGCCACTCTCGAAATCATCGATCGACACGAAGGTCGGCTCGCCGCCCATGGTCAGGCGAACGTCGTTCTGCTCCAGCACGCTATCGACGTGGTGGCCGAGATTGTTGAGACGCGCCCAGCTCTCGTCGGAGAAGGGCTTGGTGATGCGCGGATGTTCGGCGACGCGGGTCACCTTCATGTCGAAGGCGAAATCGACATTGGCGAAGCTGGCCACCCCACTGATCGGCGCGGCGTTGTTGTAGTGCGGCGTCGCCGCGAGAGGGATATGGCTCTCGCCGGTGAGGAGGCCTGACGTCGGGTCGAGCCCGATCCAGCCAGCGCCGGGGAGGTAGACCTCGCACCAGGCGTGGAGGTCGGTGAAATCCACCGACGTCCCGGCCGGGCCATCGAGCGATACCAAATCGGGCTTCAACTGGATCAGATAGCCGGACACGAAGCGCGCCGCGAACCCCAGATGCCGCAGCGCCTCGACGAGCAGCCAGCCGCTGTCGCGACACGATCCCTGCGCTCTCGCCAGCGTCTCCTCCGGCTCATAGACGCCGGTTTCCATGCGCACGATATAGCCGATCCGGCTCTGCACATGCGCGTTCAGCTCGATGACGAAGTCGACTGTGCTGCGCGGTGTGCGATCGACCGTCGCGAGAAATCTCGCAAGCTCCGGCCCGGCCGGCTGCGGCTTCATATAGATCGACAGATCGTCGCGCAGATTGTCCGGGTACACGAACGGCCAGACATCGGCGCTTTCTTCGACGAAGAAATCGAACGGATTGTAGACAGTCATATCGGCGACGAGATCGACCTCGATCTTCAGTTCCGTCACAGGATCGGGGAAGACATGCCGGCTCAGCCAGTTGCCGTAAGGGTCCTGCTGCAAATTGACGAAGTGCTTTTCGGGATAGACCTTGAGCGAGTGGCTCAGGACCTTGGTCTTGGAATGCGGCGCCGGTTTCAACCGGATGATCTGCGGCCCAAGGACAACCGGGCGGTCATATTTGTAGTGCGTAAGGTGGTAGATCGCGGCTTTGATCGACAAAGTCTCGTATCCTAATTGCCAAGCCGCTTCCCAAAGCGACCTTAACCAGCCGTGCCGGTCGCGTCGACCCTTCCAAATGGCGCAGGCCAATGCATTATCCGCAAATGGCTTTCACCCTTCGGCAGCTTCAATATTTTATCGCTGTGGCGGAGGAAGGCACTGTTTCCGGGGCGGCGCAGAGTCTCTCGATCAGCCAGTCGGCGGTTACCGAGGCGATCAAGGAACTTGAATCCGATCTGGGCGTGACGCTGTTCGAGCGCCACCGGCGCGGGCTGACGATCACTCACAAAGGGCACCAGTTCTACCGCCACGCCAACCGCATTCTCGCGGATGTGCAGGATGCTCGGCGCAGTTTCGCCAGCGAAGCTGCCGCACCGCCGAGCCATCTGTCGTTGGGTGTGACCTCGCTGGTGGCCGGTTATGTGCTGTCCGATCTGCTCGCGCGGTTCCGCCGTGCCTATCCGGCGGTGGGCGTTTCGGCGATTGAGGACAATGGCGACTATCTCGAGCATTTGCTGATCGGCGGAGAGCTCGACGTCGCGGTGATGGTTATTTCCAATCTCCGCGATCGCAATGCGTTGCAGGCCGAGATCTTCGAGACCTCGCCCTATCGGCTCTGGCTGCCGCTCGGTCACAAGCTGGCGTCGGCGGAGAGCATCGAACTGCCCGATATCGCCTCCGAACCACTCATCATGCTGACGGTGGACGAAACCGAGGAAAATACCGGCAAGCTGCTTTCGGCTCTCGGAGCCAAGCCGCACGTGGCCTTCCGCACCCGTTCGGTGGAGGCGGTGCGCAGTCTCGTGGCCACCGGCGCTGGCGTCGCGCTGCTGCCCGATCTGGTCTATCGGCCGTGGTCGCTGGAAGGCGATCGGATCGAAAGCCGCGATATATCCGGCGCGCTGCCGGTCGTTCAGGTGGGCATGGTCTGGCGTCGGGGCTCCTCGTTGCCGCAGGCGGCCCGGGATTTCATCGGGATCGCACAGGCCCAAGTGGCCGCCCGTCAGCGGCAATAGGTATCGGTTTCTCCGATATTTCCCTTCGGTCGAATAAATTTGCGATTGTTAACGTCCGTTATAGGCTCCTTTTCAGGGGAGTGCCGTGGCGCATCGGCCCGGCTCCCGAGCAGGGAGATCAATAATGAAATCCATTCTGAGGGCCGGGGTCGCGTTTACCGCGATGGCGGCGATGAACGGCGCGATTTTGGCGCAGGACATGCCAACTGCAATTGGTGCGGGGGAGGGCGCTGTGTCGATTGTCGCCTGGCCGGGCTACATCGAGCGCGGCGAAAGCGACGCGACGATCGATTGGGTCAGCGATTTCGAGAAGGCCAGCGGCTGCAAGGTCGAGGTCAAGACCGCCGCCACTTCCGACGAAATGGTCACGCTGATGAACAATGGCGGGTTCGACCTCGTCACCGCCTCCGGCGATGCGTCGCTGCGCCTTGTGGCCGGCGGCAAGGTCGTGCCGGTCAATACCGATCTCATACCGAGCTTCAAATCGGTCGACGAGCGGCTGCAGAGTTCGCCCTGGTACACTGTCGACGGTAAGCATTACGGCGTGCCCTATCAGTGGGGACCGAACGTGCTGATGTACAACACCAACACCTTCCCGACCGCGCCGACGAGCTGGAACGTCGTCTTCGAGGAACAGAACCTTCCCGACGGCAAGACGAATGCCGGGCGCGTGCAGGCCTATGACGGCCCGATCTACATCGCCGATGCCGCGAACTATCTGATGACCAAGGACCCATCGCTCGGCATCAAGGACCCCTATGAACTCAACGAGACGCAATATGCTGCGGTGCTCGAACTGCTGAAGGGGCAGCGCAAGCTGGTTGGCCGTTATTGGCACGATGCCGCAGTGCAGATCGAAGACTTCAACACCGAGGGTGTGGTGGCTTCTGGTTCGTGGCCGTATCAGGTGGGCGCGCTGCAGTTCCAGGACCCGCCGGCGCCGATCGCCTCGACCATCCCGGTCGAAGGTGCGACGGGCTGGGCCGACACGACGATGCTCGCCGCGGCCGCGCCGCATCCCAATTGCGCCTATATGTGGATGGAGCATTCGCTGCAGCCCAAGGTGCAGGGTGACGTCGCCTACTGGTTCGGCTCGGTCCCTGTTGTTCCTGCCGCGTGCAAGGGCAATGAACTCCTGACCGACGATGGCTGCGCCTTCAACGGCTTCGACAATTTCGCCAAGATCAAGTTCTGGCGCACGCCGACGGCCAAGTGCGCGACGCAGGCCGATGCGTGTGTGCCGTACAATCGCTGGGTGAGCGACTATATCGGCGTGATGGGCGGCTGATGGACTTTGGGATGAGGGCGGGCAACACTGCCCTCATCTTCCCGCTGGAACAGGGCGCCAGCCGATGAACTCAGCCGTTTCTCTCCAAAAGGTCTCGCGTCATTTCGGCATGGTGAAAGCCATGGACGAGGTGGATCTCGAGATCGTGCCGGGCGAGTTTTTCGCGATGCTTGGGCCGTCAGGTTCGGGCAAGACGACATGTCTGCGCTTGATCGCCGGGTTCGAGCAGCCGACCTCCGGGCACATCGAGATTTTCGGCGAGACGGCCGAGGGTGTTCCGCCGTACCGGCGCAACGTTAATACGGTGTTCCAGGACTACGCGCTGTTTCCGCATCTCAACGTGCTGGACAATGTCGCTTTCTCGCTGATGCTCAAGAAAGTCCCCAGGGTGATCCGGCGGAAGAAGGCCGAGGAAGCGCTCGACATGGTGCGGCTGGGTGGGTACGGCAATCGTAAGCCGGGCCAGCTTTCTGGAGGTCAAAGGCAGCGCGTGGCGCTGGCGCGGGCCATCGTCAACCAACCCAAGGTGCTGTTGCTCGACGAGCCGCTGGGCGCGCTCGATCTCAAGCTGCGCGAGTCGATGCAGGACGAGCTCAAGGCCCTGCAGAAGGCTCTCGGCATCACGTTCGTCTTTGTCACCCACGATCAGGGCGAGGCGCTGTCGATGGCCGACCGTGTCGCCGTGTTCAGCGACGGCAAGGTGCAGCAGATCGGCACGCCCGAGGACATCTACAAGCGGCCGCAATCGCGCTTTGTTGCCGACTTCGTCGGCTCGTCGAACGTGCTGTCGCCGGAGTTCGTTTATTCGATCGTGGGCGAGCGGCGGTGGGCCAGTCTTCGCCCCGAGGCGATCCATGTCATGGCGTCGGGCAATAATGTCTCGCGGATGACCGGTACGATCATTTCGCGGAGCTATCTCGGTCCGACGATCCGGCTTCTCATCGATCTCAACGGCACGCAGCTTCATGCATCCGTGCCATCGACGGAAATAATGCCGGGCGAAGGGCAGAAAGTGACGCTCGGCTTTGCCAAGGACGCCATCCATCTGATGGAGCCGGCATGAGCAGCGAGGCGGCGGTTCTGCCCGGACGGGGCGGCATATTCGGTGGGCTGAGCGATCTGTTCTGGCGGCAGCCGAAGCTGTTCGTGTTCCTGTTGCTGACGCCGGCTGCGCTGTGGCTCGGGATCGTCTATCTGGGCTCGCTGTTCACGCTGCTGCTGCAGAGCTTTTTCCACATCGACGACTTCTCGGGCCTCGTCGTGCGCGAGTTCACGCTCGCGACCTATGCCGAGCTGTTCAAGCCGCAGAATCTCGATGTCATCGTGCGCACGGTGGTGATGTCGGCACTGGTGACGCTGGGCTCGATAGTCGTGGCGTTTCCGATTGCCTATTACGCTGCGCGCTATGCCAAGGGCCGGTGGAAAGCGGTGTTCTATCTGGCGGTCATGCTGCCGCTGTGGTCGAGCTATCTGGTCAAGGTCTATGCGTGGAAACTGATCCTTGCCAAGGAGGGGATCGTCGGCTGGGTCTTCGAGCAGTTGCACATCACGCCGGCGCTCGACGCGATCCTAGCGATCCCGGTGATCGGCGGCAACTCGCTGAGCTTCTCGTTCATCGGCACGTTCCTTGTGTTCCTCTATATCTGGCTGCCCTACATGATCCTGCCGATTCAGGCGGCGGTGGAGCGGGTGCCGGTTAACCTCATCGATGCGGCTGCCGATCTTGGTGCGCCGCCGGTCACGATTTTCCGACATGTGATCTTTCCGCTGGCCCTGCCGGGGATCGTTGCGGGCTCGATCTTCACCTTCTCGCTGACGCTGGGCGACTATATCATTCCGCAGATCGTCGGGAACGGACGGCTGTTCATCGGACAGGTCGTCTACACACAGCAGGGCACGGCCGGGAATATCCCGCTGGCGGCGGCGTTCACGGTCGTTCCGGTGGTGATTATGGGCCTTTATCTGTGGGGCGCGCGCAAGGCAGGGGCCTTCGATGCGCTCTGAAGCGGGGAATGGCGCGTCATGGCCGTTGAAGCTGGCGGCAGGTGCGGGCATCGCGTTCCTGTTGCTGCCGCTGCTGCTGATTTTCGTCTACGCGTTCACGACCGAGGAGAAGAGCTTCCAGTGGCCGCCGCCAGGGCTGACGCTCAAATGGTTCGCGGTGGCGTGGGGCCGCGTCGATATCTGGCAGGCGCTGACGCTGTCGGTGCAGGTCGCATCGATCTCGACATTGTTTGCGCTGATCCTCGGTACGCTCTGCGCTGCAGCCGTCTCGCGCAGCAAGTTCTTCGGGCGCGAGGTGATCTCGCTGCTGGTGATCCTGCCGATTGCGTTGCCGGGTATCATCACAGGCATTGCACTGCGCTCGGCGTTCAATCTGTTCGAGATTCCGCCAAGCTTCTGGACCATTGTTCTGGGGCACGCAACGTTCTGCATCGTCGTCGTCTACAACAACGCCGTGGCGCGCTTCCGGCGGACCTCGGGCTCTCTCGTCGAGGCCTCGATGGATTTGGGCGCCGACGGCTTCCAGACGTTCCGCCACGTCATCCTGCCCAATATCGGTACGGCGCTGCTCGCGGGTGGCATGCTCGCCTTCGCGCTGAGCTTCGATGAGGTGATCGTCACGACGTTCACCGCCGGCCAGCAGCAGACGCTGCCGTTGTGGATGCTGGAAGAGCTGATCCGGCCGCGCCAGCGCCCGGTGACCAACGTAGTTGCCATGTTTGTCGTGCTGGTGACGTTCCTGCCCATTCTCGCTGCGTATTATCTGACCCGCGACGGAGACACTGTCTCCGGCATGGGCAAGTAGGAGGAATTCCGATGGACACGCAAATGCTGATCGGCTCGCAATTCGAACCGGGCACCGAGGTCGAAGAGCGGGTGCTTAATCCGCGAACCGGCCAGCTCATCAAGGGCGTGCCCGAGGCCTCGTCGTCGCAGCTCGACGCGGCCGTTGCGGCGGCGGAGGCGGCGTTCAAGACCTGGTCGCGTACCACGCCGGCACAGCGCTCCGGCTATCTCCTCAAGATTGCTGCAGCGATCGAGGCCGATGCAATTGGTTTCGCCACGCTTGAAGCGCTGAATTGCGGCAAGCCGATCAACGCCGTGCTCAATGACGAGATTCCGGCGATCGTCGATTGCTGGCGCTTCTTCGCGGGGGCCATCCGCTCGATGCCGGGGCAGGTGGGGGGCGAGTACCTGCCCGGCCACACATCGTTCGTTCGGCGCGATCCGATCGGCATCGTCGGGTCGATCGCGCCGTGGAATTATCCGCTGATGATGATGGCATGGAAGCTTGCTCCAGCCATCGCGGGCGGCAACACCGTGGTCTTCAAGCCGTCCGAGCAGACGCCGCTCACTGCGCTGAAGCTCGCGAAAGTGTTTGCCGACGTGCTTCCCGAAGGCGTCGTCAACGTCATCCTCGGACGTGGCGCGTCGGTGGGCAATGCGCTGATCAATCACCCTAAGATCAACATGATCTCGATTACCGGCGACATATCGACGGGAAAGAAGGTGCTTGAGGCCGCCGCCAAATCGGTGAAACGGACGCATCTGGAGTTGGGCGGCAAGGCCCCCGTCATCGTCTATGACGACGCCGATCTCGAAGCGGTGGTCAATGGTCTACGGGCCTTTGGCTACTACAATGCCGGGCAGGACTGTACCGCGGCCTGCCGCATCTATGCCGGCCCAAAGATCCACGACAATCTTGTCGCCGATCTGTCTGCGGCCGTGTCCTCGATCAAGTTCAACCAGCAGGACGACAGCATCAACGAGATCGGGCCGTTGATTTCGAAGCGGCAGCGCGATCGGGTGGCGAGCTTTGTCGAACGTGCCGCCGAGTTGCCGCACATCAGGATCGCGACCGGCGGCCATATGGCAGGCGAGGGTGGTTTCTACTACGAGCCCACGGTTGTCGCCGGCGCCCTCCAGTCGGACGAGATCGTGCGCCGCGAAGTGTTTGGCCCAGTGGTCTCGATCACCCGCTTCACCGATCCCGACGACGCGGTCGCCTGGGCCAACGACAGCGACTACGGTCTCGCCTCATCGGTGTGGACGAGGGACGTCAGCAAGGCGATGCAGACTGCGTCGCGGCTCCAGTACGGATGTACGTGGATCAATACGCATTTCATGCTGGTCAATGAGATGCCGCATGGCGGGCTGAAGCAGTCCGGCTATGGCAAGGACATGTCCGTCTATGCGCTCGAGGATTACACCGCCGTGCGCCACATCATGATCAATCACGGGTAGCCGCTCGTCGTTTGCCTGGCCCTGCAAGTAACTGGGCTGGATGTCCTCTGCTTTCCAGCGATATAGTCGCCTGACAGGCTTCAACCGATGTTAGGGGACATCATGGGACGTCGTGCGTTTCTGGGGTTACTCGCTGCCGCTATCGTGGCGCCGGCACTTGCCGAAGTGCCTGGGTAGCGACGCCCAGTTCTCATTCACGCATCTGGGGGACCCCAGATCACATGGTCAGCCGGGCTGGCACCGAGGGCCGAGCGGATGTCGCGCTCGGTGTCTTCAAGGTGAGCGCGCATGGCCGCGCCAGCAGCTTTCGGGTTGCCTTCGCGGATGGCAGACAGGATTGCTTCATGCGCCGCGATCGTGTCGCTTTCGGTGTGACCGCGCGCGTCGTGGCCTTTGCGGCTCAGATGGAAGCTGCGCTGTAACGGCGTCGCCATCGCCTCGAACAAGTAGGACACCAGCCGGTTGCCGCTCGATAGCGCAATGGCTTCGTGGAAGCCGCGATCATGGAGATGGAAGCGCTCCTCCGCAGCCTGGACGTTCACGCCCTTCGCGCTTTGTGCCGAGGCGTCGCGCATTCCCTCGATCGCACTCTCCAAGGCCGCCAGCCCAGCCCGCGTCCCTCTTCGCGCCGCGAGCGTCGCCGACTGAACTTCGAGCGACATTCTAAGTTCGATGAGATCGAATAGCCCCTTCGGGTCGTTCTGGATGACGGTCGATAAGAAGTCGGCGAACGCCGCTCCTGTGGGCTCCTTCACCACGGCGCGGCGACCGCGGCCGACATCGAGCAGGCCCCTGCCAGCAAGCATCTTGACCGCCTCGCGTACGGTCAGGCGGCTGACGTTGAAGCGTGTCGCGAGTTCGCCTTCGCTCGGCATGGACTGGCCCGGCGCCATCTCGCCCAATACCATCTGGACAAGCGCTTCGGCCACGACCGAAGTGGCCGTGGGAGCGGTCCGACCCTCCCGGCTGGAAACTTTCGTGGAGTCTGTCATATCCCCTCAGATATCTGACAACTTGAGAACCTTATCGGCTTTCGGTTTTTTATGAAAGGGTGTGTCTGAGAGGGACCGGTCGCACTTTCGGATAACAAAAATACCGCGATGCGAGGCTTTTGACAGCGCTTTCAATTCTACCGTTAATCTCGATACGGAGGAGATTTGCAGCACACTTTACAAGATTATCTGACTACTCTAGCTTCCCGGCCCGTGCACATTCAGCACGAGAAGGGCCGCAAAGGCCGACGATCGGGAGGCGTTTCGGGTACTTTGGTAGGAACGCGGGCCAATGCCTGCGCGACTATGGTACTCGCTAGTATGAGGAGTCATCGGTCCGTCCGTTGCCTCGCTCCGAACAATCCCCCAAGTCGACTCAACGGCTAAATCTGACTACCCGGCTGCTTGCAGCCATCACATCACCGTTCCGGGAGGACGCACGTGAAACTTACGAAACTTCTTATGGCAGCGGTCGCGATCAGCGCCGTGGCGCTGGCCGGCCAGGCCTTCGCGCAGGACAAGGGCCTTATCGGTATCGCGATGCCGACGAAGTCCTCGCTCCGTTGGATTTCTGACGGCGACTCGCTCAAGGCCGCGCTCGAAGCCAAGGGCTACACCGTCGACCTGCAGTACGCAGAAGACGATATCCCGAACCAGCTCGCGCAGATCGAGAACATGGTCACCAAGGGCGCCAAGGCCCTGATCATCGCGTCGATCGATGGCACCACGCTGTCGGACGCCCTGCAGAAGGCTGCCGATGCCGGCACCAAAGTGTTCGCGTATGACCGCCTGATCAAGGCGAGCGCGAATGTTGACTACTACACCACGTTCGACAATTTCGGCGTGGGCGTGCTCCAGGCGAATTCGCTCGTCCAGGGCCTGAAGGAACGTTTCCCCAGCACCAAGCCGTGGAACGTCGAACTGTTCGGCGGTTCGCCGGACGACAACAACGCCTTCTTCTTCTATGACGGCGCCATGTCTGTCCTGCAGCCGATGATCGACTCGGGCGACATCGTCGTGAAGTCCGGCCAGATGGGCATGGACAAGGTTGGTACGCTCCGTTGGGACGGCGCCGTTGCGCAGGCCCGCATGGACAACCTCCTGTCGGCCACCTACTCGGACGGCAGCCGCGTTGATGGCGTGCTGGCCCCGTACGATGGTCTGAGCCGTGGCATCATCTCGTCGCTCCGCGGCGTTGGTTATGGCACTGCCGATCAGCCGTGGCCGATCGTTACCGGTCAGGACGCCGAGACCCCGTCGGTCAAGGGCATCATTGCCGGCGAGCAGTACTCGACCGTGTTCAAGGACACCCGTGAACTGGCCAAGACCACTGCCGAACTCGTCGACACCGTTGTGTCGGGCGGCACGCCGGAAGGCCTCGACACCAAGACCTACAACAACGACGTCAAGATCGTTCCCTCGATCCTGCTGACGCCGTTCTCGGTTGACCTGACCAACTACCAGAAGCTGGTCGTCGACTCGGGCTACATCAAAGCAGAAGACCTGAAGTAAGGTCCGCCTGCGATCAAATCGGGGTCTCGCGCAAGCGGGACCCCTTTTCGTTCGTCTTCGGGGCAGCTAGAATTGGCCTTGCGTCAGGCCTGATGGGGAACGGGATTGGCAGAAACCATCCTCGAGATGCGCAACATCACCAAGACGTTTCCGGGCGTGAAAGCGCTGTCGGACGTCAATCTGGATGTGCGCGACGGTGAAATTCACGCGATCGTCGGTGAAAACGGCGCCGGAAAATCGACACTGATGAAGGTGCTGTCGGGCGTTTACCCGCATGGCAGCTATGACGGGCAGATCGTCTATCGCGGGCAGGAGTGCCACTTCAAAGGCATCCATGACAGCGAGCGGATGGGCATCGTCATCATCCATCAGGAACTGGCGCTGGTTCCGATGCTGTCGATTGCCGAGAACATGTTCCTGGGCAATGAGCGGGCCAAGTTCGGCGTCATCGACTGGAATGCCAATGAGACGCGGACGCGCGCTCTACTGAAGAAGGTGGGTCTCAGCGAAGATCCCAAAACGCTCATCACCAACATCGGCACCGGCAAGCAGCAGCTGGTCGAGATCGCCAAGGCGCTGAGCAAGGACGTCAAGCTTCTCATTCTCGACGAGCCGACGGCGAGCCTGTCCGAAAAGGACAGTGAGCGCCTGCTCAATCTGCTGCTCGAGTTCAAGGGGCAGGGGATTTCGTCGATCCTCATTTCGCACAAGCTCAACGAGGTTTCGAAAGTCGCCGACCGGATCACGATCATCCGCGACGGGCAGACGATCGAGACGTTGAACAAGGAAGAGATTTCGGAAGACCGCATCATCACCTCGATGGTGGGCCGTCCGCTCGAAGACCGCTTCCCGCCGCGCACGCCGCATATCGGCGAAATCGTGTTCCAGGTGAAGAACTGGTCGGTGTATCATCAGCAGCATGCCGACCGTCAGGTGATCAAGGGCATCAATGTCGAGGTCCGCAAGGGCGAGGTTGTCGGCATTGCGGGCCTGATGGGCTCGGGCCGCACCGAATTCGCGATGAGTGTGTTCGGCCGGTCCTACGGCCGGCGCATCACGGGCGAAGTGTGGCTGAACGGCAAGAAGATCGACACGTCTTCGGTTGGCCGCACGGTCGAGCAGGGCATCGCCTATGTGACCGAGGATCGCAAGACCTACGGCCTCAACCTCATCGATCACATCAAGCACAACACGACGCTCGCCAATCTCGGCGCCGTATCGAACTTCACGGTCATCGACGACCTGAAGGAACTCGACGTCGCCAACGACTATCGCAAGAAGACGAACATCCGGTCGTCCAGCGTCTATCAGAAGACGGGCAATCTGTCGGGCGGCAATCAGCAGAAGGTGGTGCTGAGCAAGTGGCTGTTCGCCAATCCCGATGTACTGATCCTCGATGAGCCGACGCGCGGCATCGATGTCGGCGCGAAGTACGAGATTTACACGATTATCGCCAAGCTCGCCGCTGAAGGCAAAGCGGTGCTGGTCATTTCATCGGAAATGCCCGAGCTGCTCGGCATCACCGATCGAATCTATGTGATGAGTGAGGGCCGCATCGTCGGCGAGATGGCGTCGGCCGAGGCCAGCCAGGAAAAGATCATGCGCGCCATCGTGCGCGGGGAAGCGAAGGCAGCATCATGACCACGGAAACCGCGCAGACCCCGCCGGGAGCAATCGTCGCCGAAGCACCGCAGGCTGCACCGGGCGGCTTTGCCGCGCTGTACGCCAATCTGCGGGACTACGGCCTAGTGCTCGCGCTGATCGCGAACATGATCTTCTTCCAGTTCACCACAAACGGCGTGCTGTTCAAGCCGGTGAACCTCACGAACTTGATCCTCCAGAACAGCTACATCATCATCATGGCGCTCGGCATGCTGCTGGTGATCGTCGCCGGTCACATCGACCTCAGCGTCGGTTCGGTATCCGGCTTCATCGGCGCGCTTGCTGCGTTGATGATGGTCGGCTGGCACTATGAGGGCGGGTTCGAGTTCCTCGTGGTGCTCCGCTATCCGATCGTCGCGGCCATTGCGTGTCTGGCGATTGGCGGTGTGATCGGCGCGGCGCAGGGGTACTGGATCGCCTACCATAAGATCCCGAGCTTCATCGTGACGCTCGCCGGCATGCTCGTGTTCAAGGGCCTGGCGCTGGCGGTTCTCGGTGGTGCTTCGGTTGGTCCGTTCCCCACGGAGTTTCAGCTGCTCAGCGCCGGCTTCATCCCCGACGTCATCGGTGCATGGACCGTGGTCGCGCCGACCGTCGATGCCGCCGGCAAGAATGTCGTCGGCACAGGCATCGTGCTGCACTCAACCACGATGCTGATCGGTATGATCGGTATTCTGGCCTATGTGTTCTTCGGCCTTCGTTCGCGCGCCTCGCGTGAGCGTCACGGCTACGAGGCCGAAAATTTTGGCCTGTTCGCCATCAAGACCCTGGTGATCGCGGGGCTGACGCTCTTCCTCGTCTACTCGTTCGCGAACTACAAAGGCCTGCCGAACGTCCTGGTTGTGATGAGCATCCTCATCGCGCTGTTCGTGTTCGTCACCAAGAAGACGACCATTGGCCGCCGCGTCTATGCGATGGGCGGCAACGTCAAGGCGGCAGCGCTGTCGGGCATCAAGACCGAGCGGCTGACGTTCTGGGTGTTCGTCAATATGGGCGTGCTCGCTGCGCTGGCTGGCCTGATCTTTGCGGCGCGCCTCAACACAGCGACGCCAAAGGCCGGGCAGGGTTTCGAGCTCGACGTGATCGCGGCGGTGTTCATCGGCGGTGCTTCGGCGCTGGGCGGCGTGGGCGAAGTGGCCGGGTCGGTCATCGGCGCGTTCATCATGGGTGTGATGAACAATGGCATGTCGATCATGGGCATCAACATCGACTGGCAGCAGGTCATCAAGGGCCTGGTGCTGCTGGGCGCCGTGGTGTTCGACGTCTACAACAAGAACAAGGGCTGAGCTCAGCTATCAATTCGTACGCATGACAAGCAAAGGGCGGCCGCTTGAGCCGCCCTTGGTCTTGACGAATCCACAGTTCTCCCAGTCGTCATCCCCGGGCTTGACCCGGGGACCCAACCGCACGTTCCGCTGGGTGGCCGGGTCGAGCCCGGCCATGACGGCGGAGAGATTGCATCGGGTCTGCGCGGTAGGTGAATTCCTCGCGTACATCGCGGGCAGGTGGCGCAAACCGTCACCGAGGCGGCGATACAGGCGCTACTGGTCCTTGACGATGTCCGCGTCGGGCCGTCCGCCCCATTCGCTCCATGAGCCGTCATAAACTGCGACGTCTCTGGCTCCCGCGAGCTTTAGCGCCAGCATCAGCGTCGAGGCCGTGACGCCCGAACCGCAGCTGGTGATGATCGGCTTGTCGAAATCGACACCCGCTGCATCGAACATCTGCGTCAGCTCAGCCGTCGGCCTCAACATGCCGTTGCGCGTCAGGTCCATGGCTGGCAGGCTCACGGCTCCCGGCATATGCCCCGATCGCAAGCCGGGACGCGGTTCCGGATCGCGTCCTGCGAACCGGCCTGCTGGTCGCGCGTCGGCAATCTGCTGCTTGCCCAACGCCGCCTTCACCTGATCGAAGCTGCGCAGCAGCGCCGGGTTGAAAGCGGGTGTGAAGAGGGCGGGCGGCCGCGTGGTCTCACCGGCTTCGAGCGGTCGGCCTTCGGCGCGCCATTTGGGGCCGCCGCCCTCGAGGATGCGGATGTCCTTGGCTCCCATGGTGGAGAACTCCCACCACACGCGGGGAGCGGAAGAGAGACCAGCCTCGTCGTAGATGACGATGGTCATTCCGTTGCCGACGCCCAGCGCGCCCACAGCCGCCGCGAACGCTTCGGGCTCCGGCAGCATGTGCGGCAGCCCGCTCGATCTGTCGGCGATAGCGTCGATGTCGAAATACACTGCGCCAGGGATGTGGCCCGCGAGATATTCCTCGAGCGGTTTGCGATTGGCGGCGGGGAGGAACCAGCTGCCATCGAGGATCGCGAGTGTCGGATCGCTCAGATGCGCGGCGAGCCAGTCAGTGGTTACGAAGGGATTTTGCATGAGCGCGACCATAGCCGCGTGCATCGACCCTGGCTACGCCTCGAGCACCAGCACGTCGCTGCCTGATAGCGTCACCTTGACGGCTTCGCCGTATTTGGGCGGCGGGCTGCGCTGGTCGTTGAAGGTGTCGAGGGCGACGATGTTTTCGCCGAGTTTCACCTTGAGACGGATCACTGCGCCGAGAAAGGCGACTTCGGTCACCGTCCCGTCGAGCGTGATGTCTTTGGTGGTGCCGTTGGCGAGCGACACCGCTTCGGGCCGCATCGTCAAAGCGACGGTGTCGCCCGTCTTGGCACGCGCCGGCAGGGCCGGGATGGCGGCGGTCTGGCCGTCGATGCTGACGGTCTTCGTCGCGGCATCGACCACCTTGGCGTCGAGCGTATTGAGCGTGCCGACGAAGGTCGCGGCGAAGCGGGTCTGCGGTTTGTTGTAGATTTCGAAGGGCGTGCCGAACTGCTCGACCTTACCGGCGTTCATCACGACGATGCGGTCGGAGATCGAGAGCGCCTCCTCCTGGTCGTGGGTCACGAAGACAGTGGTGATGCCGAGTTCGCGCTGGATGGCGCGGATTTCTTCGCGCAGGCTGACGCGGATTTTGGCGTCGAGCGCCGAGAGAGGTTCGTCGAGCAGCAGCATACTCGGGCGCGGCGCGATGGCGCGGGCGAGAGCAACGCGCTGCTGCTGGCCGCCGGACAGTTCGAACGGGAAGCGCTTGCCATAGCCGGGCAGGCCGATGAGCTTCAGCATTTCCTCGGTGCGGGCGTCACGTTCCTGGCGCGGGGCGCCTGCGATCTTCAATCCGAAGCCAATATTGTCGGCGACGTTCATGTTGGGAAACAGCGCATAGGCCTGGAACACCATTCCGATCTTGCGCTGGTTGGGCGGCAGATCGGTGATGTCCTTGCCGTCGACGACGATCGCGCCCGAGGTCGGGCGTTCGAAGCCGGCGATTATCCTGAGGATCGTGGTCTTGCCGCAGCCGGAGGGGCCGAGCAGCGAGACGAACTCGCCCTTGTTGAAGGCGAGATCGACGCCTTTGACTACCTGATTGTCTTTGAAGCTCTTGGTGATCGCTTCGATCTTGAGGAAGGCGTCGGTCATGTCAGTTGTTCCGTACGGCGGTGCGCGGGGCGAACCGCGACAGGAGCTGGATCATGCCCATGGCGCCCCAGGTGATGGCGAAAGAGATCACGGCGAGCGCCGCGGGTTCGTAGGATTTCGAGATACCGATACGCTGCAGATAGACACCGAAGGACGGACGGCCGAGGAGGCTCGCCATGGTGAACTCGCCGATGACGATGGCGAAGGTCAGGAAGGCACCGGAGAGCACGGCGATCATGATGTTGGGCAGGATGATCTGCGTGATGATGGTGAACTGGCGCGCGCCCATGATGGTCGCGGCCTCGGTTAGGGTCTGCACGTCGATGGTGCGCATGCCGGTGTCGACGGCGCGATACATGTAGGGCAGGCCGAGCGCGACATAGCTGAGGATCAACAGAATGTCGGTGCCGATCGCGGTGCCGGTGAGTGGCAGCACCGAACTCGTATTGTACATCTTGATGTAGCCATAGACCAAGATGATCGGCGGGATGATGAGCGGCAGCAGCGTGACGAATTCGACGAAAGGACGAAGCTGCGGCAGGCGCAGCCGCACGAGATAGGCAGCCGGTACGGTGACGATGAGTCCGACGACGACGGTGAAGAGGCTGATCAGCAGGGAGTAGCCAAAGGTGGCGTGGAACTGCTTGTCGAACAGCACGGAGGTGTAGGCGTCGAAGGAAAGGTAGTCGCGGCGCATGCGCAGCGAGAAGACCACCGTCGCGACCAGCGGGATGATAAAATAGGCCGCACCGACGATGAAGACGATCCAGGCCCAGGTTCGGTTCTGCTTCATTTGAGCCACCGCTCGGCGCGCGTGCGCACCACCAGATAGATGACGTTGGCGATTCCGGTGATGAGGATCATGCCGAGCGCCAGTGCTGCGCCAAGGCCGGGATTGTGCAGCACGTCGCCACTGATCTGCGTGTAGAGCAGGATAGGAACGATGTTCAGCGACGAGCCGGTAAGCGCATAGGCCGTGGCGATGGCGCCGAAGGCATTGGCGAACAGCAGCGAGATGGTGCCCAAGAGGTTGGGCCACAGCACCGGCAGCCCGACATAACGCCAGAACTGGAAGGGCGAGGCGCCGAGCGTCTGCGCCGCTTCGCTCCACTCCTTGCGGAGGCCGTCAACGGCGGGGGCGATGATCAGGATCATCAGCGGAATCTGGAAATAGAGGTAGGTGACCGTGAGACCCCAGAAGCTCAAGAGATTGAAACCGGTCTTGTAGAGATCGAAGCCGAAAAGCTTCAGCACCACCGTCACCATGCCGAGGCGGCCGAGGCTTGCGACGAAGGCGAAGGCGAGCGGCACACCCGCGAAGTTCGAGGCGACGCCCGAAAAGGTCATTACGGCGGAACGCAGCCAGCCCGGCAGATTGCCGCGGATGACGGCGAGCGCGATGACGAGGCCGATCAACGCGCCGAGGCCGGCGGAAGCCGCAGAGACGCGGATCGATATCCAGTAGGCGTCGAGGATGTTTTGACGCCTGAGCTCGATGATGTTGTTGAAGGTGAAGTGCCCGTCGACATCGTAGAAGGCGCTGACTGCGAGGTTCAGCGTCGGGATGATCAAGAACAGCAGTGCAAAGATCAGGAACGGCGCGACGCCCAGATATTGGGTGAATTGTGCGAAGCCGCCGCCGCGGCGCGGGGCGGGCAAAGCCGTGGCCGGCCCGGGTATCCCCGGGTCGGCCATCGGTGCCATTTCACTGGCAGTGTCGAGACTATTGGACATTCGCCCCGACGACGCTGTCCCAGCCTTCGCTGATGGTCTTCTTGGCGGCAGCCTGGACGTCAAGGGACGGGAAGACGGCCTTGGCGTAGAGCGCCGGGTCGGGGAGCTTGGCCAGCAGATCCGCCGGGATGGCGTTGCGGGCGGCCATGTCGGTGAACAGGATCGGGTGGCAATAGCCCTTCAGCCAAAGCGCCTGACCTTCGTCGGAGTAGATGTATTCCATCCACAGCTTGGCTGCGTTCGGGTGCGGCGCGAAGGCACTGATCGCCTGCACGTAGACGCCGGCGACGACGCTGTCACTCGGCACGACCACGTGCGACTTCGGGTTGCCCTGGAAGCCGTCCTGCCAGGCCAGCAGGTTGTAGTCCCACGCCGCGATCACGCCGGCCTGGCCGGCAACGAGCGCCGCCTGACGCGCATTGATCGGAACGAACAGA
>JBDSHC010000132.1:0-13967 GCA_039918675.1 Devosia sp.
GGGAAGAACTTGCGGGCGAGGGCGGCGGCGATGGGCGAGCGAACCGAGTTCATCGAGCAGACGAAGAGTACGGTCGGCAGATTGCTCTCGCGCTCGTCGATGCGGCTCGCATAGGGCTGGACGGCGCAGATCAGGGTGAACAGGCGGCGGGCCGTGTTTAGGTCCATGTCGAGCTTGTTGTCGAGGCGGGTCCGCAGCAGCTCGGCGGCATCGTTGTGGAGACCGCGCCGGGCCATGTCGACGGTCTCGATCTGCATGGTCGAGGCGGTCTTGATCGCATCATAGTAGGAATCGCGGATGCGGAAATAGTCGCGGATGAGACGGCGGAACGGGGTCAGCGACAGATAATGCGCGGCGATCGGCTCGTAGGTCTCGGGGTTGCGGACGTCGAGCACGATGTAATTGGCGACGATCGAGACGTGCAGCGCGTAGGGGCCGTTCGACTTCACGCGGGCGGGGTGGAATTTGTTGGTTTCGACCAGATCGTAGATGGCGATGCGCCATTCATGCACCTGATCGGGATCGATCGAGGTGATGGTGTTCGGATCGAGGGTCACGGCGGTGATCCGGTCGGTCTTCTCGTCGAAGACGTGCGGCGTCAGCGCCATCAGCGATTGAGCCTTATGGATATGCTGCGGCCATGCGCGTCGAGTCCCTCGGTGTTGGCGAGGGTGACGGCGGCAGGCGCCAGCGCGGCGAGCGAGCCCGGATCGCAGCTAAGGATCGACGTGCGCTTCATGAAGTCGATGACGCCGAGGCCCGAGGTGTAGCGGGCCGAGCGGGCGGTCGGTAGAACATGGTTCGATCCCCCGACATAGTCGCCGATGGCCTCAGGTGTGTGGTGGCCCAGGAAGATGGCGCCGGCATTGCGGATCTTCGGCGCGAGAGCCTGCGGATCGTCGATCATCAGTTCGACATGCTCGGAGGCGATGCGGTTGGCGAGCTCGACGGCTTCGGCCAACGATTGCACGATGATGATGGCACCGAACTCATCCCAGCCGGAACGCGCGATATCGGCGCGGGGCAGGAGGGCCATCTGGCGTCCGACTTCGATGGCGACAGAGTCGGCGAGAGCAGGGTCCGTGGTGACGAGGATCGACTGCGCCCCGCCGCCATGCTCGGCCTGCGCGAGGAGGTCGGCCGCGATCCATGCCGGGTTGGCGGATTTGTCGGCGATGACGAGGACTTCCGAGGGGCCGGCGACCATGTCGATGCCGACAATGCCATAGACCTGACGCTTGGCGGCGGCGACATAGGCGTTGCCGGGGCCGAAGATTTTGCTGACCGGCTTGATGGTCGCGGTGCCATACGCGAGGGCGCCGATCGCCTGCGCGCCGCCGATGCGGTACATTTCATCGACGCCACCGATCTTGGCTGCGGCCAGCACAGCAGGAGCGACCACACCGCGCGGCGTCGGGACAGTGAGGGCGACGCGCGGCACGCCCGCGACCTTGGCGGGGACGGCGCCCATCAGCACCGAGGACGGGTACACCGCGGTGCCGCCGGGCACGTAGATGCCGACGGCATCCACCGGAGTCCATACGGTCCCGAGCGTCACGCCGAGCGCGTCTTCATAGATGTGGTCGAGCGGCTTCTGCTTTTCGTGATGCGAGACGATGCGGTCGCGCGCGAAAAGCAGCGCGTCGCGGACTTCGCCGGAGATGGAGGCTTCGGCTTCGTCGAGCTCGTCCTTGGAGAAGGCGAGGGTGCTGGCGGTCAGCGCCAACTGATCGAAGCGGTCGGTATAGGCGAGGACGGCCTCGTCGCCACGCAACCGGACGTCATTGAGGATGGCGGCAACGGTGGCGTTGACGTCCTCCGAGACTTCGCGCTTCGAGCCGAGCAGCGTCTCGAACTCCTCGGCGAAACCGGCGTGGCGCGTGTCGAGGCGATAGACCATCAGGCGTGTTCCGGCGTGGCCTTCGCGGCCCAGGCGGCACCCAGATCCTGCAGCCGCGCCTCGAGCACTTCGACGCTAAGCCTGATCGTGCCACCGCCGGCGAAGGCGAGTTCGACGGTGCCCGACGGCGTATCGGTTTCGGTGAAGCGGATGGTGAGGAGTTCGAGCACGCCATCGACGGAATTGAGGTCAATGCCAGAGGCCTTGACGTCGTTGACCCGGTCGAAATGGAGGGCGGCGCGCTTGCGTTGGCGGGTCTTGCCGTCTTCCTCCCAGGCGAAACGGTTCATCAGAAGGGCGAAGCGGCTATCCGCCTTGGCAAAGCCCATATCGCCGACGCGGATCACCGCGTCCTGCGTGGTGGCGGAAATCACGTCGAGGTCTTCAGTGTCGAGCGCCAGCAATTTGAGGTCGGGCATCGGGATTTGTGTCCGGAATTTGAGAGTGTTGGCGCTCAGATGGGCGTTGTGGACCCGATCTACAAGTTTGGCGGGGATGGGGCAAGCCGGGGTGGGGATGGGTGGCGATGGGGTTTCGGTCCAAGGTACGGCGTATCAAACGCGCCGAGTGTCATCCCGGGCTCGACCCGGGACCCAAATCGCCGCAGCGCAAGAATTGAGTTGGGTCCCTGCTTTCGCAGGGATGACAGCTGGTGGGTGGGCGGCGCCGCAGCGGCCTAGCCCTCAATGATCTCCACGACCTCGTCCGGCATCTCCGGCCATACCGGCGACGACCGGATGGGCATGGCGCCGATGGCGTCCAGCGCTGAGGCGAGGCGGATGTGCTGGTCGGTGGGACAGACATTGAGCATGGGGTCGAAGCCGATCCAGCCCAGGCCCTCGTCCCAGGCTTCGGCCCAGGCGTGGAAGGAGGCTTTGCCCTCGTCCCACAGATAGCCGGTGACGTAGCGCGCGGGGATGCCGAGGGCGCGGGCGCCGCCGATGAAGGCATGGGCGAAATCGACGGGTTCGGCGTCGCTGCCTTGCGACTGCGACTGGCTCTGGCTGCCCGAGGCCTGCATCTGCTCGGGGGCGGCGAGCTTGTCGTGCACGCGCTCCATCAATTCGTGGAGGAGTGCAATCCGACCGCCCTCCTCGCTGATCGCGTCGAGGAGCGATGTGTCCGGCTTGGTGAGCTCGGTGGGACGGCGGAACAGCGCCGGCATCGGGTCGTATTCGAGCTTGCCGAGGACCCCGGACTTATCGATGGTTTCGACTACGCCGCTAACCGTGACGACGATGGATTCGCTCGGCTTCACCTGGCTGACCAGATGCGCCTTGTTGCCGAAGGCATCGCGGAATGTCGCGGCGTCATTTATGCCGGGCGCCTCGATGGACCAGCGTTCTATTTTCTGCTGCGGCGTCGACGACGCGGTCAGAAGCAGGTGCTGCACGGCGCGGCTTGGCGTGCCGAGGCTGAAGGTCAGCGTGTGTTTGATCGTCAGTTTCATCAGTAGAAATTGTAGCTTTCGGCCAAGGCCTCGGTGACCTTGTTGTTGCGGGCGATGAATTCGGTGAGGAATTCGTGGAGGCCATAGGCAAAGATGCGGTCCATCGAATTGCCTTCGAGCATGGCGGTGACTTCGGCCGCCGCGGCATGGCCAGCGGCTTTGCCGCCATAGATCTCTTCGAGCATGTCGAGGGTGCGATTGATCCAGCCGATCGAAAAGATCAGCGAGCGCGGCATTTCTGGCCGGAGGATCAGATAGTCCGCGATGTTCCAGGCCTTGAAGCGGTCGTGATAGACGTGGCGATAGCTGCGATGGGCCGAGGCGGCGCGGAGGATAAGCGTCCATTGCTGGATATCGACGTCGCCGCCAATGAGATCGGTACGCGGCAGCAGGACGTAATACTTCATGTCGAGGATGCGCGCGGTGTTGTCAGCCCGCTCGACGAAATTGCCGATCTGGCTGAAGGCGTAGCCCTCATCGCGCAGAAAGGTGGAGAGCAGGGCGCCGCGATAGCGGTGGCTCACCTGCTTGACCCATTGCAGCAATTCCTGCAGCCGGCTGCCGGTGGTTTCGCGAGGGTCGATGGCCGAGAACTCGAGCCACGCCGAATTGAGGCTTTCCCACATGTCCGTGGTCAGCGCGGTGCGCACCGACCGCGCATTGGTGCGGGCGGCAAGGAGACACGAGCGAACCGAGGAGGAATTGGTCTCGTCGAACAGCATGAACTGGCTGACATTGGCGACGTCGGCCACCTTATGCTTCTTCGCAAATTCCTCGTCGATCTCGGCAGCCTGCAGCATCGAGACCAGATGCTCACTGGCGCTGCCCTCGCGGCGCGAAGTGAGGCTCATGCGATAGCCGACCTCGAGCAGGCGGGCCATGTTCTCGGCACGCTCGACATAGCGGGACAGCCAGAAGAGATTTTGGGCGGTGCGACCGAGCATCGTCAATCCTCCAGCACCCAAGTGTCTTTGGTGCCGCCGCCCTGGCTGGAATTGACGACGAGCGAGCCGCCCTTGAGGGCGACGCGCGTCAGGCCGCCGGGCGTGATGCGGATCTGGTCGCCGACGAGAACATAGGGGCGCAGATCGACATGGCGCGGCGCGATGCCGGCATCGACATAGGTGGGGCAGGTCGATAGAGCGAGGGTGGGCTGGACGATGTAATTGTCGGGGCGGGCGAGGATCTTATCGCGGAAGATGTCGTGCATCTCTTTCGTCGAGGTCGGACCGACCATCATGCCGTAGCCGCCTGAGCCGTGGACCTCTTTCACCACCAGCTCGGCGATATTCTCGAGCACATAGGCCTGCTCATCGGCGATGGTGCAATTGTAGGTGGGCACGTTCTTGAGCAGGGCCTTTTCGCCGAGATAGAACTCGATGATCTCCGGCACGAAGGTATAGACGGCCTTGTCGTCGGCGATGCCGGTGCCCGGTGCGTTGACCAGCGTGACATTGCCGGCGCGATAGGCATCGAAGAGGCCGGGGACGCCGAGCATCGAATCCGGTTTGAAGGTCAGCGGGTCGATATAGTCGTCGTCAATGCGGCGATAGATGACATCGATGCGGCGCGGACCGGTGGTGGTGCGGGCATAGACCTTGCCGTTCTCGACGAACAGATCCTGACCCTCGCAGAGCTCGGCGCCCATCTGGTCGGCGAGGAACGAGTGCTCGAAATAGGCCGAATTGTAGATGCCGGGGGTGAGCACTGCGAGCGTCGGCGATGAACTGGCATTCGGCGGCGCGACGCTCTCCATCGTGCGGCGGAGATTCTCAGGATAGGTCTCGACAGGCGCGACCTTGGTGCGCTGGAAGAGGTCCGGCGCGAGCTGCAGCATCGCCTCGCGGTCCTCGAGCATGTAGCTGACGCCCGAGGGGGTGCGGAGGTTATCCTCGAGCACGTACCAATCGTCGGGACCGACGCGAACGATGTCGACGCCGATGATGTGCGAATAGATGCCGCGCGCCGGATCGAGCCCCATCATTTCGGGGCAGAACGCCGAATTGTTGAGGATCAGCTTTTCGGGGACGCGGCCGGCCTTGAGAATTTCCTGGCGGTGGTAGACATCGTGGAGGAAGGCGTTCAGCGCCCGCACCCGCTGCTCGATGCCCTTGCTGAGCTTCCGCCACTCGATGGCCGAGATGATCCGGGGGATCACATCGAACGGGATGAGCTTTTCGGTGCCCTCGTCCGACCCATAGACGGCGAACGTGATCCCAAGGCGCCGGAAGATGCCTTCGGCGTCGGCCGCCATCAAATCAAGGGCGTCCGGCTGCTGTTCCTTCAGCCATTGATCGAGGATCAGGTAAGGTTCGCGGACGGAGCCATCCGCGTTGGTCATTTCATCGAAGGGTGACGGTCCCGGCATTACTCCAGCGCAATCTATATGCGGCTAACCCACTGCAATTCTCATTGCTGCACGTTTGCGAGGCGTTCGGCAAGCGGGTAAGACGAGGGGCAAGAGGAGTTGCGATGCCAATCGAGATTTTACAGACCGATAAGCTGCTTAAGAGCTGCGAAGAAGCGTTGGCTGCCCGCTACACGGTCCATAAGCTGCATGAGGCGCCGGACCGGGATGGGATGATTGCCGGGCTGAAGGACAGGGTGCGGGGCATCGCGGGTGGGCAGGTGACGCCCGAGCTGATGGACAAGCTGCCCAAGCTCGAAATAATCGCCAATTTCGGCGTCGGCTACGACACTATCGACACCAAGGCGGCGCGCGAGCGCAACATCCGCGTGACCAATACGCCGAACGTGCTCAATGACGCGGTGGCCGAAATCACCATCGGGCTGATGATCGCGCTGGCGCGGCGCATTCCGCAGACGGATCAATTCGTGCGGCAAGGCAAATGGCCGGCCGGCAGTTTCGCGCTGCTCAACGAGCTTAACGGCAAGACCGTGGGTATTCTGGGGCTGGGGCGGATCGGCAAGGAGATCGCGGTCCGCGCCCAGGCGATGAAGATGCGGGTGGTCTATCACGGCCGCAAGCGCCAGGCGGACGAACCCTACATCTACTACGACAAGCTCACCGACATGGCCCGCGACGCCGACTGGCTGGTCATCATCGCGCCGGGCGGCAAGGGCACGGACAAGATCGTGAGCCGCGAGGTGCTGACGGCGCTAGGGCCTGAGGGCTACCTCGTCAACATGGCGCGCGGCACGCTGGTCGACGAGGCGGCGCTGGTCGAGATGCTGGCGAGCAAGGCGCTGGGTGGTGCGGCGCTCGATGTGTTCGAGAAGGAGCCGCAGGTGCCGGCGGCGCTGTTCGCACTCGACAATGTGGTGCTGTCGCCGCATCAGGGCAGCGCCACCAACCAGACGCGCAACAAGATGGGCGCGCTGGTGGTGGCCAATCTCGACGCGCACTTTGCCGGCGAGCCGCTGCTGAGTGCCGTGGTGTGACGCGATGAAGCTGAGCGATCGGCAGATCGCAATCATCGTGGCCGTGCTGACCTTTGTCAGCCTAGTCTTCTATACGCCGCAGTTCTCCAACTCGCAGGTTGTCACCCGTATGGGGCTGGCCTTGGCGATCGTGGAGCTGGGGTCGCTATCGATCGATCGGGTCGCGGAGCAGACGGTCGACAAGGCACTGGTCGACGGCCACTATTACGCCGACAAGGCGCCCGGCCTATCGCTGCTGGCGGTGCCGCCGGTGTTTGTCGTCAAGACTCTGCGCGATTTGGCCGGGATCAAGCAGGACAGCTCCGAGGCGTCGGTCTTCATCATGTACGCGCAGATCGGCACGCTGACCGTGGTCGGCCTGCCGGCGGCCATTGCGGCGGCGCTGGTGTTCCTGATGGCGCTGCGGCTTGGGGCGAGCCGGCAGGGCGCGCTGTTCGGCAGTCTCGCCATTGCAATCGGCTCGCCATTCTTTTTCTGGTCGACGACGTTCTTCTCCCATTCGCTGGTGGGCAGTCTGCTCGTCTTCATGCTGGCGCTGGCCATAGAGCGCGAGCGCTGGGACTGGTGGCACGGGGTGTTCATCGGACTGCTCGCCGGGACGATGGTCGTGGTCGATTTCGTCGGCGGGCTCGTCGCGGCCATTGCGGGGATTGTTTTGGTTATCGCCATGTGGCGACCGACGATTGCAGCGCATCTGCGGTTCGCCGCCGGCGTAGTAGCGGCTGCGGTACTTGGGGTGCTGCCACTGCTGATCTACAACAAACTGGCGTTTGGATCGCCGTTCCAGCTTGGCTATATGAGCGTCGTCGGCTTCGAGGGGATGAAGACCGGGTTCTTCGGAATCGGGATGCCCAATCCGGCGATCGTGTGGGAACTGCTGTTCGGTGTCTATCGCGGTCTGCTGCCCTATGTGCCGGTGCTGCTTCTCGTGCCATATGGCCTGTGGGCCATGGGACGCCGGCCCGGGAACCTGCCCATTGCCGTTGCGGTATTTGCCGTGTCTTTGGCGTTGATCCTCATCAATGCCGGCTATTATTACTGGCATGGCGGATGGTCGGCGGGACCGCGCCACATCGTGCCGATGCTGCCGCTGCTTGGACTGGCGCTGGCCTTTGCATGGCCGGGATCGCTCTGGCAGCGGGCGCTTGCACTGCTGCTGCTGGCCTGGGGACTGATGATGGCGGCGCTGGTGTCGTCGACCTGGATGTTTGCAGATGAGGACAAGCTGTTCCCGCTCAAGAGCATCTACTTCGCGCAGGCGATGGACCCCAAGACCTGGTTCAACATGTCGCTGATGCTTCCCGGCTGGATCGCATTTGCGCTTCTCTACCGGATCACGAGAACCAAGACTGAGAGAGGGGCCTGATGCTGATCGATCTCAAGGACCGCGTGGCGATCGTCACCGGTGCTGGGCGGGGGATTGGGCGGGAGATTGCCGAGACGCTGGCCGCTGAGGGCGTGCTCGTGGTGATCGCCGATATAAGGCGGGACCTCCTCGACGAGGTTGGCTCGCATTGGCAAAGCAAGGGGTGGCGGGGGCTGATGGTTGTCTGCGATGTCCGCGATGCCGCGAGCTGCAATTCCGCGGTCGCCGCGGCTGAGGAGAAATTCGGGCGGGTCGATATTCTCGTCAACAATGCCGGCATTGCCTCGGGCTCTCGTGTCGCGGAGATGCGGGACGAGGTGTGGACGGCCAATCTCGACATCAATCTGTCGGGCACGATGCGGATGTGCCGCGCGGTGATCCCGGTGATGCAGCGGCAGAAGGCGGGGCGGATCCTCAATGCCGCGTCGTTTGCAGCGATCATCCCGTCGATCGGTGGCGCGGCCTATTCGGCGAGCAAGGCGGGGGTCGAGAGCCTGACCCGTGTGCTGGCGGGAGAGCTGGGGCCGTTCGGGATCACCGTCAATTCCTATGCGCCCGGCATGATCCCCACTGAGATGAACCATTTCGCCGAGCGCAATGAGGTCGAGCAGGAGCGCCTGCTCGATACGCTGACCTTGCGCCGCTGGGGCAACGCGCGCGACGTCGCCAATCTCATCTGCTTCCTCGCCTCCGATCAGGCGAGCTACATCACGGGCACGATGGTCGATGTGTCGGGCGGCAAGCTGGCGACGCAGATGCCCTGGGTCGCGCATCGCCGGTCATGAGCGGCAGTACCGAGATCGCGGCACAATACCGCGAGGCCATCCGCAAAGTGCGGCCCGATCTGGGCAATGTGCCGATGGTCCTTCATACCCGCGGCTGGGACAGTAATGCGGTCGAGGCAAGGGATACGATCTTCAAGTTTCCCAAGCATGCCGAGGCGCCGGCGCGGCTGAGGCGCGAGGCGAAGTGTCTCGGGCTGATTGCGCCGCGGGTGCCGCTCGCCGTGCCGCGGATGAAACTGCACGAGACGCCGATGTTGTTCTCGGAGCATGTGATGATCCCAGGCGCCATCATCGAGACCGCCGGCTATAACGCGCTTGGCGAGGCGCAGAGGCAGGCGATGGCCGAAAAGCTTGCCGGCTTCTACGCAGCGCTGCACGCCATCCCCATCACCGAGGCGATCGCTGCGGGCGCGGAACCGAAGCCCGAATGGCCCGATGCGACGGTGGTGCTGCCACTGCTGCGTGACCACGTGCCGAAGGCGGTACATCATTACGCCGAGCAGGTGTTCGCGGCCTATCTCGAACTGCCAAATGAGGAAGAGATCTTCGGCTATTTCGACGGGCATGGCTGGAACATGGCGTTCGACCATGAGCGCGGTGTGCTCAATGGCGTCTACGATTTTGCCGACGCGGCGATCGGGCCGCTGACCCGCGAGTTTACCTATTCGAGCCTGACGTCGACGGACCTGACAGAGCGGTTGATCACCGCTTACGAAAGGATCGCCGGCAAGGCGGTGGACCGCCGCGCGGTGGCGATCCGGATGAGCGTGCAGAATTTTTCGGAGCTCGCTGATCTCGACGGGCCCAACGCAGAATTCATAGCGGCGGTCGTGCGCTGGTACGACTACGCGCAATCGCGGCCGGAGACATCGATCTAGGCGCGGCCGACATGGCGGGCGTAGTCGGTGGGCGGGCGGCCGATGATCTTGGTAAAGTCGTTGGTGAAATGCGACTGGTCGCTGTAGCCAAGGTCGTGGGCGATTGTCGTCCAGTTGCGGACGCCGTCGGTGTCGGCGAGTTCGGCGGCATCCATCAAGCGGTAGCGGCGGATGACCCATTTGAGGCCGATGCCGACATAGTTCGAGAATAAATGCTGCAGGGTGCGCTCGGCCACGTCGAAGCGCTTCGCGATGGCGCCGACCTGGAGCAGGGTGCGGTCGTCGCGAACATAAGCGATGATGTCGTTGACGAGATCGATATTGGGATCGAGCGGCGGAAGCTCGCCGAGGATGGTCTCGCCATCGGCGACCACCTGCTGATTGGACGAACTGGCGAGCAGTGCTTCGCGGAAATCGTCGCCGGCGGATGGAAAGACCTCGGTAGCCGGCAACACATCGTCGGTGATGGCCGACACGGCGCGATCGAAAAAGGCGCGGAAGGCGCCGGGCTTGAACTGGATGCCTAGGACGACGCCCTCGCCGGTGAGATCGTAAGTGTACTTGCCGGTGGTGACGCCAGTGATCCAGCCGCGCTCGCGGGTGAACGCGAGATTGACGGCGGGGTGGGGCAGGACCTCGGCGGTGTAGGGCGAGCGGTCGCGCAGGTCCCAGCGCACGATCCAATAGTGCTCGATATGCCGGGCCAGACGGACCGACGGATGATAGCGATCCAAATCGAAGTTCTGAGTCGCATGCGCAACGTCGAGGATGCCGCGGCGCGTGCGAGGCATTTCGGTAATTTGATCGGTTGCGGCTTTTTGCAAGCGTTCGGTCATCGCTGGTCCTAGGAGATGCTCCCTGAACAGAAAGAGAACACTATGCCACAAAGCTTCACGGCCACAAAGTCCATCGTCATCGCCGCTTCAGCCAAGCGCGTCTGGGAAGCCCTGACCGATCCGGTGCAAGTCAAGCAGTACATGTTCGGCTCTGACGTCGTGACAGACTGGAAGCAGGGCAGCCCGCTGATCTATCGCGGCATCTGGAAAGGGGAACCCTTCGAGGACAAGGGCACGATCCTCGAGATCGATCCACCTCGCCTGCTCCGCACTAACTACTTCAGTCCGTTGAGCGGCAAGCCGGACGTGCCCGAGAACTACGCCGAGGTGACCTATGCGCTGAGCGTCGAAGGCGGCGGTACGAAGCTCACGGTGACGCAGAGCAATATCTCCGAAGAGTCCGGCAAAGCCCAGTCGGAGGGGAACTGGAGCATGGTGCAAGACTTGATCAAGAAGCTGATCGAGGGCTAATCGATGGTGACAGTCATCCCCGCCTTCGCGGGGATGACGCCCTATGCGATGCCGACGGAGCGGGCGCCGCGTTCGGTCAGTGCCAGACGCCAAACAACGCCCCCATCAGGACCATCGAGACGAGGTTCGAGCCGGTGCCGATGGCGATGAGCTTGAACGGACGGTTCTCATAGGCCCACAGCGGCAGGTGGGTCGCGACCACGAAGCCGAGCCAGTTGAGGAGGCCGACGGCGGCGCCAGCCCAAAGCGTCAGGGCACCGGCATAGACCACCGCGTGGAACAGCACGAACGCCATGACCAGCGACAGGACCACGTCGATGACGATGGCCTTGGCGAGCCCCTTCTGCATCGATTCCGGCGTGACGCCGGTCAACGCCTGCCAGGGTTTGACGAAGAGGATCGGTGAGAACCAGACGCTGCCGACGACCATGCGGATCAGAGCGGCGACCAGGATCGCCCACAGATTGATTGGAATTTGAGTCATGTCGTTCCCCTTGAATGAACCAGACCGTAACATGCAGGTTACGATATGGCTAGCGGTCAACTAATCCGGAGCCCGCTGGCCGTATCGAAATAGCAGGCCTGTGACAGGTCGAGGTCGACCACGAGGTCTTTGTGATGGTCGACGGGCACCCGGCCTGGGAACCGGGCGATGACGTTGCGGTCGCCGACTTTGAAGGTCACGAAGGTGTCGGAGCCGGAGTTCTCGACCAGATGGATGGGGCCGGACAGTGTTGCGCCCATGCGCAGCGATTCCGGCCGGATGCCGAAGGTGACGCCTTTGCCACTGTACGCCCTGAGTGCCGGCGGCGGATTGGGAATTGCGATCCGCTGGCCGCCATTGAAGGCGATGGCCCCTGCGCCGTCCCTGAGCTCGAGGACGCCGGGCAACAGATTCATCGGCGGTGAGCCCATGAAATCGGCGACGAACACATTGGCCGGGCGCGAATAGATTTCATCGGGCGTGCCGATCTGCTGGACCACACCCTGATTGAGGACGACCACCTTGGTACCCAGCGTCATGGCTTCGATCTGGTCGTGCGTCACATAGACGATGGAGGTATTGAGCCGCTCATGCAGCCGCTTGATCTCGCCGCGCAGTTCGACACGTAGCTTGGCGTCCAGGTTCGAGAGCGGCTCGTCGAACAGGAACAGCGTCGGTTCGCGCACCAAAGCGCGGCCCATAGCGACGCGCTGACGCTGACCACCGGACAGGGCGCTGGGCTTGCGGGCGAGGAACTTCTCGATCTGCAGCAAGGACGCCACCTGGCTTATCCGCTGGTCCTGCTCGGCCTTGGGGACCTTACGGACCTTCATGCCGAAGGCGATGTTCTCGGCGACGGTCATGGTGGGATAAAGTGCGTAGGATTGGAACACCATCGCAATGTCGCGGTCGCGCGGTGGAACCTGCGTGACGTCGCGGCCCCCGATGACGATCCTGCCACCGGTGGTTTCATCGAGCCCGGCGATGCAGTTGAGCAGCGTTGACTTGCCGCAGCCTGACGGGCCCACCAGCACCAGAAAGTCGCCCGGCGCCATTTCGAGGCTGATGGATTTGAGGACTTCGATGCTGCCATACTTCTTTTCAAGGTTGCGGATCTCGAGCACCGGCGCGACAGCCTCTCCGACTTCTAATGCGACCATGCGTCTTCTCCCGATTTCGGTGCGGCGCCTGTGGAGGCACGCACGATCAGATCGACTTTGTCTATCCGTTGCAACTCAAGGGCAGGCGTGCCGGCGAGCCGCGCGATCATCATCTGCGCGAGAACGGGGCCGGCGTCGCGGATCGGCTGGCGCGTCACCGTGAGCGGCGGCGCGAAATTCTCCGCCCGCAGATGCGGCAGCACGTCGTCATGCGAGATTATGGAGATGTCCTCGCCGATCTTGAGCCCGCCCTCGCTGGCGGCGCGCATGACGCCCAGCGCCTGCAGCGTCGAGGAGCACAGGAACGCCGTGGGGCGGCGGTGGGTGGGCTCGCTCAGCATGATGGTGGCCGACCGGTAGCCTGCGGCCTCATGCATCTCGCCGCTGGCGACGAAGCGGGCAGGGATCGGGAAACGATGCTCCTCCATGACGCGGCGATAGGCGCGTTCGCGCTGCTGCGCGTAACTCATCGCGGCCGGGCCGTTGAGCAGCGCGATGCGCTTGTGGCCGAGTTGGATCAGCAGGCGCGTCGCCGCGGCAAAGGCGCCGTCATTGTCGATGTCGTAGAAGGCGTAGCTCGGGGAGTCCTCGCCGCGGCCGTGCACCACGAAGGGGATGCCGCGACGGTCGAGCATTTCGAAGCGTGGATCGTTGGGCTCAGGGGCACTGAGCAGCATGCCGTCGACCTGACCGCGCGACGCGATGCGCATGTGGTGACGCATCTGATCGGCGGGGGACGCGATGTGGACGACGAGATCGATCTCGCTGTCGGCAAACGCCATGGACAGCGATGCGAGAAAATCC
The DNA here is from genome assembly GCA_039918675.1 of Devosia sp. GTDB lineage: Bacteria > Pseudomonadota > Alphaproteobacteria > Rhizobiales > Devosiaceae > Devosia_A. The sequence goes on from JBDSHC010000132.1 coordinate 13,537, forward strand.
ATGACATGCGGATCGACGCCGCGCTCAGTCGACGCACGAAAGATCATGCCGACAAGTCCCGACCGGCCGGTCGCGAGGCGCTTGGCATGCATGTTGGGACGATAGTGCAGCCGCTCGGCGCCCTCGATGACGCGCTGACGCGTTGCAACCCCAACCTCGGGGAAGCCGTTCAAAGCACGGCTGACCGTCGCTGGCGACAGCCCGAGATGCTCGGCAAGCTGGCGAAGGGTCGTCACCCGTTTCCTCCCAGAGGGTGCCTAAACCGATTTTAGAAGTCGCACGCCCGAAGCGTGATCTCAATGCAAAAACTGCGGGATTTGCTCGGTTAAACCGGTTTGACCGTTCCGTTAAGTCTTGTTAACAATTGTAGGAATGCGGGCCGAGACCCGCGATTTGGGAGATGACGACCGATGCGGGACTGGTGGCGCGGC
>JBDSHC010000133.1:0-19329 GCA_039918675.1 Devosia sp.
ACGGACGGGGGGCCGGCATGTCGAATTCGCCAGCCGCAGCGACGCGCCCAGCGCGATCGGGCGGTTTTACGTCACGAAAGCTCGCGCCCTATCTGTTTCTGGCGCCCTTCGTGCTGCTGTTTATCGCCTTCATCGTCGCGCCGCTGGCCTATGCGTTGTATATGAGCCTGTTCCGCGACACGCTGGTGGGCGGACGGCAATTCTCGGGTGCAGCCAGCTATATCAAGGTCGCGGGCGACGCCAAATTTTGGGGAGGCGTGTGGAACCTTGTTCTGTTTGGCATCGTGCAGGTGCCGATCATGCTGGGCCTGGCACTATTGTTCGCCATCGTGCTCGATCGTGGCCAGGTTTATGCCAAGGGCCTGTTCCGGCTCGGCTTCTTCCTCCCCTACGCTGTACCGAGCGTGATCGCCGCGATCCTCTGGGGTTATCTCTACGGCCCCACTTTCGGCCCGTTCACGCAGATGGCCAAGGCGCTCAATTTGCCGCCGCCGGACTTCCTGTCGCCCGGCGCGATGATCTTCTCATTAGCCAACATCGTGACTTGGGAATATGTCGGTTATAATATGGTGATCTACTACGCCGCACTGAAGGCGATTCCGTCGGACCTCGCCGAAGCCTCGCGGATCGATGGAGCCTCGCCCTGGCAATTTGCACGGCTGATCCAGCTGCCGCTGCTGTGGCCCGCGATCCTGCTCACCATCATCTTTTCGATCAACGGCACATTGCAGCTGTTCAATGAGCCGTATTTGATGCGCGCGCTCGCCAGAAACACGATCAATTCGAGCTACACGCCAAACCTCTATGCCTATTCGCTGGCAACTCAGAACCAGCAGTACGGCTACGCGGCGGCCGTCTCGTTCGTGCTTGGCATCGTGATCGCCGGTGCCTCCTACATCTTCACCCTGATCACAAACCGCCGTCGGCCGGAGCAATAATGACTGCGACTACCGACATTGCCACTTTCGAAGCTGCCAGGCGCCGGCCGGGCGAACGGCGGCGATCGCGGATCATGCTTACGCTGCTGCTATCACTGTTCCTCGTCTACAGCTTCGTGCCGCTGGTCTACTTGATCTTATCGGCAACGAAGTCGAACAACGACCTGTTCACTACGTTCGGCTTCGGCTTCGGTACCGAGTTCAGCCTCTGGCAGAATCTGAGCGATCTGTTCAGCCGTGACAATGGCATCTTCATGCGCTGGATGTTCAACAGCGTACTCTACTCGACTGTCGCCGGGCTCGGTGCCGCGATCTTTTCTACCGCGGCAGGCTATGCGTTCGCCAAGTTCAAATTCGTCGGCCGCAATCTGCTGTTCGCGCTGGTCTTGGGCGCTGTAATGATCCCGCAGACGGCCCTCGTCGTGCCGATCTTCCTGCTGCTGGCGCTTTCGGGTCTCAGCGACAATCCGCTTGGGGTGATCCTCCCCTCGATGATCTCGCCGATCGGCGTCTATCTGATGCGGGTCTACATCGAGCAGGGTATCGACGACGAACTTCTCGACGCGGCGCGTATCGATGGCGCCGGCGAGGTCGTGATCTTCCGCGCTATCGTGCTGCGGCTGGTGGTGCCGGGCATGGTGACCGTGGCGCTGCTCTCTTTCGTCGGGACGTGGAACAATTACTTTCTGCCACTCATCGTGCTGCGCTCGCAGGAATATCAGCCGATCACGGTCGGCCTTTCGACCTGGTATCAACTCGCGCAGCAGGGCGGTGGAGGCGGACAGGTGCTGTTCTCGATCGTCATCACCGGCGCGCTGGTGAGTATCATCCCCGTCATCGTGGTGTTTCTGCTACTGCAGCGGTTCTGGCAGGGTGGCCTCACAGCCGGCGCCATCAAATAGATTATCGCCTGGAGCTCTCTGACTATGACGACTGCCCCCAAATCCGCGCCGATCTCTGTCTGGCGGCCGATCGCGACCGACAATTTCCTCGTCGGTGCTCCGCATTACCCGGAGCATGTCGATGAGAGCTATTGGCAACGCGACGCCGAGCGCATGGCCGCGGCGGGTTTTAACACAGTGCGCCTTGCAGAGTTCGCCTGGCACATTCTAGAGCCGCATGAGGGGACGTTCGACTTCGAATTCTTCGACCGCGCGATCGATGTGCTGGGTAACGCCGGCATCAAAACCATCATGTGCACGCCGACGGCGACGCCGCCACGCTGGCTGACGTCCAAATACCCCGAGGTCCTGCGCATCGACCAAAATGGTCGAGCCACAAGTCATGGGTCCCGTCAACATGCTGACCTGTCAAGCAGTGTCTTTCGCGAGCATTCCAAACGCATCACCAAGGCGATGGCCGCGCACTATCGGAACAATCCGAATGTTGTCGGCTGGCAGACAGACAATGAGCTTAACACCTCTGGATCGCTGTCCTACGGTTCGGTCGCACTCGTCGAGTTCCAGGCGTTCCTCAAGGACAAGTACAAGACTATTGCCGCGCTCAATGACGCATGGGGCGGGCATTTCTGGGCCACTGCGTATGATAGCTTCTGGCAGGTTGTGTTCCCCATTGATTACGCCCCCGCCCCCGTCGGGCCGACCCACTTCCTTGACTATCACCGCTTCCTCGCCTTCGTGACGGCACGGTTCCAGCACGATCAGGTCGTGATCCTGCGTGCCACCAATCCAGAGTGGTTCGTCTTCCACAATCTGGGCCGCATCGACGACATCGACTTCCGTGGAGAGTTCTCGACCGATCTCGATTTTCTCGGCTTCGACATCTACCCGCATCTTGATGACGAGATGCAGCGCGTCGGCGGCGTCGGGGAGGCGCAGGCGCTGCGCCTCGATATCTGCCGCGGCTTCACCGGCAACTTCATCGTGCCCGAGCAGCAATCGGGCTTCGGCGCGCAGCCGAGATTCTCCACTCTGACGCCGGAGCCCGGCGAAATGCGCCGCATGGCCTATTCGTCCGTGGCGCGCGGAGCGGACGGCGTGATGTTTTTCCGCTGGCGGCCGGCGCATTTCGGCGCTGAAATCTACTGGATGGGCATCATAGACCACGATGACATCCCCCGGCGGCGCTATGAGGAGGCCAAGCAGTTTGCGGGTGAGGTCACGGCGCTCAAGGACAAGATTCTCGGCACGCATGTGCGCATGGATTTGGGCATCGCCGGGTCAGATTTCGACAATCAGGAGATGTATCGCTCCTACCCCATAGGCATGCCGAGCCCGCAGGACGATGCGACGCTGCTGCACCGCTATTGCTACAGAAACGGTATCGCCTGCGGCTTCATCCATCCCGAGGACGATCTATCGAAGCTCAAGGCGCTCTATGTGCCACATTGGCCGAAATGGACCGATGAGTGGACGACGCGGATCGAGGCCTTCGCCAAGGCGGGTGGAACCGTAATCCTGGGAGGCCGCACCGGCTCACGCGACGTCAACAACCATGTCATCCGCGACACGTCGCCGGGCAAGAGGCTCTCCGCGCTGGCCGGGATCACCGTCGAGGAGTTCGGGTTGCTGACGTCGATCGGCGGCGACGGCCTTTTTGAGCATGGCGGCCGTTTCGGCGCAAACACGGTGCGCAAGAAACTGCCGGCGACGTCGGCCAGCCGGACGTTCGAACTGAAGCTCGGCAATGCGCAGGTCACTGCGGGCCACCTCTATGAATTGCTCGAAGTCGCCCCCGGCACCGACATAATCGGTCGTTGGGCCAGCCGCTTCGCGGAGGGCAAGGCAGCCGTCACTTCACGCAAAGTCGGGCGCGGGCAAGTGGTCTATCTCGGCACCTATTTGACCGATGCGCTGGTCGGCGTTCTGGCCGATCAGCTGCTGCAGCCTGCCGGTGTGCAGCCGCAGATTGCAGGCCTTCCGGAGGGCGTTGAAGTCGCGATCCGCGAGGGCGCCCATCGGCTGATGTTCATTCTGAACACGCTCGGCGAACCCGCGACCGTGGCTGGTGTGCCTAAGGGGACCGTTATCCTCTGTGATGGCGTGCACAGGGGGGAGGGCGTGGTTCTGCCCGCCTACGGCTGCTGCATCATTGAGCTCGCCTGAAAGCAAATCCGCGCGGGCCAAGGTCACGCGCAAGCAGTCGCTAGAGCGCCACTCCACCTTCGGGTTCGACCGACTTGCGGTAGGCCGATGGCGGTACGCCGAAACGACGCCTGAATCGGGTCGAGAAATAATAGGCATTCGGGAATCCTACCTCTTCTGCGACCATTGAAACGGTCAGCGTCGAGGAATGCAGCAAATGGGCGGCGCGCGCCATGCGTGTCGCTTCCACATAGGCTTGCGGAGACAAATTGACCTGCGTGTTGAACAGCAGCGTAAACCGGGAGCGGGAAAGACCGACCTCGCGGCTCAGGCTTTCGACGGTCAGCCGATCCTTGAGCCGTTCGCCGATGATCTCCAGCGATCTGCGTATCCGGTCGTCGAGCTTCGAAAAAGCACTCGTCGGATTGAAGTCATAGGCCCAGATGAGCACACGCTCGAGGCTGTTCATCGACGCATCCCTGCTGAGTTGGGACGGCCCGTGCGCGATCTCGACCATGCGACGAAGCTCGCTTTCGACCTCCCTTATGCGATCGCCCGTTGAGTGAAGCATGACGTTCTTGGACAATTTGGGCCAGGCGAGCCAAGGCAGCCAATGATCCCGGGGCTGAAAATGCACCCAGAAATTGATCCACTCATTGTTGTCGTCGGGATGGCCGTATTGCTGCGGCGTATTGGGCGCGATGAGCAGGGCGTCGCCGCGCGTCAGCATGCGGCGTCCGGTAGGCGTGGTCACATAGCCGCCGCCCTGGATAGTGACGACGAGCAGCCAGTCCCGTGTTCCCCTTGGACGCCACCCATAGGACGGATCGACCTCATGGTTGATGCCTGAGATGATCGAAGCATAAGGGGCGGGATCGCCGGTAGTCGCCGGCTCAACAAAGCGCGCCATTTTTATGCCTGATTGCGTCAAGAACTCTCTCGTCAACTGATGCGAAAAAGCGGCGTGACTGCGAGCTCGATTGCGTTGGCAGCCGGGGCCTCGTCAGCGCTTTACCGATTGGCCGTTGAACTCTACCTCGCGCGCGCGAACAATTCCACTGCGCGAGACAAAAACGAAGCTTTTCACGACGCCGCTCAATTTCAGATACCTCGCAAGAGAATAACGTCGATCCATTCAAACAGCGGGGCGCAGTGCTCACGCTAGGAGGGGTCCGTCATGAGAAAATGGAACTACCGTTGGGGGGTCGTCAGCCTCCTTCTTGGTGTCTCGATTGTCACCGCACACGCTCAAGTGGTTGAGCCGACTCTTCCTCCAGAACCGCCGAAGTTCGACGCGCAGAGCACGCCGATCTTCGTGGGCGTGAAGGACATTCTGGAGTTCAAGTCGCTCCCTCAATATCACGAGCCGGAATATATGGCGGCGTTTGAGAAGGCTGGGCTGCTGCCGCCGCTGGCTGAACGTCTGCCCAAGGAGCCGATGGTCTTCAAGACCGGCAACATGCGCGATGGCATTGGCGTCTATGGCGATGTGCTGCGCCACGTCATCGGCGGACGTCCGGAAGGCTGGAACGCCATGGCCGGTCAGTCGCAGGGCTGGGGCGGCATCGACACGGCGCTCTTTGAGTGCCTGACCAGGACAGGTCCGCTGTTCCAGGTCAAAGCCGAAGAACTCGAACCGCTGCCAAACCTCGCCAAGAGCTGGGAATGGTCGGAAGACGGTCACAAGCTGACCATGCATCTGGTGGAAGGCGCCAAGTGGTCGGACGGCGTCCCCTTCACGTCCGAGGACGTGATGTTCTTCTGGGACGATGCCGTTATGGATCCGAACGTCACGCCGCTGGGCGGCGCCGGTCCGGACACCTTCGGCGAAGGCACGACCCTCCGCGCCATCGATGACTACACGATCGAGTGGACGTTCAAGGCGGTTCGCCCCGTGCAGTTCCTCTATCAGATGTCCAGCGCGAGCTTCTGTCCGCAGCCTGCGCACATCCTGAAGCCGCAGCATCCCAAGTACAACCCGAAGAACACGTACGAAGACTTCAAGAACGCCTTCCCGGCGGACTACATGAACATGCCGGTTCTGGGTGCGTGGGTCGTCACGGTGCACCGCCCTGACGATGTGGTCATCATGCGCCGCAACCCCTACTATTGGAAGGTCGACGAAGCCGGCAACCAGCTGCCTTACCTTAACGAGATGCACTACAAGCTTTCCACATGGGAAGCCCGTGACATCGAGGCGGCCACCGGCGGTGGTGACTATTCCAACCTTGAGCACCCCGAGAACTATGTCGAGTCGCTCAAGCGGTCGTCCGAGCCGAACGCGCCGTCCAAACTCGAGTTCGGTGCGCGCACCATCGGGTTCAGCCTGAATTTGAACTACGCGGCCAATGGCTGGGGCGAACCGGATGCCCGTGGGCAGGCCGTTCGCGAGCTCAACCGCAATCTCGATTTCCGCAAGGCGATCAGCTACGGCATCGACAGGCAGGGTCTCGGCAACTCCCTGGTGAAGGGTCCCTTCACCGCGCCATATCCCGGTGGCCTCTATCCGGCCTCGGCATTCTACGATCGTGACTCGACGGTATACTATCCGTTCTCGATCGAGAGCGCCAAAGAGTATCTGAAGCGCGCGGGTCTGGCTGACACCGACGGTGACGGGTTCGTGAACTTCCCGGCTTCCGTGATGAGCGGTGCGAATGTCGAAGTCGTCGTTTCGGCGGACGGAGACGGCGCCACCAACCGCAATATCGCCGAGACGATCGTGTCCTCGATGGAAAAGATCGGCGTGCGCGTCATTCCGCAGTTCGTGGGCTCCAATTCGTTCATGGCCAACAACGCTGCCGGCCAGTTCGACTGGGCGGTCACCCGCAATGGTTCCGAGCTTCTGACGGTCACGCAGAACACTCAAAACCTCGCGCCGGTTGGTCCGCAGACGAGCGGCTTCCACAAGGCCAACGCGGCCGGTGCGCTTGATCTCCTCCCGTTCGAGGAAGATCTGGTCAACACGGTCAAGACCTTCCTCGACTCGACCAATCCTGAAGAGCGTGTCGCGCTGATGAAGCACTACCAGAAGGTCTACACGGAGAATGTGTACTCCGTCGGCCTGACGAACTACGCGGCTGCGCTCGTGATCAACAAGCGCTTCGCCAACGTTCCGGTGGGCATGCCCGTCTTCCTCTTCAACTGGGGTGAAGACAGCATCATTCGCGAACGTCTGTACGTTCCCACGGACAAGCAGCAGGACTATGAGCTGACGCCCAACACGATCCCGGGCAAGCCTGGCAAGGGCGAAGGCCCCGTCAGCCAGTAAGCGCCGTAAAAATAGCAGGCCGGCCCATTCGGGCTGGCCTGCCCCAAAGGGCGCCCGGCCCAGCGTTGAAGGCATTGCTGCCATCGTGCGACCATGGCTCGACAGGGTCACCCGGGAGACGAGCTTTCTCCTCCGTTGGACCTTCCAGGCGGCAAGGCATCGCCGGCTCGCCAGCACCGTCGACGTGGCCAGAAGCGCCATCCATCAACCGTGGGACTTTCGAGATTTATGACCGACGCTCAGCAGTTTGACCTGAACATTGACGGCGGATCGGCGCGTTTCGATGGGATTGGCGTCGTAAACGGCGGTGGCGCGACCTCCGTATTGCTCAAGGACTATCCCGAGCCGCAGCGCGGCCAGATCCTCGACATGGTCTATCGCCCCAAATTCGGCGCCTCGGTGAGTGCGCTGCTGGTGGAAATTCCCGGCGACGGGAACTCGACCCAGGGCACTATGCCGAGCCACATGCACACGCGAGACGACCTCAATTACGAGCGCGGCTACATCTGGTGGGTGCTCACTGAAGCAAAGAAGCGGAACCCTGCACTAACCCTCGACGCGGTGGCCTGGAGCGCGCCGGGCTGGGTAGGAGATGGCGAGTTCTGGTCGCAGGACACCGCCGACTACTATGTCACCTGGCTCGAGGGTCTGCGGGACAAATACGGCCTCGATCTCGACGCCATCGGCTGCCGCAACGAAAAGGGCGTGAGCTTCGAATTCGCAAGAATTCTGCGCGCCACGTTGAACGCCAGGGGATTTGGGCACGTCGCCCTCCATGCCTTCGATAACTGGCCGCACGACAAGCTGGATTTCGTCCCCGCCCTGGCCGCCGATCCACAGACCCGCGCGGCAGTCGACATCATCGGCGCGCATGTGATGTATGGCGAAACGGGATACCCCACCGCGGAACAGCGCAATCTGGTGCGCGAGATGGGTAAGCCGCTCTGGAACACTGAGGACCATGTCTACAAGGACGGCTTCGACTGCCTGATCAGCATCGTAGAATGCTTCAACAAGAACTATGTTCTGGGTGGAGCGACAAAAGTCATCCTCTGGTACGACATCGCGGGGATTTATCCGCTCGAGCCATACTCCAAACTGCCGCCCATGGTTCTCGCTCATTCCCCTTGGGACGGTCACTATCAGGTCCGCGAAGCGCTTTGGGGCTACGCCCACTATGGCCAGTTCACCGAAGCCGGCTGGCACTATTCCGACGCTGGCTGCTCAATTCTCAAGGATGGAGGCAGCATCGTGACGCTGGTCTCGCCCGAGGGTGAGGTCAGCATCATCATCGAGACCAAGGGAGCGTCTGCGGTTCAGCTGATCGACATCTCGCTGCGTCCCGAGTGGTTCCAAAGGAGCTTCTGCATCTGGCACAGCGGTGCCGAAGCACAATTCGTCGAGGGCCAGCGCCTTACCTCGATCGACGGCGTGATCAGTCTCATCCTCCAGCCGGATACGGTCTATTCGCTCTCGACGACGACGGGTCAGCAGAAGGGGACGTTTAACGACATACCCCAGCCGACACCATTTCCACTCCCTTACGCGGAAGACTTCACGCGCTACTCCGCGCCGCGCGACCATTCCTATCTGCCGCGCTACATGGCCGATATCGGCGGTGTCTTCGAACTGTCCGCGCGGCCGGGCGGGGAGGGCGTGTGCCTTCGCCAGGTCGTCGCCACGCCGCCGCTGTCCTGGGCGCCCGAATGGTACCCGTACTCGATCTTCGGCGACAAGGATTGGCAGGACGTCGAGACCTCTGTCACGACTTTCCTGAACAAGGGCGATGTGGCCGGCATCATGGGCCGGATCAACCACGTTGGCACCGGCTATGGCTATGTGCCGCAATGCTACTACTTCTGCGTGAGCGCGGCAGGCGACGCCGAACTCGTGCTCGTCATGGGCAAAGAGAACAGGGCAGAGATGGTCGGCGATGCCGAGCAGCAGGCGCTGATCCAGGCCCAGGCCGACAAGCGGACCGGCGGCGAGAGGGTGTTGGCGAAGGCGCGGATTCCGCAGGTCGCTTCTGGCCAATGGCACCGTCTGAGCATAGCGTTCAACGGCGCCAATATCACCTGCAGGGTCGACGGAACGACCATCTTCGAAGTGATCGATCGCACCTATTCCAGCGGCATGTCGGGACTGATCGCGAAGCGAAACGGTGCAGAGTTCAGCACGCCGTTCTTTGACGAGATCGCAGTGTCGCCGGCCGGTGTCGACGTCGAGTTTGTAGAAGCCGTGCCGACCCTTGTCGGCGTTGAGTAGAGGCACGCAGCATGTTGAGATTCATCGTTGTCAGGCTCCTGTCGGCCATTCCGATCCTGCTCGCGCTGAGCGTCGCGACCTTCGCGATCATCCAAGCTCCCCCCGGCGATTACGGGGACTACATCGCGACCATGCTGGTGAACCGCAGCAACGCATCGCTCGAGATGGCGCTGGCGCAGGCCGAGGCCTATCGCGTGGCGCACGGTCTCAACGATCCACTGCCCATCCAGTATTTCAACTGGCTTTGGGGGATCATCACCAGGTTCGATTTTGGCGACAGCATGTACTTCAACAAGCCTGTTGCCGAGGTGATCTGGCAGCGGCTCCCGCCCACCATTCTCCTCGCCTTGACTTGCCATCTGCTGGCCTCGGCCATCGGCATCGGCCTTGGTATCCTTGCTGCCACGCGTCAGTACAGCTGGATCGATACCCTACTCGGCGCCATATCGTTTCTCGGCATGACCGTGCCGCGCTTCCTGCTGGCACTCATCATCATCTACATCCTCGCGTTCAAGATGAACGTGACGGACATCGGCAGCTTCTTCTCGACCAAATACGGTGGCGCCCCCTGGTCGTGGGACAAATTCGTCGATCTCGTGAAGCACATCTGGCCAGTGGTGTTCATCGCGACCTTTGGCGGCCTTGCCTACAATATGCGAGTGATGCGGGCGAACCTGCTCGACGTTCTCAATGCCCAATATGTGGAGACTGCGAGAGCCAAGGGCGTGCGCAAGATGAGCGTGGTCCTTCGGCACGCCGTGCCCAATGCCTTGCATCCGCTGGTCGCGTACCAGGGCGTGATCCTGCCCTACATGGTGAGTGGTGAGATCGAGGTCGCCGTTGTGTTTGGCCTTGCAACTGTCGGGCCGGCGATCGTTGGGTCGATGGGTATCGGCGACGTCTACGTCACAGCGACCTTCATGCTCTTCCTCGCCGCAACGCTCATCGTCGGCAACATTATCTCCGACATCCTGCTCGCCCTTCTCGATCCGCGCATTCGTCTTGGAGCCTCGCACACAGAATGACCGACAGCCCCACGATAGAAGCCGCGCCAGCAGGCACTCCTCGCGCGCCCGCCGCGCGAACGACCTCGCGGCGCACGGGCAATGAAGGATATCTGGTCCTGGTGTGGCGTCGCTTCCGGCGCTCCGTTGCGGGAATGATCGGCCTGTACCTCGTGCTGGGCTTGCTGATCATCGCGACGTTCGGCGACTTTTTCGCCCCGATGGATCCCAAGGAGTCTGGCGTCGCTTTCGCGCCGCCCGAGACCGTTACATTCCAGCGTGAGGACGGTCATTTCCAGTGGCCACCGGTCGTCTATCCAGTCGTCGAGAACGGCGAATTCGATCCGGTCACGTTCCAGCCGCTGACCGGCCCGGACTATGAAAATCCCACCATGGTCGGCTTCTTTGTTCGCGGCTATGCCTACCGCGTCTTCTGGGTGATACCGTCAGACTTCCATCTGTTCGGTGCGGTCGATGGCAGGGCAGTGCATCTGCTCGGCACTGACAAGATGGGACGTGACATCCTTTCACGCGGCATCATCGGCTCGCGTATCTCATTGACCATCGCTCTCGTTGTCGTTGCACTGACGACCCTGGTTGGAACACTGGTTGGCATCAGCTCGGGCTATCTGGGTGGGCGGTTCGATAGCTGGGTGCAGCGCGTCGTCGAGTTCATTCTGGCGTTCCCGCAGCTACCGCTCTACCTGGCGCTTACGACGCTCATCCCTGTCACTGCGCCATCCAACATCTTTATTGCCTTCGTCATTCTGGTGGTGGCCGCATTGGGATGGGCTCAGCTCAGCCGTGAGGTCCGTTCGAAGACGTTGTCGCTTGCGCGGATCGAGTATGTGCGGGCCGCTGTCGCCGTGGGCTGCAGCGATTTCCGGATCATCACGCGGCACATCCTGCCCAACGTGATGAGCCACATCATCGTCTCAGTGACACTGGCCATTCCGTCGGTGGTGCTGCTTGAGAGCTTCCTTGGCTTCCTCGGCTTCGCCGTCAAACCGCCTTTGATCTCGTGGGGCCTGATGCTGCAGGACACGTCCACCTTCTCGGTGATCGGGTCCTACCCGTGGATTCTGTCGCCCGTGGTGTTCGTCCTGATCACCGTCTTTGCCTTCAACGCGCTTGGCGATGGCCTGCGCGATGCTGTGGATCCCTACTGATGACAAGCGACTTCGCCCCGGCCGAGCGCCACGACCTCGGCAGCCACGGCCGCGAGCTCATCCTCGACGTCCGCAACCTCGCAGTGACCTTCAAGGTCGAGGATGGCATTGTCGAAGCCGTGCGCGACGTGTCGTTCCAGCTGCATCGCGGCGAAACGATCGCCCTCGTCGGCGAAAGCGGTTCCGGCAAGTCGGTCACCGCGCGTGGCGTGATGCGCCTGCTGAGCAAGCGCGGCAAGATCGCCACGCAGTCGCGCATCACGCTTCTTGGCGAGGATATTCTGGCAAAGTCCGAGCGGCAGATGGAGCTGCTCCGGGGTAACAAGGTCTCGATGATCTTTCAGGAGCCGATGAGCTCGCTCAATCCGGTTTACACTGTGGGCCAGCAGATCTGCGAAGTGCTGCGCCTTCATAACAAGATCAGCCGCGCCGAGGCGACGCGGCGCGCCGAGAAGCTGCTGGAGGAGGTGCAGATCCCCGAGCCCGCGGCTCGGCTGCGCAGCTTTCCACACCAGCTCTCCGGCGGTCAGCGTCAGCGCGTGATGATCGCAATGGCCCTCGCCAACCGGCCCGACATCCTCATCGCAGACGAACCGACGACCGCGCTCGACGTCACCGTACAGGCGCAGATTCTCAATCTCCTGAAGGATCTGAAGCAGAAGTACGGCATGGCGGTGATCCTGATCACCCATGACTTGACCATCGTCCGCCAGTTCAGCGAGTACGTCTATGTGATGCAGGACGGGGAGGTGAAGGAGCATAATCAGACCGAGTCGATCTTCGCGAATCCCCGTCACGCATACACGCAGCACCTGCTCGCGTCCGAGCCACGCGGCCGCGCCGGTCCGTTCGACCCGAACTCTCCCACTGTGCTCGAAGGCACGAAAGTCAAAGTTGCCTTCACGCTGAAGCGCGGGGGCATGTTCAAGCCCGACTTCTTCGAGCTCATTGCCGTCGATCGGCTCGACCTCGAGCTGAAGCGTCACGAAACCCTCGGCATCGTTGGCGAGTCCGGGTCGGGCAAAACGACATTCGGCCAGGCCCTCATTCGCCTTATCGGCAATCAGGGCGGGGAGATATTCTTCAACGGCGAGCCGATCCATAACAAGGACCGCGAGGCCATGCGGTCCCTACGCTCGCGCATGCAAGTCGTCTTCCAGGATCCGTTCGCATCGCTCAATCCGCGCATGTCGATCCGCCAGATCATCGAAGAGGGGCTGATCGTCAACGGCATCGGCACCAGCGGCAGCGATCGTCTAGATCGGATCCACCAGGCGCTGAGCGATGCGGGCATGCCAGACGTCGTCCTCAACCGCTTTCCGCATGAGTTCTCCGGCGGCCAGCGCCAGCGTCTGGCGATCGCTCGCGCCATCGCACTCGAGCCGGAGTTCATTCTCCTCGACGAACCGACCTCGGCGCTCGACCTGTCGGTACAGGCACAGATCATTGATCTGCTGCGCGATCTGCAGGCGAAGAAGGGGCTGTCCTATCTCTTCATCTCCCACGATCTCAAGGTCGTACGCGCGCTCTGCCACCGGGTGATGGTGATGCAGAACGGCAAGATCGTCGAGCAGGGCACGGTCGACGAGGTGCTCAACTCCCCTAAGACGGAATACACGGCCCGGCTAGTCAAAGCAGCATTCGAGATCGCAGCTTAGGACCTGTGCGGCACGGGACGTCTCCCGCAGGGGAGTGCGTTCGCGTGCGCCGAGGGCTGAGCCGTCGAACTTGCTCCGAACGATAGAGCATGGTTCTAAACCTCTCATCGCACCGCTTCGCGCGGCACTACAATAGGAAAGCATTTCGCAACACCGTCTTATGGTTTGCGCTTAGGGCTGGTCCTAGGATGGTGCGCAACAGGAGGCAGAAATGACTGACTATGATCTGCAAGACTTTCTCTTCGATTTGCGTGGCTTTCTGATCCTCGAGAAGGCCGTCGAACAGCCTTTGCTCAAGGACCTCAATACCGCCTTTGACAATTTCCCTGCGCTCGGCTCGTGGGGCTGGTGGGGCAATGTCCAGCGCTGGGATGCCGGTAATGAGAATGCCGGTGGTGTCGAGCTGCAGAACATCGTCGAGGGCGGCAAGCCGTTCGAAGCGCTGATCGATCACCCGGCTTGGATCGACCGGCTGCGTCGGTACTGCGGGGAGGCCGGCACATATGTCGAAGGCCTTTTCATCGACGAGTGCTTTGCATCCGTTCGCCGCAGTGGCGGCTATTCGCCCATGCATTCGGGCGGGCAGGACGGAGTTGTTAGAAACCAGTTCGGCTTCGCGAATGGCCAGTTCCGTTGCGGCCAGGTGAATATTCTGCTGGCGCTTACCGATATCGGGCCGGGCGACGGCGGCACCCTCGTGCTGCCTGGTAGTCACAAGAGCAATTTCGCGCATCCCATGTTCAGGCGCGAGATGTCGGCCCGGGTGGCGGACCAGAACGAGAAGATCGAGGGCTCGATGGAAGTGCACCTCAAGGCCGGCGACGCGCTGATGTTCGTCGATGCGATGGCGCACGGCGCCACCAAGCGCATCAACGCGGGCGAGCGGCGCGTCGTGATCTACCGCTATGGTCCGAGCTGGGGCACCAATCGATACGGGTATCAGTGGTCCAAGGACCTGCTCGACCGCCTCACACCGGTCCAGCGCAAGATCCTCCAGCCGATCACCCCCCGGGTCGCAGGCGACGCGCGCAAGTCGGAATCCTACGCATAGTTGGCGGCCGGTCAGACGGTGGAGCTGGCGCGGAAGCGCATGACGCGTCCCCGCGGCGGGACGCGCCTCCAGCTACGCCGGCATGTCGTTCGAACGATCAAACAGGAGCTTAGATGAGCAACCCCAAAATCACTTTCATCGGAGCGGGTTCGTCCGTCTTCATGCGCAACATCGTTGGCGACTGCCTGCAGCGGCCCGCACTGAAGGGCGCGCGCATTGCGTTGATGGATATCAATCCCTCGCGCCTTGCCGACAGCGAGCGGATCGCGACCAAGCTAATATCGACGCTGGCAGTGCCGGCGACAGTCGAGACCTTCTCCGACCAGCGCAAAGCGCTCGATGGCGCCGACTTCGTCGTCGTCTGCTTCCAGATCGGCGGATATGATCCGGCAACAATCACCGATTTCGAGGTGCCCAAAAAGGTTGGCCTGCGCCAGACCATCGCGGACACCCTCGGGGTTGGCGGTATCATGCGCGGTATCCGCACGGTGCCGCATCTGTGGTCAATCTGCGAGGACATGCTCGCGGTCTGCCCCGAAGCGATCATGCTGCAATATGTGAACCCGATGGCCATCAACACTTGGGCCATCGCGGAGCGCTACCCCACGATCAAGCAGGTTGGCCTCTGCCATTCGGTGCAGGGGACGGCGCATGAACTCGCCAACGATCTCGACATTCCCTACAGCCAGATCCGCTATCGCTCGGCCGGCATCAACCATATGGCGTTCTACCTGAAGTTCGAGCAGGTGATGCCCGATGGCAGCTATCGCGATCTCTATCCGGATCTGCATCGTGCGTATGCCGAAGGCCGCGCCCCCAAGCCGACTTGGAACCCGCGCTGCCCCAACAAGGTGCGCTACGAGATGCTGAAGCGGCTCGGCTACTTTGTGACGGAGAGTTCGGAGCACTTTGCCGAATACACCCCCTACTTCATCAAGGAAGGGCGCGAGGACATCATCGAGCGCTTCGGCATTCCGCTCGACGAATATCCCAAGCGCTGCGTTGAATCGATCGCCCGTTGGAAGGCGGAGGCGGAGCACCTCAAGACGTCGGACACGATCGAGATCAAGGAGAGTCATGAATATGCCTCCGAGATCGTCAACTCGGCCTGGACCGGCCAGCCCTCGGTGGTCTACGGCAACGTGCGCAACAACAATCTGATCACGTCGCTGCCCCATGGCTGCGCTGTTGAAGTGCCGTGCCTCGTCGACCGCTCTGGCATCCAGCCGACGGCGATCGGCGAAATCCCGCCGCAGCTGGCAGCCCTGATGCGCACCAACATCAACGTGCAGGAGCTGACCGTGAAGGCACTGCTGACCGAGAACCGCGAGCACATCTATCACGCCGCGATGATGGACCCGCACACGGCGGCCGAACTCGATCTCGACCAGATATGGACGCTGATCGACGATCTGTTGCTGGCCCACGATCAGTGGCTGCCCGAATGGGCCCGCACCGGCCACAAGATCGCAGCAGAGTAATGCGTGGGCTTTGTGAGGGCGGCGCGAGAAATCGGCCGCCTTCTTCCTCGCCATGGGCCGGACGGAAGTCTTGCGCACGCCGTGGACCATGGGTAGTGGCGACAGCCGCTACGGGCGCGCCCACAACTCTGAAGTCGTGCCCGCATTGCAGGTCACCGAGAGCGTCAACAGCAACGCTCCATCCTGCCGCCACACCCTGATATAGATCCCTGCCTGCTTCTCCGGTACGAGTTCTTTCGCAAGCTCGCCCAATGCGCGGATGGCTTCATCACGCGCCTCATCATCACTATCGAGAACAAATCCGCTGTCCTGGAGCAACTCGCCCCCGACCTCGGTATCAAAGCGATAGAGCGGCACAATGTGCTCCGCAATTGGGATAAGATGCGAACGGGTGGATAGACGAGCGTTCTTGTGCTTGCCGCACCATGATCGAGGGGCGCCTTGTGGACACAAGTCGGAGCGGAGTGCCGCCCCTCAGATGCAGTCGCCGAAACGTCGCGGCCTCAGGCTAAGGGACGATCAGGTGGACGATTTCGCGTAGAGCTACGAGCTCCGCCGCCCAACACACGCTCCGATCGCTGCTGGCTTGTCGCTCATCCTTTGACCGCGCCGGCAGTCAGACCTGCCACGATCTGGCGATTGAAGAAGATGTAGACGATGAGCGGCGGGATAGTGATCAGGAGAATGTTCATGAACAGCAGATTGTACTGCGAGTTGAACTGGCTCTGAAAGTTGAACAGGGTCAGCTGCATCGTGACGTTCTCACGCCCGGGCAGATAATAGAGCGGGTTGGTGAAGTCGTTGAAGATCGCCACTGACTGCACGACGATCACGGTGACCAGAACGGGTCGCAACAATGGCAGCACGACCCAGAAGAAGAGCCGCATCGGCCCGGCGCCATCGATGATGGCCGCCTCGTCGAGTTCGCGCGGAATTGTCGCGATGAAGGCCCGGAACAGCAGGATCGAAAAACTGAGCCCGTAGGCGACCTCGATCAGGATCATGCCGTGCATCGTCTTGAACAGATGGAGACCCTGCAGCACCCAGATGGTCGGCACCACGGCGGGAGGAATGATCAGCCCGGCGAGGATGAAAAAGTTGACCGTGCTGGTCAAGCGCGAGGGGCGGCGCTGGAGGACGAAACCGACCATGGCGCCCAGAACCACCAGCAGCGTGACGCCTGCCACAGTCAGAATGGTGGAGTTGATGAACGCGGTCACCACCATGTAGTCCCGCGTCTTGATGACCTGCATCAGATTGTCCCAGAACAGCCAGTTGGCCGGCATGTTGAACGAGCGGGTCGCGGCCTCGCGAGCCGTCTTGACTGATGTGATGATGATGTAGGCGAACGGAACCAGAAAGATGAAGACCGAGGCGATGATTGCGATGCCGCCGACAATGTAACGCCGTGCCCGGTTCATTCTTCAATGTCCCTGCTGTTGAACCAGAGCGATAGCGGCACAATGACAATGGCGACCAGCACGAAGAGCACCACGTTGCCCGCAGTCGACAGTCCATAGAAGCCGGCCTGATACTGTTTGAAGATCACCGAGGCGACGACGTCGGATGTGAAACCTGGCCCGCCCTTGGTCATGGCCCAGATCAGATCGAAGGAACGGAGGCCGCCGATCAGCGATAGTGTGATCACCGTCACCGTCGCGGGCCGCAGCAGCGGAAGGGTGATCTCCCAGAAATTCTGCCAGCTCGTGGCGCCGTCGATCTTGGCCGCTTCGAAATAGTCCTGGGGGATCGAGACGACCCCAGCGATGTAGATGAGGGTCGCGAGTCCCACGCCCTTCCACACATCGACGAGCGCCACCGACATCAGTACCAGCCGGGGGTCGGTCAGCCAGCCCGGCCCCTTGAGGCCGAACAGCGCGATCGTGTCGTTGATGAGACCATGCGTGGGGTGCATCAGCACGGTGAAGGTGATGCCGACACCCACAGTCGACACCAGCACGGGAAAGAATACCACGGCGCGCAGATAGCCGCGTCCGATGATGTCGGACGTGAGCAACAGCGCCAGCAGCATGCCCAAGACGACCTTCATGCCCGAGGTCACGACGCCATAGACCAGCGTGTTGACGAGGCCCTTCACAAGAAAGGGCTCCCTGAAGAACTGTGCAAAATTGTCGAGGCCGATGAACTGCGCGTCGAACAGCGTCCAGCGCGTGAGTGAGAAAAACAACGACGCGATGGTGGGGAACAGGAACAGCGCGCCGTAGATGAGTGCGGCGGGGACATAGAACCAGCTCGGATAAGCGCTGAGCGCCTTGGGCGAGGCGGGCTTTGACCTAACCGGGGCGACGCTGGCTTCTACTGCGATGGACATAAGGCCGCTCTCCGGAATGGCCGCACCCGGTCGCCCGGGTGCGGCAGTGCGTTAAGCTCAGTTCCAGCCGGGAAGTCCGAGCTGCATCGCCTGCTTCTTGACGTCTTCGTCATAGAGCGCGGCGCCATCGGCGGCCGAGCGGATGCCCGAACCGACTTCGACGGTGATGTTCTCGAGGCTCGGCCCCTTGATCGGGGAGACGAACTCGAGCGCCGGAGCCGAGGTGGCATCCGTCTGGAAGTAGGGCAAGAGGTCGGAGACGACCGGTGGGACGCTGTCCGGCAGCGTGCAGCCCTTGACCACGTACGGTCCGGTGGGGCCGTTCGCGGCTGTCTGCGACTCGCAACCAGCGATCGAAGCGGCGAACGCCAGGAACTTCTTGGCTTCCTCGGGATGCTTGGTCGTCTTCGCAATGTAGATGCCACCCGGCTCCCACACCGTCAGGCCGTTCTTGCTGGCGTCATCACCGGGAATGGCGAAGAAGCCGACATTGTTGACGTTCTCGGGGCTCACCTGCTGGACCGTCGAGACCGCAAAGCTCAGCATCGGGTAGTGGGCGCCTTCGCCGGTCGCCACTTTCGTGATGGCCTCTTCAAAGGTCGCGGCAGCAAAGTCGTCATTGAGGTAGCCGGCCTTGAACACGTCTTCGCCGTGCTTGAAGCCTGCCATGGCGGCGGGCGTCGTCGCATACTTCGCTTTGCCGGCCGTGTAGTCAGCAGCAAAGTTCGGCACCGCCGCCTGCACGTTGAAGAAATCGCCAAGGACGAACAGCTGGCTGGTCCAGGTGGTGCCAAACGACTGGATCACCGGAACTTTGCCCGCCGCCTTGATCTTCTCATTGTTGGCCATGAATTCGGCCCAGGTCTTGGGGATCGACAGCCCGAGTTCCTTGTAGAGCGGGATATTATAGAGAATGCCGCCGCCCATGGCGCTGCCGATTGGCGCCCCGTAAAGCTTGCCATCGGTACCTGTGACGGTGACCTTGAAGCTCTGCAGTACATTGGCCTGCCACGGCTCGCCGGTGACATCGACGAGATTTTGCGTCGGGTTGATGGCCTGGAACAGCGAACCGGTGTTGTAGTTGAAAAGGTCCGTCATATCCCCGGTGGCGAGGCGCGT
>JBDSHC010000134.1:0-15386 GCA_039918675.1 Devosia sp.
CGAGCGAGGCCTTTCTCATTTCCATCAGCGGAAAATTGCAGCCCGAACCACAGCATAGCAAGGATTTGGCACATTATGTACAAAATCATTGACATTGCGTAATAGATACTCGATATGACGCCCAGCATGCTTTGCATTGGAGAGCGTCATGTCGTTTCGGGAAAAGGCCGCGTGGATCGCTGTGTTCACCACGCTGCCGATCTGGGGCTACTACTTCTACGTGGTGTGGAGTGGCTACTGGGCCCTGACTCTAGATCGCCAGAACATCCTCAGCCTGTTTCTGATCTGCCTCGCCGTGACCGTGGCCATTCTGCTTGGCCTCAATCTGCTTTCCGCCTATCTGGGCAAACATAAGTTCGGTGCCGATCTCGACGAGCTCGAACGCAGCATCGATGCCCGCGCCAATGAGTGGGGCGCACGCCTCCTCGAATGGCTGGCGCTCGGCGTCGCCGCCGCCAGCCCATGGGCCAGCGGAATTATCGCCGCAGCCTACCCCGCCAGTGCCGTCCCAGTAGTCGGCATCGTTGCGGCCAATGCCATCCTCTTCGTGGTCCTCGTCTCCCAGATCGTCCATGAGCTGATCCACATCATTGGGCGAAGGGTCGTCAGCTGATGCCGGCCCCTCCCCCCATTACCAACACCATCCGGCGGCTGCGCTTCGACGCCAATGAAATGACACAGCAGCAACTGGCCGATGCCATAGGCATGACCCGCCAGACCATCGCCGCTATCGAACAGAACAAATACTCGCCTTCGCTGGAGGCCGCCTTCCGCATCGCCGAAGTCTTCGGCGTCGAGATCGGCCAGGTCTTCCAGTGGAAGGCCGGCGCGCAACCGAACTGAGCGAACCGCCTATCGCATGCCAAGCCGCCGCCGCGGCTGGCTCAACTCATCCCAAAATCAGGAACGCAAAAATGAAAGCCGCTTACTACGAAGCCTACGGTGCCCCCGACGTCGTCGAGATCCGCGAGGTGGCAAAGCCTGTGCCCAGAGACAATGAAGTCGTCGTGAAGGTCCACACCACAATCGTCTCTTCGGGCGATGCGCGGATGCGGGCCTTCGACCTGCCCGAGCTGTTCCGCATTCCGGGCCGGCTAATGCTGGGCTGGCCCAAGCCGAAGAAGACCGTTCTAGGCTTTTGTGTCGCCGGCACCGTCGATGCCGTGGGCAGCGCTGTCACCGGATTTAGGATCGGCGACGAGGTATTTGGCGGCAAGGTGGGCGGCGCTCATGCCGAGTATGATTGTCTGTCGGCGAAAGATATCGTAGCGAAGCCCGCGGCGCTTTCCTTCGAGGCCGCGGCGACCGTCCCGTTCGGGCCCAACACCGCCCTCACCTTCCTGCGCAACGCCAAGGTCGGCCCCGGGACGCGCCTCCTCGTCATCGGCGCCTCGGGATCGGTCGGCGCCTACGCCGTGCAGATCGCCAAGCATATGGGCGCGACCGTCACCGCCGTCTGTAGCGGCGCCAATGCCGAGCTAGTCGGCGGCCTCGGCGCCGACCGCGTCGTCGACTACACGACGCAGGATATCCGCAAGCTGGGCGAGACCTTCGATGTGGTGTTCGAGACAGTTGGCTCGACGAGCTTCGCCGATGTGCTCCCGCTGCTGACCCCCACGGGCACCTTCGCCACCGCGGTGATGGCACCGTCGGATATCGGACCGATGCTGTGGCCACCGGCGCGCCAGGGTCGTAGGATCGTCGGAGGCGAAGCCAGCCCCAACGCCGAGAAGCTGAACTATCTCGCCGGACTCATGGTCTCAGGGGCGATCAAGCCGGTGATCGACAGCCGCTACACACTCGACACCATCCGCGACGCCCACGCCCGCGTCGACAGCAAGCGCAAGCGCGGCGATGTGGTGGTGAGTATCTAGCGATTGGCCGAGCAGTCGGCCTACTTGATCCCAGCGCAGAAATCCTGGATGCGGCCCACCGCATCCTCGAGCTCGCGGTTTGACGCGGCGTAGCTGAGCCGCATGTTACCCGGTGACCCAAACGCCGTTCCATGCACCAGCGCCACGCCGGTCTCTTCTAGCAGCGCCATGACGAAATCTTCGTCCGTCTTGAGCACCGTGCCGGCCTTGCTGGATTTGCCCAGCAGGTTACGGACCGATGGAAAAACGTAGAACGCCCCCTCTGGCGTCAGGCAGTCGAGGCCCGTATTGGCGTTGAGCCCTCGTACCACGAGATCGCGGCGCTCTTGGAACTTCGCGCGCCAGCCGGCGAGGAATTCCTGCGGCCCATCCAGCGCCTCGACGGCCGCCCATTGCGCGATCGAGGACGGATTGCTGGTCGACTGGCCCTGGAGCTTGGTCATCGCGCCGATCAGCTCTTTCGGCCCGGTGCAATAGCCGATGCGCCAGCCCGTCATCGCATGCGACTTCGACACGCCGTTCATCGTCAGGGTCCGCGATTGCAGCGCCGGCTCGATGCCGACAACGGTCGCGAACGCGCCGCCATCATAGACCAGCACTTCATAGATATCGTCGGTGAGGATATGCACGTGCGGATGGCGCAGCAGCACATCGGCCAGCGCTCTCAGCTCGCTCGCCGAATAGGCAGCGCCCGTCGGGTTCGACGGCGTGTTGAGGATCAGCCATTTCGTCTTGGGCGTGATCGCCGCGTCCAGCGCTTCCGGCGACAGCTTGAAGCCCGTCGACGCATCGGCGACGGCGAACACCGGCGTCGCATCGCAGAGCCGTACGATCTCGGGATAGCTCACCCAATAGGGTACGGGGATCACCACCTCGTCGCCCGGGTTCAGTGTCGCCAGCAACGCGTTGAAGATGATCTGCTTGCCGCCCGAGGCGATCATGATCTCTTCGGGCGTCGCACTGATATTGTTGTCGCGCTTGAACTTGCGGGCCACCGCCGCCTTCAGCTCGGGGATGCCATCGACATTGGTGTAGCGGGTCTTGCCTTCGGCCATGGCGCGGATCGCGGCCTCGCGCACATTGAGCGGGGTGTCGAAATCCGGCTCGCCCGCGGCCAGCGAGATCACGTCGCGGCCATTGCGTTTCATGTCCGCTGCTTTCCGCGTGATCGCCACCGTCGCCGACGGGGCTATGCGCAGAATAGCGTCAGACAGAAAAGCCATGGGATCCTCCGATGCGCCACCTTGATGGGGCCGGAGGCGTCTTAGGCGGTGAACTTCAGGAAGGCAATAAAGCCTAAACGCCTACGCCGGTGGTCTTGACCAATTGCACCCCGCCGACATGCCAGCCATCGGCTTCCTTGGTCATCTGGTAGATCGCCTCATAGAGGCTCTGGTCGTTGCCGACGAATTTGACGTCCTGCATCACGACGCCCGGCTCGAGCACCTTGAACGGCCCAAAGCTGTGCGACCGAGACTCCATGATCGGCGAATAACCCGAGGCGATGATGGCGATAAAGAACTGCTCGGGGCTCTCATAATTGTCCTTGAACGGCTGCGTCGCAAAGCTCAGCGCGACCGGCGCATTCTTGTCGCGGAATGCCTGGATCTGCCCCGAAATCGAAACCTGCCATTCATCGGGCTTTTCGTCCTGAGCCTGCACGGCGGCAGGCACCAGCAGCAGGAAAAACGAGAAAATAACGCCGAACCAGGAGAGCTTGGTCATTCACATGCCTCCGCCCGCGTCGGAGGGGTCGCCACATTTGCGCCCCGCTATGGTCCGCGCGTCGTCCCATTAGCTACGTGGAATCTCCGCATTGGTTTGGCCTTCTCACGGGCTTGTGAAGACCAGCGTGAGTCGTTCGAAATGCCCAAAACCGCCACCCCACCACTCTCCAAAGCCCGCAAGTCCAGAACCTTCGCGTTCTCCACCACCGCCATCGTGTCTTTTTCGCTCACGCTTCTCGGCGGCAGCGTCGCGGTCCTGTCGGGCCTGCTGCCACTCAACACGCTGAACTTTGGTGAGCGGATGGATGTGGGTACGATGCTCTTCATCGCCCCGGTACTGGCCCTGACCCTGGGCGTCATCTTCGAAGCGACCCGCATCGCGCTAACGCGCGCCGAGCTGCCTGAACCGCGCCGCCGCCAGACCGTCAGCTGGTCGCCGGGCCGCGGCGAGGGCTGATCCGTCCGAAAGGACAACCACCCTGACTTTTTCCTCCTCACTGATCGGGGCAGACTGCCTGTCCGAGAGGAGGAAAGACCATGCAAGTCGAGACTATCCTTCAATCCAAGGGGCGAGTCGTCACCACGGTGACCTCGTCCACCACGATCGCCCAGGCGGTCGAACTCCTCAACACGCACCGCATCGGCGCCGTCGTTGTCTCCGATAATGGCAAAGTCAGCGGCATCCTCAGTGAACGCGACGTGGTCCGCCACCTCGGGACAGACTGGACGGCCCTTGCAAGCCGGCCGGTCAGCGACGTGATGACCAAAAACGTCATCACCGCGAGCCGCATGGCGACCATCGCCGACGTCATGGAGCGCATGACGGAACACCGCATCCGCCATATGCCCATCGTCGAGGGTAGCGAGCTGGTGGGCATCGTCTCGATCGGCGACGTGGTCAAACGCAAGATCGAGGAAACCGAGCAGGAAGCCACCGCCCTCAAGGAATACATCGCCTCCTGAGCGCCTTTCCAAACTCTCCAAACCTTCATCTGCCCGCAACGCTGTGGGCAGGCGACGCAGCTTAGGTTCTCGTCATCGGGATCGCGTCGATCCCCGAACCAAGGGAGCCTCCAGTGAAGACCTCAATCGCCCTCGCCGCGCTCGTCGCAACCAGCATCGGTTTCGCGACGGTCCTGCCAGCCAGTGCCCAGGATACCGCCGGCCCGATCGCCGTCAAAGCCCTCCGCCATGATGGCGGCGGCATGCGCCCGGACGGCGCCGGTCCCGGTGACATGGGCCGCGGCGGTCCGCGTTTCCTCGCGCTGATCTGTTCCGACAAGGGCGCGGAAGCCCTCGACGTCGCCTTTACCCGCATGACCCACCGCATCGATCTGACCGATGCGCAGAAGACGCTGTTCGACACCTTTAAGACCACTGCGCTGACCACGCAGACCAGCTTCGCCGATGCGTGCAAGGCGGCCATGCCCGACCAGACCGCTGAGACCAAGCCCGATCTGCTGACTGGCCTCAAGGCCGGTCTCAAGGTCGACCAGGCCCGGCTGACCGCCATGAACGCCGTTCTGCCGTCCTTCGAGGCTTTCTTCACCAGCCTCACCGACGCGCAGAAGGCCGACCTGATGCCCAAGCGCGACATGAATGACGATCGCGGCGGTCCCGACCGCGGTGGTCCGGATCGTGGTGGCCAGGGCGACCGTATGGGCCGTCCGCCGGCGCCCGGCCGCGGCTAACACCAAATCCCTGCGGGTCCCTCACCCGCCGGATGGCGAGCTGTGCCGGCTCGCCCCGCTCCCGCCGTGCCCACGGCGGGAGCTTTCATTTGTGCCGCTGACCGGCTACCAGATCAGCACAGCTAGAGCCTGAATCATGTCCAGCGGCCTTCCCCTCGACCCCGCGCGCATCCGCGCCGAGTTCCCCTCATTCCGCCAGCCGGAACTGCAGGGCTTCGCCTATTTCGAGAATGCTGGCGGCTCATTCACCTCCGCCGACACGCTCAACCGGATGCGGAATTTCTACTGGAACAACAAGGTCCAGCCCCACGAGTTCAACGGGCCGAGCCGAGCCGCCTCGCGCGCCATGGAAGAATCTTACCGCCGCATCGCGCTGGCGATGAACGTCGCCGCGGACTGGATCCATTTCGGGCCGTCGACCTCCGCCAATACCTACACCCTCGCTCGTGCCTTCGAAGGCTGGCTGCGCGCCGCCGACGCGGTGATCGTCACCAACCAGGATCACGAGGCCAATTCCGGTGTCTGGCGCAAGCTTGCCTCGCGCGGGATTGAGATCCGTGAGTGGCAGGTCGACAAGCAAACCGGCCATCTCGATCTCGCGGGGCTCGACAAGCTGCTCGACAGCAAGGTGCGGCTCGTCTGCATGCCGCACGCCTCCAACGTCGTGGGCGAAATCAATCCGGTGGCCGATGCCGTAAAGAAGGCCAAAGCCTTCGGTGCGGTGAGCATCGTCGATGGCGTGTCCTACGCGCCGCATGGCCTGCCCGACGTGCTGTCGCTTGGCTGCGACATCTACATGTTCTCAGCCTACAAAGTGTACGGCCCGCATCAGGGCGTGATGGCGGTGCGCCCCTCGCTCGCCGCGGAGCTTCCCAACCAGAGCCATTTCTTCAACGAGACGGTGCGCGAGAAGCGGTTGAACCCCGCCGGCCCCGATCACGCGCAGATCGCTGCCGCCGCTGGTGTCGTCGACTATCTCGAAAAGGTCGCCGAGATCGCTGGCACCGCCATCCAGGGCGCCGGCCCGTTCCGCATCGCCCACAATGCCATGCGCGCGCAGGAAGTGATCCTGCTCGAACCGCTTCTGGAGTATCTTCGCAAAAAGAACGGCATTCGTCTCATCGGCCCCGACGACGCCAATAGGCGTGCACCGACGGTTTCGATCGTCACCGACCGCCCCGCTGCGCACCTCGCTGGCATGCTGGCGCGGCATAATATCGGTGTCGGCGGCGGGCATTACTACGCCTACCGGCTGCTCGAAGCGCTGGGCATCAGCCCATCGCACGGCGTGCTGCGCATGTCCTTCGTTCACTACACCACGCCCGAAGAAGTCGAACGGCTGATCAAGGCCCTGGACGCCGAGCTCTAGGCCCCGTCCATGTCGCGTCCCATCGCCGTCCTGCTGCTCGTCATCTGCACCATGCTATGGGGCCTCGCCTTCGTGTTTCAGAAGGACGCGATGCAGCATATGCAGCCGCTCACCTTCGCCGGCGTGCGCTATGTGCTGGGCTCGAGCCTCGTGCTGCCCCTGGCGATCTTCGAGTATCGCCGCCGGCGCGCTAAGGGCATCGTGCTCAGCCGTGCGCAATGGATCCGCAT
Source organism: Devosia sp. (assembly GCA_039918675.1). Lineage (GTDB taxonomy): Bacteria > Pseudomonadota > Alphaproteobacteria > Rhizobiales > Devosiaceae > Devosia_A. The sequence goes on from JBDSHC010000134.1 coordinate 6,892, forward strand.
CGCCATCCTCAGCCTCGCCTTCTTCCTCGGCGTCTGGTTGCAGCAGGTCGCGCTGACTACCACGTCGGTCACCAATGGCGGCTTCATCACCTCGCTCTATGTGATCTTCACGCCCGTCGTGACCTACCTGACCTTCAGGACGCGCCCGCATCCGATCATCTATCTCGGTGCGCCGCTGGCGTTGGTCGGCATCTACATGCTGACCGGCGCACGGCTCGACCAGTTCACCATCGGCGATCTGCAGCTTCTGGCCTGCGCGGTATGTTGGGGCGTTCAGGTCTCGATGCTGGGTGCGCTGGTCAAGGAGACGGGCCTCCCGATCTTCATCTCCACCATCAACTTTTTTGCGACGGCGGTGTTGTCGCTCATAGGCGCCTTCCTGCTCGAAAGCCCACAAATCGGCGGCATCAGCGCCGGCTGGATTCCCATTCTATATTCAGGCATCTGCTCAACCGCGATCGCCTTCACCTTCCAGGCCATCGGCCAGCAATATGTGCCGCCGGCTAATGCCGCGATCATTCTCTCAGCGGAATCGCTGTTTGCCGCGCTTGGCGGCGCGCTGCTCCTCAATGAACGATTGCCGCCCGTCGGCTATGCCGGGGCGGCAATCATTTTCCTGGCCATCGTGACCGTGGAGCTGGTGCCCGCTCTTCGGGGCCGCTCGCGCGATCCTATTGTGCGGGAATCAGCGTGAAGTCGTCGCAGATGACGACATAGGCGCAGCCCGACATCACGAAGGTCACGCCCGGCTTCAGCGTCAGCTTGCCGCTGAGCTCATAACCGCCGATCTGCATCTTCCCTGACCACTTGTTCTTGCCCGCCGGCTTGGCCTGATTGACAATCAGCTTGCCGATATAAGGCACGACGGCGGCGGTGGCCGCCGTGTCGCGCGCTGCCAGCAGCGTCACACAGAGCGACGTGCCCTTGGCGCCGCAGAGCTCGAGGCCGTAATCCATCTTCCGGTCGGTCGTCTGATACATCCCCAGCGAATCGCCGGCCAGGGCCGGTCCCGCAGCCATCATCAACACGGCGCCCAGCGCCACCGCTTTCCGCAACATCTTGCTCATCCGAAAATCCTTTGGCCGGGTGAAAATCCCCGGACCGGATCATGCGGCGGATTGGGTTTGAATCAAGGCATAATCGTCATACGGCTGTCACGCGCCGCCCCTAGCGTCGGGATTGTCCGGTCACCCCAACCACCGGGCACCGCCGACCGGTTCCGCAAACCGGTACGGCACCGCCTTTAGCGCAGCTGACGCCAACCAGCCACGCACAGCCGAACCCCAACAATCGGCTCTCGGCCACCCTCGCCCGGTGGCCGTTTTTTTGGTGGGACCGACTTCTCTCCATCTTGTGCCCGCGCGCTCGCCTCGGCACAAAGCGGCATGGCCAAGCTCTATTTCTCCTACGCCGCGATGAATGCCGGCAAATCGACCATGCTGCTGCAGGCGGCTTACAATTACCGGGAGCGCGACATGCGCGCGCTGCTCCTCACGTCGGCGCTCTATGCCGAAGGCGGCGTGGGCATGATCCGCTCACGCCTGGGCGTGGCGTCGGAAGCCGAGACCTTCACCGACACCGACGGTCTCTTCGACCGCGTCCGCGAGCACACCCAGGCCGGCAAGGTCGATTGCGTCTTCATCGACGAGGCGCAGTTCCTCACCGACGATCAGGTCTGGCAGCTCGCCCGCGTCGCTGATCGGCTGAAGATCCCGGTGATGACCTTCGGGCTGCGTACCGATTTCCAGGGCAAGCTGTTCCCCGGCTCCATGGCGCTTCTCGCCATCGCCGACGAATTGCGCGAAATACGCACCATCTGCCATTGCGGCCATAAGGCCACGATGGTGGTGCGCCGCGACATGCAGGGCCGCGTCATCGTCGATGGCGATCAGGTTTCGATCGAGAAATCCGTTTACGTCTCCCTCTGCCGCCGGCACTGGGAAGAAGAGACCGGCCGCTGGCCTGTGCTGAAAGCAACACCATGACCCCCGAAGCGAACGCCCCCGAGGGCACCCTCACCATTCGCACCCTCGCAATGCCCGCCGACACCAACCCGGCCGGCGACATCTTCGGCGGCTGGGTGATGAGCCAGATGGATATTGCCGGCGCCATCGCCGCGATCGAGCGGGCCAAGGGCCGCGTCGTCACCGTTGCGGTCGAGGCCATGACCTTCATCTCGCCGGTCAAGGTCGGCGACATTCTCTGCGTTTACACCGCGATCGAAAAGACCGGCACGACGTCGATTACGGTGTCGGTCGAAGCCTGGGCCCGCCGCAACCGTCTCTCCGATCGCGTCAAGGTCACCGATGGCCGCTTCGTCTATGTGTCGCTGGGCGATGACGGCAAAAAGCGCCCGTTGCCGCCCGCCTGAGGAACCGCCGGCGCAGAAGCGGCGTTACTGCCTCCAAAGGGACCAGTGTCCCACGGAGCGCCAAAATGAAGATCCAGACCAAACGGACGATCCTGCGCACAGCCACCGCGGCCGCAATTGTTTGCGCTGCAGCGGTGGTTTTCCTCCCGGCATCTTTCGCCGCACCTGCCCCCATTGATCCGACCCGGATCTCATCCATCCGCATCGGGTGAGGACCTCCATATTCGATGCTGGATGAGGTGAGGGCGCTGCACGCAAGTGCGGCGCCCTTCATTTTTCCCTGCGATTTTGGTGCGATTCCGCCACTGTGTTGCGCCCCGGCCCTTCCTGTCACTGATCCAACTGGCTAGGGTCCGGCATTGCCGTGTTCTGTTGCGGAATTGGGGTTCGTCATGCAGCTTTTCGCCCGTCTCGCGCTCGCCGCGCTCATCGCCTTGTTCATCGCCGCGCCGGCCGCCGCCGTGCAGCCCAAGGGCAGCGCCGGCTGGACCACTGATGGCTGGGTGAGCTTTGACGGCCAACTCTATGCCGGCCCCGGCACCAATTACGACGAAACCGGCAGCGTAGCTTCCGGCATGCGCGTCCGCGTCGATCGCTGCAGCGGGCTGTGGTGCCAGATCCACACGTCCAGCGTCAAAGGCTGGATGTCGCTCGACAATCTGAGCTTCGGCCAGGCGCCGGATGGCCTCTTTCGCGGTCCGAAGTTCGATATCAGCCGCGGCGGCCCCGGTCAGGTCTGCTTCTACACCGGCGCCGATTTCACCGGTGCATCCTTCTGCGGCGCCTCGGGCCGGGTGTTCCGCGATCTCGCTCTGGTGGGCAACGACAACGCCATCTCCTCGGTCGAAGTTGGCACCGGCGTCAGTGCCATCGTCTGTCGCGACCGCGGTTTCCGCTCCTATTGCGAAGTCATCGCTGTCAGTCAGGGCAGCGTCACCGGCCTTCTCAGCAATTCCATTTCGTCCGTTCGCGTCTACTGACCTAACGGCTCAACCGCCGACGGTCTGCCGCCATTCAGTGTGCGTTCATCTGGTGTTTGATTGGCTGAACACAGTGGGGCAAAGTCCCCGCACAACTAGGGACATTTGATCATGCTCGCGACCTCGTTCGCCCGCCTCGCCGCTCTCTCTATCGTCGCGCTTGTCGGCCTCGTAGGTGCCGCGTCTGCGGCGCAACCGGGCTACACCACCAGCCAGGCCAATCTGCGTGAAGGTCCCGGCACGAGCTATGATGTCATGGACGTGCTGCCCGGCTACACCGATCTGGTGATCGACGCCTGCACCTCGAGCTGGTGCGCGGTAACCACCGATGGCGGCGATGAAGGCTTCGTGTCGAAATCGCTCCTCGCCTACGGCTCATCCGACGATGAAGCGGATCAGGCCGACGCCGAGGTGTGCTTCTACCAGCAGGCCAACTTCAAGGGCCCGAACTTCTGCGTCGAGGCCGGCGACGAGGATGGCGACATCCCGGGCAATTTCGACAATAACATCGAATCCATCCTGATCTCGGGCGGCCTCAGCGTCGAAGTCTGCACGGGCTTCAACCAGGGCGGCAATTGCGACTCTTACGACGACAATGTCAGCAAGCTGCCCTCGTCGCTCCGCAACAAGATCACGTCCTATGCGGTCGACGGCGACAATTCGTCTAACGACGACGACGACAACAATAGCAACATCATCATCCTGCACTAGGCGCCGGCCGCCTGGACACGCAACGCCGCCTTCGGGCGGCGTTTTCGTCTGGTCAGTACGGAGCCGCCGTCTGCCGCACGATGCGCTCCAGATCTGCCTGCATGAATGGCTTGCCCAGCCGCGGCAGATTGCGATCGGTGCCCTCGGGCAGTTCGGCATAGCCCGTCGCCAGCACCACGGGCAGGGCCGGCCATTTCGCGCGCGCTGCCTCGATCAATTGCGCGCCCGTCATCTGCGGCATCGCCTGGTCGGTGATCATCAGATCGAAATGCCCGGCCTCGAGTTGCCCAAGCGCATCGCGCCCCGAATGCACTTCCACCGCCTCATGCCCTAGATCTTCGAGCATCGCCGTCGTGTTCATGGCGACCAGTACATCGTCGTCGACAACCAATATTCTGAGCCGCGCCTGGGCCGGCTTCGTGTCCGGCACGGGCTCCCAGCCCGCGAGCCCCTCGCCCGCTGCGGTATCGCTCACCGGAATCCACAGCGTCACCGATGTGCCCTCGCCGACGCGGCTTTCTATCGTCACCGTGCCGCCAGATTGCTCGGTCAGTCCGCGCACCATGGCGAGCCCCAGCCCCGTGCCCTTGCCCACGCCTTTGGTGGTGAAGAACGGCTCGGTCGCGTGGTCGAGCGTGTCCTCGTCCATGCCCTCGCCATTGTCAGCGATGGTCAGGGTCACGTAACGGCCAGGTGTCAGGGTCTTGTCGGCCGCTTCAGCGACTTCGCGCGCGACGATGCGGAGCTTGCCGCCGTCGGGCATGGCGTCGTTGGCGTTAACCGCCAGATTGAGGATCGCCAGTTCGAGTTGATTGGCATCAATGAGAACCGGGCTCAGCCCTGCAGGGATATCGATGTCGAGCTCGATCGTCGGCCCCAGCGACCCCGACAGTAAATCGGCCATGCCGCCAACCAGCACGCCTACATCGACCGCTTCCGGCCGCAACTCCTGCCGGCGCGCGAACGCCAGCATGCGCTGCGTCAGCGCCGCGCCGCGATGCGCCCCGAGCAGCGCGTTGTCGACGAGCCTCAGCGCCTGCTCATCATGCGACACGCGCTTGCGCAGCAATTCGAGGCTGCCCGTCACCGCCATCAGCAGATTGTTGAAATCATGCGCCACCCCGCCGGTCAGCCGGCCGATCGCCTCCATCTTCTGGCTCTGCATCAGCTCCTGATTGGCCTGGGCCAGCGCCTGCTCCGCGGCCTTTCGTTCCGTCATGTCGCGTGTGACCTTGGCGAAGCCGATCAACTCACCACTCTCGTCATGGACCGCGTCGACGACGGCATTCGCCCAGAATCGCGTTCCATCCTTGCGGATGCGGATGCCTTCCTTCTCAAACCGACCTGTGCGCCGGGCAATGTCCAGTCCGCGCTGCGGCTCACCCTTTTGCCGGTCGTCTTCCGTGAAGAATTTCGAGTAATGCTGACCGATGATCTCTTCGGGCGCATAGCCTTTGATCTTCTGCGCGCCAGTGTTCCAGTTGGTGACGATGCCGTCCGGGTCGAGCATATAGATCGCGTAGTCGGTGACACCCTGGACGAGATAGCGGAACCGCTGCTCGCTGCGGCGCAGCTCCAGTTCGGCCAGGCGCCGGTCCGTGAGATCGCGCGTCACCTTGGCATAGCCGACCAGTTCCCCCTCAGGCGAGATCACCGGATCGATCACCACATGGGCCCAGAAGCGGCTGCCATCCTTGCGGACGCGCCAGCCTTCATTCTCAAACCGGCCCTCGGTCGCCGCCGTCCTCAGGGCGCGACCCGGCAGATCGGTCGCCCGGTCTTCCTCGGTGTAAAATCGCGAAAAGTGCTGGCCGATGATCTCGCCGGCAACATACCCCTTGAAGCGCTGCGCGCCGGGGTTCCAGCTGACGACGATGCCGGTGGCATCCAGCATGTAGATGGCATAGTCGGAGATGGAGTCGATCAATAGCCGATAGCGGTCGCTACCGTCCGTCGCAGAATTCGGTGTCATCAAGGCCCCCGCCGCGGACAGCGGCTAGCGGTAACGCGTAATTGAGCGATCCGGTTGCATCGCCCTGGTGCTGTGATCAGCCGTGATGTGAATTCTGCACCCCCACTGCCTATATAGACGTCAAACGGAGGCCATCATGGACAAGACCTATCCCGTCACCCGCACCAATGCCGAGTGGCACGCGCTGTTGACGCCCGAGCAGTACCACATCATGCGCGATCACGGCACCGAGCGGCCGGGCTCCTGTGCCCTGCTGGTCGAAAAGCGCCCCGGCACCTTCTCCTGCGCCGGCTGCGACACACCGCTGTTCGAGGGCAAAATGAAGTTCGAGAGCGGCACCGGCTGGCCGAGCTTCAACGATCCGATTCCCGGCTCGACCGAAACCACCACCGATCGCACCTTTGGCATGACCCGCACTGAGGTCCATTGCGCAACCTGTGGCAGCCATCTGGGCCACGTCTTCAACGACGGCCCGCCGCCCACGGGCCTCCGCTACTGCATCAATGGCGTGGCGCTGAACTTCACCCCGGCGATGAGCGACGCCTAGCCTCCCGCACAACCGCTAATACTGGCTGAACGCCCAGATCCCGACGAGATTGATCGCCGCGAGTGTCCCGAACACCGCGGCGATAAATCCTTGGCCCGCCAGCACCCAGGCAAGGGTCGCAAAAGCGAAGATCACCAGCTTGAATTGAAAAAGTGCGCGCGGCTTCAACCGCCGCTTCTTGGCCTTCGGCGCCGCCCAGACCGCCCACATGGTGATTGCCAGCCCGGGCAAAGCGACCGCCAGCAGGACGCGGAGCCACAAAATCGGCGTCGCGGCCCAGCCCGCAAAAGCAAACGCCGCAAGCATCGCCAGCTCAACCGCAAAGGCCAGAGCCAGATTGCCGTTCCTCAGACTCGTCAGCATCAAAGACCCTCTGCGGGTCTCTTAGCCTATTTCTTCTTTGGCTTCTTTACCGCTTCGGCCTTGGCCGGAGCCGCTTTCGATTTGCTCGCTGCCGCCTTCTTTTTGGGTGGCGGCGCCGTCAGGTTGTCCAGTTGCGACTTGTCGGTGAGCGCCACGAGGGCGCGCATCCAATATTCGGTCTCGCGACCGGCGGGCTTTCCGTCCTGTTCCCAGAAATAGTAGGCCTGCTCGCGGATCGCCGCATCGTCTGCTGGTCTGGCTGTGGGCATTCGAAGCTCCCTGTGCGACTCAACAGCACGATTGTCCGCCTCGTTCGTCGCGTCGGAAAGCGCCGCGGGCGAATGGCCAGCCTGCGTCAGAGTCTGGACTGCTCAGCCGAGGAGATTGTGCCGAATGACCTCGGCCACTGTGTGAGCCCGGTTCTTGGTCCCCAGTTTCACCGCGACGTTGTCGACATGCTGGTTGACCGTGCGGGCGGACATGCCGAGCTTCTCGGCAATGTCCTGCGAAGTGAACCCCTCCGCCGACAGCTGCATTACTTCTTTCTCGCGCGGCGTTAGGGACTCCGGCGCCGTGTGGATGCCCTCGGTGTGAAGCGATCGCGCCTGTGCAAACAACGTGTAGCAGAGGATCTGCAGCGTCGATTTCTGCATCTCGGTGAGTTCCGGTTTCCCCGAAAAGCCCACCAGCCCGACTACCACCCCGTTGAAACTGATCGGCACCAGCACGCATTCGAGAATGTCGTATTTGCGCGCCACCTTCATCATCGGATCGTCCGGGCCCTCGAACCGCTCGATCTGGAATATCTGGACGCCGCCTTGGCTGAGCAGATCGTTGGCCGACGTCCGGCTGGTGCGGATTCCGTTGGCGATGTACTCGTACCACCACGGCACCCGCTCGGCCCGGCTGTCGAGCACATGCTTGGCCGTCTTCATCCCCTCGCTATATTCGAGCAGATAGCCGCTGCGCAGCCCGAAGCGCCCGCTGATGTCGCCAAGGAGCGCGGCAAGTTCCGAGTCTGTCCGCGCCGACCGAATACGGCCGAGATATTGTTCAATAACTTCAAGCATTAAAGTAAAATTCTGCCTGCGCTCAAAACCTTATGCAGCGGACCCCACTGCTAAGGATTACGCCCGGTTGCGAAACCTGTCACGCGCGACCCTGTGAAAAACCACAATGTGAAATTTGCCGAGGGGATTTCCTGCAATGGCAAAACTCACAGCGTAAGTTCTCGCGCTGGCATTTCTTACGAGGACATTTCTCACAATTTTCAATGACTTAGAGACAGTCTATGATGCGCCTTAGGAGTTGAATTCCTCTCGCCGCCCGGAGACAGAATGTCCATCTTCGACATCGCACTCGACCACGAACGGCACCGCGCCGACGGCGGCTATCTCTACGGCCTAAACCCTTATGAACGCGCCCTTGCCTCCCTCATGGTTGCGGGCCTTGATTGTGTCGAGGCCGGTCGACGCCTCGGGATGGACGATGTCGCGGCGCGGCGGCATCGCTCCAGCCTCGCCAGCAAACTAGGCGCCAACAACGAGGCCC
>JBDSHC010000135.1:0-17079 GCA_039918675.1 Devosia sp.
GCTTCGAGGAGTGGAACGCCATGCGCCCGCAGACCGTCTACGTCTCGGCCACCCCCGGCGCGTGGGAGATGGAGCAGGCCGGCGGCGTCTTCGCCGAACAGGTCATCCGCCCCACCGGCCTCACCGATCCCCCGGTCGAGATCCGCCCCGCCAAGACCCAGGTCGATGATGTCGTCGACGAGATCCGCCAGACCAACAAGGCCGGCTACCGCACCCTCGTCACCGTGCTCACCAAGAAGATGGCGGAGGATTTGACGGAGTACATGCACGAGCAAGGGTTGCGTGTAAAATATATGCACTCCGACATCGACACCATCGAGCGCATCGAGATCATCCGCGACCTCCGCCTCGGCGCCTTCGACGTCCTCATCGGCATCAACCTCCTCCGCGAAGGCCTCGACATCCCCGAATGCGCCCTGGTGGCCATCCTCGACGCCGACAAGGAAGGCTTCCTGCGCTCCGAGACCAGCCTGATCCAGACCATCGGCCGCGCCGCACGCAACGTCGACGGCAAGGTGATCCTCTATGCCGACCGCGAGACGGGCTCGATGGAGCGCGCCCTCGCCGAGACCAACCGCCGCCGCGAGAAACAGATCGCCTACAATGAGGCGAACGGCATTACACCGCAGAGCGTCAAGTCCAACATCCAGAACATCGTGGATTCGGTCTATGAAAAGGACCACGTCACGGTCAGCATCGGCAAAGGCAAGGACGGCAAGGAACAGATACAGGTCGGCGCGAACCTTGCTGCCGTCATCAAGGACATCGAAAAGCAGATGCGCGAGGCGGCGACGAATCTGGAATTCGAGAAGGCCGCAAGGTTGCGCGACGAGATCAAGCGGCTAAGGGAAATGGAATTGGATACGCTGGAGGGGGCGGGGGAGAACTGAACCTAGGCGGCTTGGAGAGATAGCTCGACTTCCATGTCGTCCAACCAGTCCTCTCCTTTTGAAGCTCTTTGTATCGCCCGGTTACTTAGTTCCTCGACATACGCACGAAAGGCCGGGTGATTGTCATTGGCTGACTGCAGGTGCTCCAGCGCCATGCTGTTGTTTCCAACTTCTAGAAAGCATCGAGCGACGAATGCGGAAGCTAGGCCCGTGGGATATTCTGGAAGTGCCGCAATGGCCTGGGTGAATGCACGTAGCCGCATCTCCACCGCAATGAGCGATGTTGCGAATATTCTTCGTCTTTGAGGAGAGCCAATCTCCGTTCCCTGGGAGAACGCTCGCTTGGCTGCGGAGAGGTTTCCTTTTTTTAGCAGAAGGAGGCCTCGGATGTGGAGACCTACCCAATCGTCGTCGTTTCTGGGTATGTCGTTAGGCCCGGGAAGAAGAGGGTCCGCGTCATCGAGCCTACTCATTGCGATCAGCGCCGCCGCTTTGCCGTAGGTCGCCCGCTTAAAGTCCGGGCGCTTGCTGAGTAGAACGTCGTACGCGCTGACAGCGTCGGAATAACGCCCGAGCAATTTTAGGAGATTTGCCCTATTGCTCATGGACACGACCTCGTAGGGAAAGTCGCGAATGTTGCGATCATACGCAGCCAAAGCGTCTTCAAAGCGTCCCATAAGCTTTAGCACGTTCGCGTGACCTCCCCTCGCTATGCTACTCAGAGGAAAGCGGCTAATTGCGTCTTCGTAGGCAAGTAGTGCACCTGCCAGATCGCCGCTTTCCCGCTTAGTTTCCGCATAACCGCAAAACGCCATATGCTCGTAAGGAAACTTCGTCTGCGCTACACGGAATGCCGCAAGGCTATCTTCATAGCGTCCGAGGTCTGCAAGAAGTGTCGCGCGCGCATTCGCAACAACGGGATCACTAGGAAATCTCTCGGCCATAGCATCATACGACTCAAGCGCTTCCTGCTCGCGACCTAAGTCCCTCAGTATCTCAGCGCTAATCGCGTAGGGAACGGAGTCATTTGGGAAAAGTCCAATAGCTTGCTGAGCTAGAGTAGCGGCCTCCTCAAGACGTCCCAAGTCGCGCAGCACCGACGCCTTGCCGCACCAAAGCTCAGACACATAGGCAAATCGCTTGAGCGCTTGATCATAAATCTCAAGAGCAGCAAACGGCTTGTCTTGCTCTCGAGACACTTCCGCGAGCGCCAACCAAGCGTGATTAATCTGGTCGGCCTCGCTAAACGTATCGATAGCTTTCCGAAGCTCTGCGGCCGCTCTGTCCAACTGGCCCGCTGCGCGGTGAACGCGCGCCAACCCAACGGCAGCAAACTCGCTCTCGCCTAATTTTCCTGCTCTGATAAACGCATCTTCCGCCTCTGGTAGGCGAAGTAACTCTAGGTATGTGTCCGCAAGGAGCGCGAGGGCAGTCTGATCATCAGGATTCAGTTCAGTGGCGGTTTTGGCCCAATCAAGTTCCAAGGACCTTAGCCCCAATTTTCTCGCTTCAGACGCGAGCCTCGACATCGATCTCGCCGCAAACTTCTTACTTGAGGCTTCAAGCTGCCATTTTGCCAAGTTGGCGGCGAACCTTCTCGCCCCCTCCTGATCCCCGGCCAGCATCTTCTTAATTATGAAATCCTGCTGCGACATCACTGCTTGGAACGCTCGCCATCCTTTCGGTGCGGTCGCAATCACATCCGTCGAATGCCAATCGTCCCTATCGTCGCCAACGGGGTCATCCTCTATCTTCGGCTGTCGCGAAACGAACTGGCCCGTCCACCCTTGCACGATGGCCCTGCCATTGCGCACGGCGGACAGCTTCTGATGCGCTGTCAGTATCGCGCCGTTCATGCCTACGTTCGCTTCGAGTGCTAGAACGATACTCTTAAAAGCACCCGTATCGACGATCTGCGAATATACTTGATGACGGTGTGCCTCATCACTATTTAGTTCAAGCGAACGCGTTAGCGCTGCAGACACTCTGACAATATGCCCCTGCAATGCGGATAGCCGATGTATCAGCACTCGGAATTCTGCAGGAAAACCTTCGCCAAAATGGTCGGTTGCCTCCAAGCGTGGAACTGAGAGAACATAGTTCTCCACCCGATCACGAACCGAGTTGTCGCTCACAAGATTCACGTAGGCCGCAGCGGCCTCCACTCGGACTGCTATTGAGAAACTGGCATCGAGCGCGAGGTCCAATAGCCGCAACGATCGATCAAACGAGTACTTCGCCAGTAGCCTGGAAAACGCCTCCTCTCGCCTACCGACAACAAAGCGCTCTACGTCGCCAGCCCCATCAAACAGACGAAATAAAGAGGAGAGGGTGACGGCGTGAACATTGCCAGGGTCCTCCGCGTCGATGTAAGTGGCTTCAGTTCCTTCTACGAAGGCAACTCGGGCAGCCTCGCCGGACACGTAGGCTTCGATCATATGGTGGCCGTCTCAATTTGCAGGGCGGTGGCCCGCTCTATCAAGCTTTTCCACAGTATCCTATCTTCTTTGAGGCGCGGCAATGGCCCGGTGATTGAAGAGATCGCGTTCCTATTTAGGCTTCCGTAGACGTGCGCCTCGACAAAATCAGCGTCGCCTGTATCGCCAATGTCTTTCGCCAGAATGGCCGCGAATCCCTCCGGTTTAGTGTCCCCGCTCAATTCTCCGTGCAGCTTAGCAAGCGCCAATTTACCTCGTCGAACCCAGTCTGAACGAAATCCGGGAGTGATCTCCTAGTTCGCCAAAATATGGTGTCGCTCGACAAATTTGTGAGGGTTTTCTTCAAAAATCGAAGTACGCCGACTGACGAGATCTGCCTTTAGTATCATCGTATAACCGCCGTACGATGCGATCCCACGATCATTTGTCGTCAAAGAGCCGAAAATGATTTCCGACGAAAAATGCGGATATAGGGCCTCCTCGTACTGCGTACGAACTTTGTCGAATTTGTTTTCAAGCGGGTCACGTATTCCCGCAGCGACCTCTCTTTGGAAGCTGACGTAGCTCGCGCGGGAATCGGAAACCAAGTTTGCGAGGGTCGCAAGTCGGCGCGATATGGCGATACTTGATCTAGCGACCGCTGCCTCGAAAGCCGCCGCGACATCTGCTACACCCCGTGCAGCAGTCGAAACAAGAGCTGCGGAGTAACGCGCGTCGAGTGCTTCAACCTCTTGTGGGGTCTGACAGACCCGCACGTTGGGGTATCCGTTGTCTTCTCCGCAGGAAGGGCAGTCTCTCCTGTGGCTTGGCACCGAGAACCCGCAATGCCAGCATTCTATCTCTTTCGCAATTGCCATAGTCACGCTTTAAGTATCCCCGGAGCACTATTACGGCGGTTTTCAACTCTGGCCAAGTAGTTGCTGCGCTGCGGAAAATAATTTCATGCATTGCCGACACATACTCGCACTGGCTCGGGCGGTGGGGGTGCGGTTGTTTACGGCGGGGCTGCGGCAGATTCTGCAGCCGAGCTTCACCGCCGCCACCTCCCCCTCGACGGGGGAGGCAAGCGAAGCTTGGCCGAAGGCCTAGCGTAGCTCGGAGGGGGTGCGACGCGGGCTGGGTATGAGCGTGTGGCACCCCCCTCCCTAGTTTCGCTACGAGGCTTCGCCTCGAGCTGCACTACCCTCCCCGCGAAGGGGGAGGGTGGAAGAGGCCAGCGCCCGCGAGCGACCTACGCCCCCAGCTTCCGCACAAGCTCCCCAACCGAGCGCTCCACCCCATCCAGCGCCCGTTCCATATCCACCACGCGGCTATTGCCGGCGACACGGCTGGGGGCGTCGGCGAGGGTGAGGATCAGTTCGGTTCGGGCGGCGAGCACCTCATCGGCGATCGCAGCGCAGCGATCAAGCATGACTTGACGCTGGCTCGTACTAATACGACGTTCTGCAAGCTGGCCGAATTTTGCGATATCCTGCCGCCACGCCGCGAACTGGGTCACGAGGGTCGATAGCGCCTCTTGCGCGTCGGTGTTGGAGCGGTCCGTCGCGCGGCGCTTCGGGGTCTCGAGCTGCATGTCCATCGCGTTACCTCAAAAGAACGAACGGGATGGCGAGTGCGATGGCGCAGGCGACCATCAACGCAGCAGTCGCGACATACCAATTGAATGCATGCATTAGAACCTCCGTGCCGTTCCAGAACCGCTGAACGGATGTCCAGCAGCAATCTCCCGAAACTTGCGCAGGACGCACCCGGAGCGCGAAAGCCCATGCCGGATGCAAATCGGCGGCCGCTTCGGTCTGCCCTCCTTAGATCATGCTCCGGCCCCGCCCGCCGCTAACTATGACATGTCGCGTGCGGTTGAACGATCGGACCTGCTGAAGGCCGATCATCATAGGACAAGAAAAGCCCCTCTGCATGCGCGGTGTCGCAACTCTCTGCGATCCATCGCGTTCCGCTCCCACACAACACTGGAGCGAGAACAATGCCGCATGAGAAGCAACAAGAGACAGATATGACGCCCGACGAAATCGTCGACCGTGTCTGGGAACTCGCGAAGAAAATCGACTTCTGCATGTTCGTCACCTGGGACGGCGAGCGCCAGCAGGCGCGTCCGCTCTCGGCGCGCGTCGAGCGCGAAGAGCATGCGATCTACTTTCTCGTCTCGGCCAACGGCCACAAGATCGAGCAGATCGAGCGCTTCCCGGTCGTGAATTTGGTGTTCGCCGATACCGGCTCGATGAAGTACGTCTCGATCTCCGGTCAGGCCATGGTCAGCAATGACCGGGCCAAGATCAAGGATTTGTGGAACGCCTTCGACAAGGCCTGGTGGGACGACGAGAACGACCCCGACATCCGCCTCCTCACCGTCACCCCCGAACGCGCCGAACTCTGGGACTCCCCCAACAAGGCCATCGCCTTCTCCGCCATGCTCGTCTCCGCCGTCACCGGCGCCAAGCCGAAGATGGGCGATAACGGTACGGTGCGGCTCTAGTAGCCCGGGATGGCGCCGGACACTGTCGGAGACTCCGGGCGATTTCTCTCGAATTTGAACAAAATGCGGGTCTAAATCCTCGCGTCATCTTCCGTTCAGATTCCCCTCTATAGGTTCGGGATCAAGGCAAACGGATTGCCGTCAACCAAAGGAAACGTCAAATGTCGCTCTCGCTTCTGAAGACTGGCGCCATCGCCGCCACGGTTCTCGCCCTCTCGGTCACCGGCGCTTTCGCCGCCCAGCACGGCACGCTGAACTACGACACCAAGCTCAAGGCCTACCCGAAGTCTGCCTCGCAGACGGTCGGCTGGGGTGAGGAAGACGACGACGTCGCCATCCTCGACTACACCAACAAGAATGGCGGCTGGTTCCGCATCAAGGACTACGACACCGGCGACAAGGGCTGGGTGAAGAAGTCGGCTGTCGATCTCGATTACGTCGATGATCCGGTGAAGCCGGGCGTGCAGTTCTGCTTCAATGGCCCGTTCGGCTACGTCTGCGTCAACCAGTAAGACGCGACTGCCCGTACAACTTCGCCGGTCTCCTCACGGAGGCCGGCGTTGCCGTTTCTGGGCGGTCCCATTATCTTTGTCGCCGAACGAGGAACCCAGAATGGCCGCCCAAGGTCCCAAACCATATGTGAAGCTCGCATCCACCCTGATGGTGGTCGGCATGGCCCTGTTCAGCGTCGAGCAGTTCGGTTTGGGAAAGCTAGAGGGTCCGAACCACGCCGTTCACCTCGACAGTACGCTGCTGTCGCTCATGGTGATCGCCCCGCTCGCCCTGATGGTCGGTGCAGGCGTCGTCTTCCTCTACGGTAAAATGCGGCGGCTTTGACCATTATTCGACCCGCAGCCGCTCCACATCGATGCCCTTTTTCTCAAGCGGCGCGATCATCTGCCGGCCCAGAAATTCGTTGACGCCGTAAAGGGTTAGCGCCGCTACCAGCAGGGCGATACCGAAGCCGCGCGAGCCTTCCTCGGTCGCCACCAGGATCGCCCCGATCAGCCCCACCACGACCCCGCCAAACAGCAGATACATCCGCCGATCCCGCTGCACTTTCAGATTGTGCGCGCTGGAAAACAGCATGTCTCTCAACTCGTTATCGCTCATCGCCACGAGTTCGCTGTTCGTGCCTTCGCGCCGGATCGTCTCAATGTAGGCGTCCACCCGCCGGTCAACCATCGACTCGCGATTGGCGAGCCTCCGACCGCGCGTCATGTAGCTCGCCACCCCCCCAAGGAGGATCAGAACCAGGGCAATCTCTATGAGGATCGGCATCGCGTGCACCCTTTCGTGTCGGCGTTCCTGAAAACCGCAGATAAGGTGCCCACGACCAACCCGCGTTTCAAGAGCCTGGAATCACAATGGACGAACGGCTGACCATCTGGGCGAAAATGCTGCTGCGGCTGGCACTTGTCCTGCTCGCCATGGGACTGCTTCCCGCCTTGGCCATCAAGACGATATGGCCCGACATTGATGCCCTGATACCAGCGATGCTGCTGTTTTCGGCGGCCCCGCTTGGCGCTTTCATCCTGCTGATTTCAGTCATTCTTTTCCTGGCAGCGCTGGTTCGGCGGAAGCCGGCGGAACCTTCTTGATGCGCTCGCGGGCCATCACCACGAGGCCCGCACCAACGATCACCCCAGCACCCAGCAGCGAGATCGCATCGATCGGCTCGTGGAAAATGACGATGCTGAGAAGGATGCTCCACGGCAGCGACGTGTAATTGAACGGCTGCAGCACGCTCGCCGGCGCCAGCGATAGAGCGAGGATCATCATCCCATGCGCCGCCACTCCAGTCAGCATGATGTAGCCGACGAGAAGGAGTGATGTGAGGTCAAGCGCCTGCCAGTGGAACACGCCGACCGCCGAGCTGATCGCCAGCCCAATGACGCCCGTATAGACCATGCTCGTGGTCGGTGAATCATCGGCCGACACCTTGCGGGTCAGAACGATGTAGAGCGCATAGGCCGCGCCAGATCCCACCGCAAAGAACACGCCCCCGCCCAACGGCACACCGCCGGGCCGCACGATGATCAGCGCGCCCAAGAACCCGACGACAACGGCAACAATGCGGAACACGCCAACCTTTTCGCCCAGCAGCGGAATGGCGAACAGCGTGACCAGCAGCGGGTAGACCAGCGTAATCGACTGCACCGCCGCCAGCGGAACGGTGCTCAGCGCCAGAACATACATCCAGATGTCGACGACCAGTAGCGAGCCTCGCACCACCTGAAGGCCGACATGCTTCGACCGGAACGATTTTCGTAGCCCGCCCTGCCGCCATGCGAGCAGCAGCGCGAAGGCGGCGAACGCCCAGAACCGCATCATGGTCATTTGAAATGGCGACACGGACGCCTGGACAAGAAATTTCGATGACGCGTCCTGCGTCGCAAAAACGAGGATCGCCGCGAGGGCAAGCAAAATGCCTCGCGCCACATTGTCCTGCCGACGTGGCGCGGTGTCCGTCATCGAATCTATCCAAACCAGTCGCCGGGCCACAATATCGCGGCCCGGCCGATCGCATCGAGCTGTCCGGCTACTTGGCCGACATATTCTTGATGGCGCCGACAATCGCGGTCAGAATGCCACCACCGACAAGGCCGGTCACACCCTGCCCGACATAGGCTGTTCCGCCGCCGGCGAGCATGGCGGCCAGCCCGGGAATCATTCCGGCCAGCCAGGTCCCCGCGTAACCGCCGATGAGCCCAACGATTGCATCGACCGTCGGGTTGATGCTGACATTTTTCGCCACGCGCCCGGTGCCAACTCCACCGACCGCGCCGCCCACGAGTTGAATTATGAGTCCTACCCAATCCATAGATCCGTACTCCTTCCCTATGGCGAGGTGCGTCCCCCGCTTCGCAAGGCGAGTCTATGCTTCGCTGCCGCCCCTCGAAAGCGGCTTGTGACGCGCATCCCCCGCGAACTGGGCAGTGGCTCTTCCAGCGCGCCACACGAAATCGTATCTTGGTAACTCCATGAGCACGCAAACGAATCATTCCGGAACGGCCTTGGTGACGGGCGCTGCCAACCGCCTGGGCGCCGCTATGGCGCGGGCACTTGCCGGCGGCGGCCATGCCGTGGTGGTCCACCATCGCGGCGGCGCCGACGAGGCGAAGCAGCTCGTGGCCGATATCCGTTCGGCCGGCGGTCGTGCCGCCGCCATCAAGGCCGATCTCACAATCCGGCGCCAGCGTTCGGCACTCGTCGCTAAAGCCGCCGAGCTGTTTGGGCCGCTCACCGTTCTCGTCAACAACGCGTCGTCCTTCGAGCCCGATGCCGTCGCCGACCTTGATGAGGGGCTCTGGGACCGCCACCTTGCGATCCACCTCGAGGCCCCGGCGTTTCTGGCACGCGATTTTGCGGCACAACTGCCAGCCGATGTGCAGGGCAATATCGTCAACATTGTCGACGAACGCATCCTCCATCTCACGCCCAACTATTTCAGCTACACGCTGAGCAAGGCCGCGCTATGGACAATGACACAGACGATGGCGCAGTCCCTCGCGCCGCGCATCCGCGTAAATGCCCTCGGACCCGGACCGACCCTCAAAGAAAGAGGACAGAGCGAGGCCGCATTTCAACGCTCGCAAGCGGCATCTCCACTCGGCTACGGAGCAAATGCGGGCGACGTTGCTGAGGCGCTTCTGTTCCTGCTGAATTCACGCGCGGTCACCGGCCAGATGATCGCTCTCGATGGCGGCAAGCATCTCGACTTCCCGGACGCGCGCGGACCGACGCCACGGAAGCCGTCGAAATGACGAGCTCGCCTGAAGCCGGCGCGGAGATCATCCGCGCCTTCGTCAAGACCCTGCCCTCCTCGCCCGGCGTCTATCGCATGATCGATGAGGCCGGCGAGGTCATGTATGTGGGCAAGGCGCGCAGCCTCAAGGCGCGCGTCACCAACTACACGCGCCCCGAGGGCCTTGAATTGCGGTTGCAGCGCATGATCGCTGCGACACGCACGATGGAGTTCGTGCGAACCGAGACTGAGGCCGAGGCGCTGCTGCTTGAAGCCAATCTCATTAAGCGGCTGAAACCCCGCTTCAACGTGCTGCTGCGCGACGACAAGAGCTTCCCTTACATCCTCATCGCCACCGAACACGAGGCGCCCGAGCTGACCAAGCATCGCGGCACGCGGCGCAAGCAGGGTCACTATTTCGGTCCCTTCGCTTCCGCACTGGCCGTGAAGCGCACCATCACATCGCTGCAGAAGGCATTCCTGCTGCGGACATGCTCGGACAGCTTCTACAAGGCCCGGACGCGCCCCTGCATGCTGCACCAGATCAAGCGCTGCGCCGGGCCCTGCACCGGCGAAGTGTCGAGCGAGGCCTATGCCGAGCTCGTCGACGAAGCACGGCAGTTCCTGTCGGGCCGCTCGAAATCCGTGCAGGATCATCTGCAGGGCGAGATGAACGAGGCCGCGGAGTCGCTCGACTTCGAGCGCGCCGCATTGCTCCGCGATCGTCTGTCGGCACTGGCGCTTGTTCAGAGCCAAAGCGATGTGGCGGCACGGTCGGTCGAGGAGGCCGACGTGTTCGCCATCGCGAACGAGGCGGGGCAGTTCTGCGTCCAGGTGTTCTTCTTCCGCGCGCATCAGAACTGGGGCAACCACGCATTCCGGCCCAAGGCAGACCCAAGCCTCACGGACACAGACGTGCTCGAGGCGTTCATGGGCCAGTTCTATGAAGACCGCACGCCGCCGAAGCTCGTCCTGCTGAGCCATGAGCCTACTGACCGCGACGTGCTCGAAGAAGCCCTCACCTCTCGGCTGGGCTCCCGCGTCTATGTCGAGGTGCCGCAGCGTGGCGAAAAGCGCGACCTCGTCAATCACGCGCTGAATAATGCCAAGGAGGCGCTGGGCCGGCAGCTCGCAGAGGGTGCAACGCAGAGGAATCTGCTCGACGGTGTCGCCGATCTGTTCGGCCTCGATGAGGCGCCACGGCGCATCGAGGTCTATGACAACTCGCACATCTCGGGCACCAACGCCGTCGGCGCCATGATCGTCTCGGGCGAGGAAGGCTTCTCGAAAAAGCATTACCGCACCTTCAATATCCGCTCGACCGACATCACGCCCGGCGACGATTTCGGCATGATGCGGGAGGTTCTGACGCGCCGCTTTTCGCGCCTCACCAGCGAGAGCGAACCGGATGCCGAGGATGAGAAGACCGGCATGCCGGACTGGCCCGACGTCGTCTTCATCGATGGTGGTCTGGGCCAGCTCAATGCCGTGCGCGAAGTCGTTGCCGGCATGGAGCTGCCGCGCGAGGTCACCTTTATCGGTATCGCCAAGGGTGAGGAACGCGACGCGGGGCGCGAGAAGTTTTTCATGGAGGGCAAGGAGCCCTTCATGCTGCCGCACCGCGATCCGGTGCTCTATTTCGTCCAGCGGCTTCGCGACGAGGCGCACCGTTTTGCCATCGGCACGCATCGCGCCCGGCGCAAGAAGGATGCCATCAAGAACCCACTCGACGAGATCGAGGGCATCGGCCCGACCAGGAAGCGGGCCCTGCTCCAGCACTTTGGCTCCGCCAAGGCCGTGGGCCGGGCATCGCTCGCCGATCTGATCGCCATTCCGGGTATCTCGAACGCGATGGCGCAACTGGTCTATGATCATTTCAATCGCAGCGACTGACATTCACGATGGGTTCACGACGCGTGAGCTAGCCACGATCAAATCTATAGGATGCATCACATGAAATCGCTCGCTACCGCATTCACCCTCCTCCTCGTCGCCACGCCCGCCTTTGCCGACTCGGTGACCTACAAGGGGACGATCGGCAAGCTGCCCATCGTGTTGGAGCTCTCGAAGGAACCGGGGCGCGGCGTCACTGATATCTTCGGGCGATACTTCTACGCCGACAAAGGCATCGACATTCCCCTGCACATGGAAGCGGGCCGCGGCGGTCTGAACCTCGTCGAGGAGCTGCCGTGCAAGGAAGACACCAAAAACTGCCCGAATGCTCAGGACGACACGCCCAGCAATCCACCCCTCGGCGCCAAATGGGCGCTGGAAGTGACCAAGCGCGGCGCTGCTCTCGAAGGCAAATGGACCGACAATGGCCGCTCGCAGACCGTGACACTCGAAAAAGTTGGGACTCGCCCGTTTGAGCCATCCGATCCGGCCTCGCCAGGCAACCTCACCGATTTCGCCGCGGCCCTGATTTACAGCGATGATGTGCTGACGCCTGAGACGTCGCCCTACGACTATCTCAAGGTGAGCGGCGCGCTGAAGGAGACTGATCCCGAAACCCTGAGCGGTAGCACCTTCCGTTACGTCAGCGATCCCAGAACGATCTTCCAGTTTCCGCGTATCGTCAAAGCCGGCGACACCGACCTGACCGCGGCGAACGATTATCTGCAGCAACGGCACTGGACGTTCAGTCTTGATGCCCTGTGGTGCGAGGCGCAAATCTATCAGGGCTTCGGCTGGAACGGCTACAATTACGATGCGGGAACGCTCGGCTGGTGGGACGAAGAGACCGTCGCCGTCAGCTATCTGTCGCCGACACTGTTGAGCTGGACCGAGGCGGGTAGCCTGTCCTGTGGCGGCGCTCACCCTTACAATCACTACGAGTTTCACAACCTCGATGTGAAGACCGGCACACCCATCGATCTGAGCATGATCTTCAAGGGCTGGGTGGCGAAGGATTTCGATGGCAAGCTCGCCGACATCGTCGATGCACGCACTCATCCTCGGGATTTCCAGTGGGGCCCGGACGAAGAACTCGCCAAATTCGTGAAGGCCCATAGGCAGACCGACGCCGAGCTGGGCCTGGAGCCCGACAGCGAATGCGGGATCGACGAACTGATCGACAGCAATCTGGCCGTGGGGTTCAAGGACGGCGACAAGGTGCTGTTCACCCTCGGCGATTTGCCCAACGTCATCCAGGCCTGCTCGTCCGATCTTTACGAGGCGCCGATTGCCGAACTGAAGGACCTTCTCGCGTCTGGTGCTGCCGACTACTTCCCATCGCTCAAAAGTTGAGCTACACACTCGCCCCATGAACCTCGTCCGCGCCAGCTTTTCGTATTGGTATTTTAGCAACGGAAGCCGCTGGCAGCCGGAGGGGCGCGTTTGATCTGACCTAGTCAAACCGAAAAATACCCGAAAGCCGCCAGAGACTGGCGGCTTTTTTGTCGCCGGTCCCCTAAAGAACCCCGAGGACCGAGAAATGCTCAAAACCACCGACGACCTCCGCATCAAAGATATCCGCGAACTCCGAACGCCTGCGGAGGTGATGCACGAATTCCCGCGCACCGACGCCGCGACGCGCACTGTGGTCTCAGCCCGCCATGCCGTGCATAACATCCTCCACGGCACCGACGATCGGCTCGTCGTGGTGGTAGGTCCCTGCTCCATCCACGATCCGCTGGCGGCCATCGAATACGCCAAGCGCCTGCTGCCGCTGCGCGAGACGCTGGGCGACCGGCTCGAGATCGTGATGCGGGTTTATTTCGAGAAGCCGCGGACCACTGTGGGTTGGAAGGGGCTGATCAACGACCCCAATCTCGATGGCAGCTTCAAGATCGACGACGGCCTCCGCCTCGCCCGCAATCTGCTGCGCGACATCGCCGATCTCGGCTTGCCCGCCGGCTGCGAATTCCTCGATATGACGACGCCGCAATATTTCGCCGACCTCGTGACCTGGGGCGCAATTGGTGCGCGGACCACAGAGAGCCAGGTGCATCGTGAGCTGGCGTCGGGCCTCAGCTGCCCTGTCGGATTCAAGAACGGCACCGATGGCAATGTGCGGATCGCGCTCGACGCCGTGAAGTCTGCGAGCCAGCCGCACCATTTCCTGGCAGTGACCAAGGACGGCCGCTCTGCCATCGCCTCCACCTCCGGGAATGACGACTGCCACATCATTCTTCGCGGCGGCAAAACCACCAATTACGATGCAGCAAGCGTCGACGCGGCGGCCGCGGAATCGGTGAAGTCCGGTATCGCTCCGGCGATCATGATCGACGCCAGCCACGCCAATTCGAGCAAAAATCCCGAGAACCAGCCGCTCGTTCTCGCCGATGTCGGGGCGCAGGTCGCAGCCGGCGATCGGCGGATCATCGGCGTGATGATCGAGAGCAATCTCGTCGCCGGGCGTCAGGATCTCGTGCCGGGGCAGCCGCTGACCTATGGCCAGTCGATCACGGATGGGTGTATCGGCTGGGACAATACGGTCGAAACGCTGCAGAAGCTGGCGCTTGCGGTCGCGGCGCGGCGAGAGGGCGCGCAACAGGTGGCTTGACCGCCGCCGCCTGCGCCCTATCTTGCTGTTATGCAAATTCCAGCCTCGCTCCGCTCGCTGCCCAACCAGCTGACGCTGGCCCGCATCGCCGCCATTCCAGTCATTTGCATGATGCTGGTCATAGGCTGGGACTGGCTGCGTTGGCTCGCTCTGCTGATCTATGTGGTTGCTGCGATTACCGACTGGTTCGACGGTTTCCTCGCCCGCCGGATGAATCTGCAGTCGGACCTCGGCAAGATGCTCGATCCGATTGCCGACAAGCTGCTCGTCGGTGCGCTGCTGGTGACGTTCGCCTGGACGCGCGATTTCTCTGCGCTCGATCTCATCCCGGCGATTGCCATCCTGATGCGCGAGATCTTCGTGTCGGGCCTGCGCGAGTTCATGGGCAACAAGGCGGTGTCCGTGCCCGTCACGTTCCTCGCCAAGTGGAAGACCACCGCGCAGCTTGTCGCGCTGTTCTTCGTCATTGTCGACGGCTTGCTGCCGAGCTTCGGGCTGATCTCGGCGCTGCTGCTGTGGATCGCGGCGGGGCTGACCGTGTGGACCGGCTGGCAATATCTGCGATCGAGCTGGGCACATTTCGACAGCCCGCCGGTCTAGCGCGGTGAAGATCCTCTACTTCGCCTGGCTCCGTGAGCGCCTCGATCGCGGCGAGGAGATCGTCGACCCGCCGGCGAGCGTGCGCAGCGTCAGCGATTTGATCGCCTGGCTGCGGGCTCGCGATCCTGCGGCGGAGTTGGCGATGGCCAAGCCAGAGATCATCAAGGCGGCGATCGATGCCAGGATCGTTTCGCATGACACGCCCATCGCCGGAGCTAGGGTGATCGCGTTTTTCCCGCCGATGACGGGAGGCTAGAATGGGAGTCCGCATCCAGGAAGCTGCGTTCGATCCCGGGGCGGAGCTTAACGCGTTCTCAGAGCTGTCCGAGGGCGCAGGCGCGGTGGTGACCTTTACGGGACTGGTGCGATCCGACCCGGGCGATCCTGTAAGTGCGCTGATGCTCGAATGCTATCCGGAGCTGGCATTGAACCAGATCGGCGCGATCGTTGCGGAGGCGCGGGTGCGGTTTGGACTGCTGGATGAAACGGTGATCCACCGCTATGGCACGTTGCAGCCGGGGGAGCCGATCGTTCAGGTGATGACGCTGGCGCCGCACCGCGAGGCCGCATTTGCCGGCGCGGAGTTCTTGATGGACTACCTCAAGACCGACGCGCCGTTCTGGAAGAAAGAGGCCACGGCGCAGGGCAAGCGCTGGGTCGAGCATCGCGACGCCGATGACAAGGCGAAGGATCGCTGGCGCTAGGGCAGCAGGACGTCGACCTCCGTGCCATCGAGCGTGTACGTCGCCCAACCGCCCTCATTGCCCTGGTTCTTGCCGACGCGAATTTCGAGCAGCAGACGATCGTCGTTCGGATCCATGATCAAGGCGTGGCGTGAGATAGTGTAGCGGTAGGCCTCCGCGCCATCCATGTTGATGCGCTTGAGCGTCCGCTCGGTCAGTGCCGCAAGCTGACCCTCGGTCAGCTGCGCGAGGTCGCGCATCGTAAACACATGCTCGGGCGCGAGATCGGCCATGAATGAGGCTGAGCCGAAGCGAACGATGTCCTTATCGTCGATGATGAACTGCGCCAGCTCGCCCGGCGCCAGCGGATCCTCGATATCCATCGAGGCGCGCTCGTCGTCGATCGAGATCTCGTTGATCTTTGCATCGGGACCGAAGGCGTCTTCGATGCGCCTCAGCGTGTGGACCAGTGTCGCAGGCGCCAGCCACGGGCCGGCGGCGGGCTTGCGGCTATCGGGCAGATCGATCTCGACCACACTGCCTGAGGTGTCGACCAGCACACCGCCCGTCTCGCCATTGGCCTGTCGGAGATCGACGTTCCACAACACCCGTAGAGCGCCGCTGGCGCGATCGGTCGGCATGGTGGCGGAGAGTTCGGTGATCGTTGCCCCCGCCGAGTCGAACGCGGTAAGCGCCGCCTGTTTGATGGCGGGCAGTTTGGTGAAGTCGACGTCACTCAACTCGTAGGACGCGATGCTGCCCATGCCGAGTTTGATGAGATTGGGGAAATCGACGAAGCCGCGCGTCACGCCTGACAGCGTCCAGCTGTAGTCTCGCTGCTTGTCGGCTTCGCTGGGATGGTCGGCTGTGACGCTGATGCGATCCTTGGCGACGGTGATCTCGTGCACGCGCGCGGTGCCGATGATTTCCGCCAGCAGCGCCTGCGCATCCGCCATCGGCCAATTGTCGCTGGCCAGCATGTCGAGCGTCTCGACGCGCTTGGTGTTGGACAGATCGCCGCCGATGATCGTGCCCTGCGCATTGGCGATCACCGTCGCGGTTTCGAGGCCGTTGTCGAGAGCGAGCGTCCAGCGGATATCGCCATAGCTGGGCTCGGGCAGGATCGAGATGGCGCGAGCGATTTCGATCGCGGTCACTGCCGGGCGCGTCCGCATGCCGGCATAGTCGATCGCGTCATCGATGAGCTGATCGAGCTTGCCGAGATCGACGTCGTGCAGGCGGAAGAATGCGCCGGACGGATCTTTGATGATGCCCACATTGGTCCACGACGTCGGCCCCACAACCTGATGATGCGTGAACAGCAGCAGATTGATGCGCGTCACCGACCAGCGCGCGAAATCCGTTGCGTCGCCCTTGGCGATGATCTCGATCTCTTCCGGGTGGATGGTGAGGCGCGAGACGGGGCGGGTTTCGTTGACTGCATCAGTCAGCGCATCGAGCCCTCGGCCGCGCTGCTGCATCGAATTGATGTAGTTCGCATCGGCTGCGAATGCAGCACTGCTCGTGAGGACGAGAGTGAGGACAAGAACAATACGGCGAGTCATCGACATCATGCGGTCCCCAGATTCTTCTCATCCTCATCATCGGGAATGTATGGCCGATGAATGGGCATCCCGAAATTGCTGCGAGCGGAGGTGCCCGACAGCCTGACGGCTTCGGGGTCCAGTTTGCCGCAGGGGTCCTTGTTTGCGCTCTGGCCTTGGC
>JBDSHC010000136.1:0-42976 GCA_039918675.1 Devosia sp.
GCACCTGGGTTTTCGAGGTGCCTTCAGCACGGCCTTGAGGTTGGCGCCGATCTGGATATTTTCCTTGCCAGGGTTGCTCTGCCGATCGAGATATCGGTCTGGTCTCGCACCCCTCCGAGCTGCGCTAGGCCCTGCGGGCCAAGCTGCGCTTGCCTCCCCCGTCGAGGGGGAGGTGGGGTGACTGATGTTGCAGTGGTCACCCTCCCCCTACGCGGGGAGGGTAGAGTAGCTAGGACCGCCAGGTCCGTAGCGAAACTGGGGAGGGGGGAGCCACACGCTCATACCCATCTGGCTCTCCCAGCCCGTTGCTCTCATCGGCCCTCTCCCCTAGGGTCCGCCGGTCATGGACCAAGCCCCATACAATCCGAGCGACACCGCCGAGGCCAGCGCTGCCCCGGTGACGCCGATGATGTCGCAGTTCCTCGAGATCAAATCGGTCAATCCGGGTTATCTGCTGTTCTATCGCATGGGCGATTTCTACGAGATGTTCTTCGAGGACGCCGAGATCGCGTCGCAGGCGCTCGGCATCGTCCTGACCAAACGCGGCAAGCACCAGGGCAACGACATTCCGATGTGCGGCGTGCCCATCCACGCGGCGCAGGACTACCTCAAAAAGCTCATCGCGCTCGGCCACCGCGTCGCCATCTGCGAGCAGATCGAAGACCCAGCCGAAGCCAAGAAGCGCGGCGGCAAGTCGCCGGTGAAGCGCGACGTGGTGCGGCTCGTCACGCGCGGCACCATCACCGAAGACGATCTGCTGCCGGCGCGCGCCAGCAACTATCTCGCCGCCCTCGCGACGCTCCGTCATGGCGATACCGATTTCGCGCTCGCCTATGCCGATGTGTCGACGGGCGAGCTGGTCGTCCTGCCGATCCTCGCCGAAGCGCTGGGCGACGAATTGGCCCGTATCGGTCCGGCAGAGCTCCTGTTCAGCGAAACGACCAAAATCGCGCTGCAGGAACTAAAGATCGGCCTGCCGTCGGCGGCGATCGTCGTCGCGTCCCCCGAGCTGTTCGATTCCGCCACGGCCGCGCCGCTCATCGCCGCGACCTTTGGCGATACCGCCGATGCCACCGCTTTCTCCCGCGTCGAGCGATCGGCACTCGGCGCGCTGCTTGGCTACATCAAGGACAGCCAGAAGGGCGTCGCCATCGCGCTGCGCCCACCCGCCTCCGAACGCCTGCAATCGCATATGGCGATCGATGCCGCCACGCGCTCTTCGCTCGAACTGCTCGAAACCCAGCGCGGTACCGCCAAGGGCTCGCTGCTCTACGAGATCGACGAATGCGTCACGCCCGCCGGCTCGCGCCTCCTCGCCCGCCGCCTGAGTGCACCGCTCTGCGAGACTGCGCCCATCAATGCGCGGCTCGATGCCGTCGAAGCCCTGCGCGGTGAAACGATCCTCGCGACCAGGCTGCGCCAATTGCTCAAAGCCGTCCCCGATCTCACCCGAGCGCTGACCCGCCTCGCGCTCGGCCGCGGCGGCCCACGCGATCTCAACGCCATCGCTCGTGCCATTGTCGGGGCAGGGGAGTTGTCGGGCGCGCTCACCGGCCTCTACGAAGCGCCCGCCGATCTCGCTTGTATGCGCGACACCCTCGGCACCGCCCCGCTCGATCTCGCGGCTGAGCTCACCCGTGCCATCGATGACGAGCCGCCGCTCCTGAGCCGCGACGGCGGCTTCGTGCAAAAGGGCTACGATGCGGCCCTCGATACCGAACGCGCCCTCGCCTCCGAAACGCGCGCCATTGTAGCGGCGCTCCAGTCGCGCCTCGTCGACGAGACCGGCATCAAGACACTCAAGATCCGGCACAATGGCCAGCTCGGCTATTTCGTCGAGGTCGCCGCGGCGCAGGGCATGAAGCTCGTCGAAGAACCGCTCAAGGCGCAGTTCATCCACCGCCAGACCATGTCCAATGCGATGCGCTTCACCACCGCCGAGCTCGCCGAACTCGAAGGCCGCATCGCCCGCGCCCACGAAAAGTCGGTCGAGATCGAAACGGCGATCTTCGCCCGCCTGGTCTCGGCGACCTTGGCGGCAACCGAAACCCTCCGCGCCATCGCCGATGCCCTCGCCGAACTCGACGTCACCGCCGGCCTCGCGCACCTCGCCGCCACCCGCAGCTTCGCCCGCCCCACCATCACCGACACGCTCGACTTCAAGATCGAAGCCGGCCGCCACCCCGTGGTCGAAACCAACGTCAAAGCCGAAGGCCACCCCTTCATCGCCAACGACACTGATTTGTCCGGCGGCGCCCTCTGGCTGGTCACCGGACCCAATATGGGCGGCAAATCGACCTTCCTTCGCCAGACCGCTCTGATCGCGATTCTCGCGCAGACCGGCAGTTTCGTCCCAGCCGTCGGTGCCACGGTCGGAATCATCGACCGTGTGTTCTCCCGTGTCGGAGCCTCCGACGACATCGCGCATGGCCGCTCGACCTTCATGGTCGAGATGGTCGAAACCGCCGCCATCCTCAATCGCGCCACGGCCAAGTCCTTGGTCATCCTCGACGAAATCGGCCGCGGCACCGCCACCTTCGACGGTCTCTCGATCGCCTGGGCAGCGGTCGAAGCCCTTCACAATGACACCGGCTGCCGGGCCCTGTTCGCGACCCATTTCCACGAAATGACGTCGCTCGCCAAGTCCTTGAAACGACTGCGCAATGTGACCATGTCGGTGCGCGAATGGGAGGGTGAAGTGGTCTTCCTCCACGAGGTTGCCCCCGGTGCCGCCGACCGCTCCTACGGCATCCAGGTCGCCCGCCTCGCCGGCCTCCCCGAAACCGTGCTCGCCCGCGCCAAACAGGTCCTCGGCGTGCTCGAAAGCCGCTCTTCCGGCAATACCGCGCCCATGCTAGACGATCTCCCGCTTTTTGCCGTTGCCGCGGCGCCAAAAAAGCCGGAAATTAATCCTCTCAATGCCATGCTCGACCAGATACGCCCCGACGAACTGTCCCCGCGCGAGGCGCTCGATCTGATTTATGAGCTGAAGAAGACACGCGATGCCGGTCGCCGAAGCTGAACTCCGCCCCAAAAAGGCGTCGTTCCACCTGAAAACAGCCGAAACCATCCTCGACGAGGTCAAGGTTGCGATAGGCCAGGATTCGCCCAAATCCGCCCAGGCCCGCTCCGCCGTTCTCGCCACCATGCGCAAAGCGCTGGCCGACGCCCGCACCGCCGCCGAGGCCGAATTGATGAGCACCGGCCGCGGCACCCGCTGCGCCCAAAACCTCAGCGCCGCCGAAGACGAAATCCTCCGTGCCATCCACCATTTCGCCGTGCGCGACGTCTATCCGGTCGACAACCCCTCGGGCGCCGAAGCGATCTCGATCGCCGCCGTCGGCGGCTATGGCCGCGGCACGCTGGCGCCGGGCTCCGACATCGATCTGCTGTTCATCCTGCCCTACAAGCAGACGCCCTGGGGCGAGCAGGTCACCGAATACATCCTCTATATGCTGTGGGACCTCGGCCAGAAGGTCGGCCACGCCGTCCGCTCGGTCGATGAATGCATCCGCATGGCGCGCGCCGACATGACCGTGCGCACCGCAACGCTCGAAGCGCGCTTCCTCACCGGCGACAAGGGCCTGTTCGATACGCTGCTGAGCCGCTTCGAATCCGAGATCATGCCCAGGACTGGCCCCGAATTCATCGCCGCCAAAATGGCCGAGCGGGAAGAACGGCACAAACAGATGGGCAACACCCGTTATGTGGTCGAGCCCAACATCAAGGACGGCAAGGGTGGGCTGCGCGACCTCCACACCTTGTTCTGGATTGGAAAATACTTCTACCGCGTCAAGTCGAGCGCCGAACTGGTCGACAAGGGCGTGCTGTCAGCTGATGAGTATCGCCTGTTCCAGCGCGCCGAGGATTTCCTGTGGAGCGTGCGCTGCCACCTCCATTTCCTCACGCATCGCGCCGACGAAAAGCTAACCTTCGATCTCCAGCCTGAGCTGGCGCAGCGCCTGCGCTTTGCCGATCGCCCCGGCATGCTCGGTGTCGAGCGGATGATGAAGCGCTATTTCCTCGTCGCCAAGGATGTCGGCGATCTGACCCGCATCTTCTGCACCAGCCTCGAATTCGACCATGCCAAGCCCCTCGATATGATGGGCAAGGTCACGGGCATGTTCAAACGCGGCAAGGTGACGATCAAGGGCGAGCCCGATTTCGTCATTGAAGGCGGTCGCCTCAACACCGCGCGGCCCGACGTGTTCGAGAACAATCCGCTCAACATGATCAAGAGCTTCCTGGTCGCCGGGCGGAACGATCTTTTGTTCCATCCCGACGCGATCAAGGAAATCACCCGCTCGCTGCGCCTCATCGGTCACGATGTGCGCAACGATCTCAAGGCTAATGAGTGGTTCCTCGAAATCCTCACTGCGCCGCGGACTGTCGAGCGCATTCTGCGCCAGATGAATGAGAGCGGCGTTCTAGGAAAGTTCGTGCCCGAGTTCGGCAAGATCGTCGCGCTCATGCAGTTCAACATGTATCACCACTACACCGTGGATGAGCATCTGATCCGCGCCGTCGGCGTCATGGCCGAAATTGCCAATGGCGGTCTGCGCCAGGAACTGCCGCTGACGCATGAGCTGTTGCCCTCTCTCAACGACACGCGGCTGCTCTATGTCGCGCTGTTCCTCCACGACATTGCCAAGGGCCGCCCTGAGGATCACTCGATCGCCGGCGCCCGCTTCGCGCGCAAATTCTGCCCGCGCCTCGGCCTCGATGCCGCCGAGACCGACACCGTCGCCTGGCTCATCGAATATCATTTGACCATGAGCGAGATCGCTCAGGCCCGCGATCTCCAGGACCCCGAGACCGCCCGCGCTTTCGCCAACATAGTGCAGTCGCCGCAACGGCTTGCCCTGCTGATGATCCTCACTGCGTGCGACATTCGTGCGGTCGGCCCCGGCGTCTGGACCGGCTGGAAAGGCAGCCTCCTGCGCTCTTTGTACTATGCAACCGAGCCGCTGCTCTCTGGCGGGCATTCGCGCGTCACCCAGTCCGACCGCGTCGCCGCCGCCAAGGCCGATCTCGAAGCCGCGCTGGCCGCCTGGCCGCGCCCCGAGCTCGAAAACTACATGGGCCGGCACTACAATCACTATTGGCTGCGTGCCGAACTCGAGCTGCAGATCGAACATGCACGGATGATCCGCGCTGCCGACAACACGCACAATCCCTTCGCCGGCTCGATCCGCATCCAGTCGTTTGAATCGATCACTGAAGTCTCGTTCTACACACCCGACCATCCGCGGCTCTTGTCGCTCATCGCCGGCGCCTGCACGATGTGCGAAGCCTCGATCATCGGCGCGCAGATCTTCTCCACCCGCGACGGCCGTGCGCTCGATACGTTCCGCCTGCGCCGCGCCTTCACGTCCGACGAAGACGAAAAAGTCCGCGCCACGCGCATCATCGAGACCGTCAAGCAATTGCTGCAGGGCAAGCGCCAAGTCCTCATCGATCTCGGCAAGGAAAGCCGCCACAATCGCCGCCTGAAACCCTTCACGCTGCCCGCCTCCGTCGAAGTCTCCAACACGCTCAGCGAGAAATTCACCGTCCTCGAGGTCATGGGCCTCGACCGCACGGGCCTCCTCCATCAGCTGACGCGCGCCATTGCCGATCTCAACCTCACCATCGGCTCGGCCCATATCGGCACCTATGGCGAAAAGGCCGTCGACGTTTTCTACGTCACCGATCTCACCGGCCATAAAATCGAATCCGCCCGCCGCCAAAAGATCATCCGCGACACCCTGCTGGCCGTGTTCCAGCCCATCGCGCCACACGGCCATGAGGAGCGGGCGCCGAAAGTGGTCAATGGGTAGCGCCACTGGACCAGCATGACCTCCCTCTATCGTAACTTCCTCAATGTCGGCGGCCTGACCCTCGGCTCGCGAATCCTCGGCTTTGTCCGCGACGCGCTGGTCGCCGCCGTGCTGGGTACCGGTCCCGCCGCCGATGCCTATCTCGCCGCCTTCCGCTTCCCCAATCTGTTCCGCCGGCTGTTCGCCGAGGGCGCCTTCAACACCGCCTTCATCCCGCTCTTCGCCAAGGCGCTGGAGCAGCAGGGTCCGGAGCCAGCACGGCTGCTCGCCGCACGCATTATGAGCTGGCTGGTCCTCGTCGTGACAGTGGTCACAGTGCTGGTCGAGATCTTCATGCCCTGGGTCATGGCGCCCTTCGTGCCGGGCTTCCTCGACGACCCGGCGAAATACGACCTCACCGTGCTCCTGACCCGCATCTGCTTCCCTTATCTCATGTGCATGTCGCTGATGGCGGCCTATGCGGCCATCCTCAATGGCCTCGGTCATTTCAAGGCGGCGGCCTTCGCGCCGATCCTGCTCAACATCGTGATGATCGTCTTCATGGCGCCGCTAGTCCTATGGCCCAATACTGATGTGCAGACCGCAATCTGGATCGCCATCGGCACCATCGCCGGCGGCATCGCGCAATTGGCGCTGGTCTATGCCGCCATCGGCCGCGCCGGCTTCGTGCCAAAGCTGCGCTGGCCGAAATTCGATGCCGAAGTGCAGCGCTTCTGGATCCTCGCCATCCCTGCCGTGATCGCGGGCGGCATCACCCAGGTCAACATCTTCGTCGGCACCATCATCGCATCGTCTGCCGACAGCGCTATCGCTTATCTCTACTACGCCGACCGGCTCTACCAATTGCCGCTCGGCATCATCGGCATCGCCGTAGGGACCGTGCTGCTGCCCGAGCTGAGCCGCCATTTGAAGGGCGGCCGCGACAAGGAGGCCGATGCGAGTCAGAACCAGGCGCTACTCATTTCGATGCTGCTGTCGATGCCGGCAGCCACCGCGCTCATCGCGCTCGCCCAGCCGATCGTCACTGTCCTGTTCGAGCGCGGAGCTTTCAGCGCCAGCGACAGCATGCAGACGGCGCAGACGCTGATCTGGTTCTCGGCGGGCCTCCCCGCCTATGTCCTGATCCGTGTGCTGCAGCCCGGCTTCTTCGCCCGCGAGGACACCAAAACGCCCACGATCTTCGCCGGCATCTCGGTGCTGATCAACGTCGTCCTGTCGCTCGCGCTGTTCCCCTCGCTGGCCCATGTCGGCATCGCCATCGCTACCTCGGTCGCCGCCTGGGCCAACGCCGTGCTGCTGGCCATCTGGTTGGCCCGGCGCCAGCATTTTGCGCTGTCGGCGGCCGACTGGCGGAAGCACGGCTTGATCGTCGTCGCCTCGCTGACGATGGCCGCGATCCTCTGGGGCCTGAGCTTCCCGCTCGCGCCCTATCTCACCAGCACGGCACCGCTGCTAGTTCAGATCGTCGTCCTCGGTGTCGTCGTTACCGCCGGCATGCTGGTCTATTTCGCGCTGGTGCATGTCACCGGCGCGCAGCCCATGGGCCAGCTGCTGAGGCGGTTGCGCCGCGGCGGCTAGAGGTTTCTACTGCGGGCGACTTCCGCGGAGCGCGTCATGCAGGCCGGCTTTCTCGACCACCTCAAATCCACTCTGACCGAAATCGAGGCCGCCGGTCTCCTCAAGCGCGAGCGCCTGATCGCCACGCCGCAATCGGGGCGCATCGCGCTCGCCGATGGCCGCAGGATGATCAACCTCTGCGCCAATAATTATCTCGGCCTCGCCGATCATCCCGAAATCAAAATGGCGGCCGCCGAAGCCATCGGCGACTACGGCTTTGGCATGGCTTCCGTCCGCTTCATCTGCGGCACGCTCGATCTGCACCGCGAATTGGAACACGCCGTCGCGAGCTATCTGGGCAAGGACGATGCGATCCTCTTCGCCGCCTGCTTCGATGCCAATGGCGGCCTGTTCGAAACGCTGCTCACCGATGAAGACGCAATCATCTCCGACGCGCTCAACCACGCCTCGATCATCGATGGCGTGCGGCTCAGCAAGGCCAAGCGCTACCGCTACCAGACCAGCGACATGAACGACCTCGAAACGCAGCTGAAGCAAGCCGTCGCCGATGGCGCGCGCTTCCGGCTGATCGCCACCGACGGCGTGTTCTCGATGGATGGTTACGTCGCGAAGCTCCCCGAGATCTGCGCACTGGCCGAAAAGTATGGCGCCATGGTCATGGTCGACGATTGCCACGCCACCGGCCATCTCGGCCCACAAGGCAAAGGCACGCCGGCGCTCACAGGAGCCAGCAACCGCGTCGATATAGTCACCGGCACCTTCGGCAAAACGCTGGGCGGTGCCATGGGCGGCTTCATCGCCGCAGCACAGCCAGTGATCGATTTACTGCGCCAGCGCGCCCGGCCCTATCTCTTTTCCAACGCCCTGGCGCCTGCCGTCACCGCCGGCTCGCTCAAGGCCATCGAGATCGCCACAGCCGCCGACGATCTGCGCGAGAAACTCGCCCACAACACCGCCCGCTTCCGCGCCGCGATGAGCGCAGCCGGCTTCGACCTCGTCCCCGGCGACACGCCGATCATTCCAGTCATGCTAGGCGAAGCGCAGCGCGCCCAGGATCTCGCGGCAGCCCTCGACAAACGCGGCGTCTATGTCGCAGGCTTCTTCTTCCCCGTCGTACCAAAAGGACGCGCGAGAATTCGCACGCAAATGTCCGCCGCGCTCGACGATGCCGACGTTGATTTCGCCGCAGGCGCCTTCATCGAGGCCGGCAAGGAATTAGGGATCATATGAACAGGATCCGTCTCGGCCTCCGGCCGATCCACCTTCTCCCTCAAGGGGAGAAGGGATCTGACTGAAAGATCGGTGTATCAATGAAAGCCCTCGTTAAATCAAAGTCCGAACCCGGCATCTGGATGGAGGATCGCCCCATCCCCGAGATCGGGCCCGAGGATGTGCTGGTGAAGGTGCACAAAACCGGCATCTGCGGTACCGATATCCACATCTACAAATGGGATGATTGGGCCAGAAAGACCGTTCCAGTCCCGATGATCACTGGCCATGAATATGCCGGCGAGATCGCGGCCATCGGCAGTGACGTCAAGAACCTCAAGATCGGTCAGCGCGTCTCGGGCGAAGGCCATGTCGTCGGCATGAAGAGCCGCGCCAGCCGCGCCGGTAAATTCCATCTCGATCCCGACACCAAGGGCATCGGCGTCAATCTGCCCGGCGCCTTCGCCGAGTTCGTACGTATCCCCGCCTTCAATATCGTGCCACTGCCCGATGCGATCGACGATGAGCTCGGCGCCATCCTCGATCCGCTCGGCAATGCGGTACACACCGCGCTCGCCTTCGACATCGTCGGCGAAGACGTGCTGGTCACTGGCGCCGGTCCGATCGGCATCATGGGTGCCGCCGTCGCCCGCCATGTCGGCGCCCGCCACGTCGTCATCACCGACATGAACCCCGAACGCCTCCAGCTTGCGAGCGAGATCGCCGATGTCGTCCCAGTCAACATCAAGACGCAGTCACTGCGCGAAGTGATGGACAAGCTCGGCATGAAGGAAGGCTTCGATGTCGGCCTCGAAATGAGCGGTGCCCCTTCGGCGCTCGATCAGATGACCGATCATCTTGTGATGGGTGGCCGCGTCGCGCTGCTCGGCGTGCCAGCCCAGCCCTTCATCTTCGATCTCAGCAAGATCGTGTTCCGCATGATCACGTTGCGCGGCATCTATGGACGCGAAATGTTCGAGACCTGGCACAAGATGCTGGCCATGCTCGAATCCGGTCTCGATGTACGCAAAGTCATCACGCGCCGCATGAAGGCCGACGACTATGCCGAAGCCTTCAAGCTCGCGGCGGGCGGTGAAAAGGGCAAGATCGTGCTGGAGTGGACCTAGAAACGCCGTTCTGATGCTCTAGGATTGCCGGGCCCGGCGCGCTACTCTGCCTTCGACATTCGAGGAGGTTTGCATGCGCCTTGCCCATCTCGCCGTCCTTCCCGCCCTGCTTATCGCAACCGCCGCCAGCGCCGCCGACACCATCCCCCTGGCCGCACTAATCACCAACGGCCTCGTCGAGGGCGCCAAGGTGATGGTCTCGGGCTTCGGCAACGGCACGGCCGCCCTGAAAGAACCCGGTTATTACGAGGTGACCTTCGACAAGGCGGTGATGAAGTTTCTGTTCGACGAGCCCGACACTTGCAATGTCACGCTTCACGCCGAAATCCCCGGCCAGGGCACCGTCGAAATCCGCTACGATTTCACTGCCGTGACGGGCATCAAGATCGAAGGAAAAGGCCAATTCGACGGCCTCAATGCCGTGCTGGCGACCATAGAAGGTCCAGGTGTCGTCCAGGTGCTGATGAACGACAAATGGGTCACCCAGCCCGGCTTCGCCTTTCTCGGCACCTCGCTGACAGCCGCAGACCTCCAGACCGCCGCCGACGAGCTGCAGCGTATTTGCTAGCAGTCAGGAATCCTCCCCTGTGCGCAGCACGGGGGAGGTGTCAGCGAAGCTGACGGAGGGGGCGGCTTGCACTGAGGTTGGTTGGGCGGTAAGGGCGGCTGTCGCTTTCTGCGGCCCACATCTGACCGACAGGCAACATCATGCCCCACCACCCGCGCGTCTTCTCCGGCACCCAGCCCTCGGGCGATCTGCATCTCGGAAATTATCTCGGCGCCATCAAGCGCTATGTCGAAATGCAGAAGACGCATGAATGCATCTATTGCGTCGTCGATATGCACGCGATCACCGTGTGGCAGGACCCCGAAGAGCTGCGCCGCGCCACCCGCGAAGTCGCGGCGGCCTATGTCGCGGCGGGCGTCGATCCCAAAAAGAACATCGTCTTCAACCAGTCGCGCGTCTACCAGCACGCCGAACTCGCCTGGATCTTCAATTGCGTTGCCCGCATGGGCTGGATGAACCGCATGACGCAGTGGAAGGACAAGACAGCCGGCAAGAATGCCGAAGCGGAATCGCTTGGCCTCTTCGCCTATCCCTCGCTGATGGCAGCCGACATCCTCCTCTACAAGGCCACCCATGTGCCGGTCGGCGACGACCAGAAGCAGCATCTCGAGCTGACGCGCGACATCGCCGCCAAGTTCAACAATGACTATGCACCCTCGCTCGTGGAGCAGAGGCTTCCCGCAGACTATTTCCCCATCACCGAACCGGTTATCGCCGGCCCCGCGACGCGCGTCATGTCGCTCAAGGACGCCAGCAAGAAGATGAGCAAATCCGACACTTCGGAAGGCTCGCGCGTGCTGCTGATGGATGATGCCGACCAGATATCGAAGAAGATCAAGCGCGCCACCACCGACCCCGAGCCCCTGCCGAGCGACGAAAAGGGTCTCGAGGGCCGCGCCGAAGCGGCGAACCTCGTCGGCATCTACGCGGCGCTGACCGACTCCACCAAGGCCGATGTGCTGCGCCAGTTCGGGGGACAGGGCTGGGGCGTATTCAAGCCGGCGCTTGCCGATCTCGCGGTGGCGAAGCTCGCGCCGATCGCCGACGAAACTCGCCGGCTGGTCGCCGATCCGGGCTCGATCGATGCCTTCATGGCCGATGGCGCCGAGCGGGCCTCGGAAATTGCCGAACAGACCATGACGGAAGTCCGCAAGATCGTCGGCTTCGTGCGGTGACCAGCGGTTGGCCGAACGAGCGCTCTCGCGATCGTTCGGACAGAGCAGCGGGAAATGCCGCGACGCAGGCAATGGCCCGCAAGGTTGCGCTGACAAAGGCCAAGCCATTGAGCGCAATTAACTTTCAGCGTTAGCCATCGGCCCAATAACGGCTTCGGCAAGCACCACCATTATGAAATGGGTAACCATCCGATTTCAGTGATGGGTGCTGTATTGCGTATTAGTCAGATTGCGTTCCTTGCCGCCGCGTTTCTCCTGAGCAGCGCCATATCGCCCATCGCTTTCGCAGCCGACGGCGCTGCCGGGCCCGATTTGATCGGCCAGACTGTTGAGGTCGATGGTACTGCCGGTCGCCTCACGTCTACCGGCGGAGACGGTACTGTTAGTGGCGCAAGTCACGACGGTGGCGATGGCGGACAACTGGACGTAACAGCTTCCACTTTTGACGACCCGGCAAGCATCTTGGCGGTGGGGTCGATCGGTGGGAAAAGTCCCGGCCCAGAAGGCGATGGAGGCGACGGCGGCTCGGTCATATATGCGGAAACGGCGGACGTCGTCAGCGCTTTCCTTCTTGTCGCGTCTCTCGGCGGAAATGGGCAAGGGCTTAGCAGCACCGGTGGCTCAGGTGGCGATATAGAGGCGACAATCGCAGGGAGCCATCCAACGGGTTTACCGCCGAATTTTGTTTTCGGCGTCGGGGTCATCTCACGGGCTGGACTGGGCGCCACCGGCGGGAATGGCGGCATCGTCGATGTAAATTTCAGCGGTGAGACCAATGAGCTCTACATCGAGTCGAGCGGCGGCGACGGCATCATCCTCGGCAACGGCGGTCAGATAAATCTGACACTTACGGGCGATGTTACCGGTGACGTGATACTGGACGTAAAGAAGGGCTCAGGGGCGGCCATTGGCGGCACCGGCGGGACTGACGGAACAATCGAAGTCAGTCTGCAGAACGGCGCCTCGGTCGGCGGCGACATTCGCGCCAGCCAGGCTGCCTCGGCAATTATCGAACTCGCATTCAAGCTGGCAACCGACAGCGACGTGGCCGACGCCTACGCCACACTGCAGGGCGACGCAGCGCATGGCTGGATCACTGTCAATGGTGAGCATTTCGAGTGGACCGGCTTCACCGAACTCAAAAACCACATCACGAGTCTCGCCGCGCAGAACCCGACGGCGCCGATCGTCGTGACCGTCCAGCCCGGCTTTACCACCTCAGCGCCCAATGCCGGGCCGGAAACCGTCGTCGGCGCGTTATCGCAGGGTTCGGCGTTCGCGCCCTTTGAGGACTTCTTCCACAAAGCGCGCCCGCGCGATCCGAGCATCCATAAAGTCGGCAAACCGACAACCGTCCGCAAGCTCGTCTGCAGCACCAGGGACGTCAATGCCTTCCTCCAGACTGATGGTAGCATCGTAATCAATGTTCGCGTCGACGGCGCGCGCTACGCGGCCGGCAGCATCGACAGCGACGATTTTACCCGGGCATCGGGCGGCCGTTGGGACGTGACATTGCTCGACGCGCAGACCATCCAGATCGCGCTTCGGGACGGAACGGTCATCGGGACCTGCGCCATAAACTAGCCGCCGCCGCCCGCAGCCGGCGAATTTGCGCCGACGGCCCAGCCGTGGGACAATAGCCGATCTGAACCACCAGCGGGCGGCACGCGTGGCTGAGCACGACTATTCGCGAAAATTCCTCGTCCTTGTCGACGAGGGCAAGGAATGCGACCGCGCGGTGAGTTTTGCCGCGCATCGGGTCAGGCGCACCGGCGGTACGCTGGTTTTGATGTCGGTCATCGATAGCGAGGATTTCGGCCAGTTCATTGGCGTCGGCGATGTCATGCGCGCCGAGGCCCGCGACGAGGCCGAGCGCAATATCGATGCGCGCCTCGCCCGCATCTCGCAGCTCGGCCAGATCCGCACCGAAACCGTGATTCGCGAGGGGCGCCCGGCCGAAGCCATCGAGAAAGTCATCACCGACGATCCCGGCATCGGCATTCTGGTGCTTGCCGCAAGCCTTGGTGACAAAGGCCCCGGTCCGCTGGTGACCCATTTCGCCACCCATAACCGCCTCCACATCATGGTGACCATCGTTCCCGGCGCCATGACGGATGAGGAAATCGTCGCAGTCGCTTAACCCTAACGAGGACCGACCCATGGCCGACAGCACAGAGCATCAGATCCGGTTCACCGACGGCGCCGGCTACGAGCGCATGATGGGCCTGTGGAGCCGGCCGGTGGGCGAGGTCTTTCTCGACTGGCTGGCGCCGAAGCAGGGCCTCGCCTGGGCCGACATCGGCTGCGGCAATGGGGCGTTCACCGAACTCCTCGTCGATCGATGCGCGCCGACCAGCATCGCCGGCATCGACCCATCGCCCGAACAGCTCAGCTATGCCCGTCAGCGCCACACCGCGGGGATCGCGCAATTCACACAGGGCAGTGCCATGGACCTGCCCATCGCCGATGCCAGCGTCGATGCCGCCGCCATGGCGCTCGTCATTTTCTTCGTCCCGGAGCCCGCCAAGGGCGTCGCCGAGATGATGCGAATCGTCCGTCCCGGTGGCTCGGTCTCCGCTTACGCCTGGGATTTCCTCGATGGCGGCTTCCCCTGGGAGCCGGTGCATGAGGAATTACGGGCGCTCGGCCTGCCGCCCGCCGCGCCGCCAAGCGCTCCAATTGCCCGCCTCGATAATCTGACTCGGCTCTGGCAGGATTCGGGTCTGCAGCAGGTCGAAAGCCGAATCATCACCATAGAGCGGGAATTCCCCAGCTTCGACGATTTCTGGGCGACCGCCCAGCTGGCGCCGACAATGGCCCACGCGCTCAAGACCTTGGCCCCCACGCAGCTCGACGAGGTACGGGAGCGGGTCAGGGCCAAACTTGAAGTCAGGAACGGCAAAATCGTGCATTGGGGCAGGGCGAATGCTGCCAAGGGCATTGTGCCCCGCTAGCCCTTGCCATTAGGCGTCCGTTTCCTTATTTTAGAACCATTCCAAAACGCTTTCGCGGTTGGTCGATCGAGCGTCCTTACGATCGATCGATCCAGAGCAGCAGAGAAGAAACACCATGTTCATCCAGACCGAAGCCACGCCGAACCCGGCCACTCTGAAGTTCCTGCCCGGCCGCGATGTGCTCGTGGGCGAGCCGCGTGACTTCCGCTCGGCCGGCGACG
Organism: Devosia sp.; assembly: GCA_039918675.1. Lineage (GTDB taxonomy): Bacteria > Pseudomonadota > Alphaproteobacteria > Rhizobiales > Devosiaceae > Devosia_A. The sequence continues at coordinate 14,652 of JBDSHC010000136.1, forward strand.
CAACAGTGTCGCCGCTGGCCTCCGGCCTGTTTTCGATCCCCGGCGTTACCGGTGTGTTTCTCGGCTCCGATTTCGTTTCGGTCTCGAAGGATGCGACCGAGTGGAATCATCTGAAGCCGGCGATCCTCGGAATCATCATGGAGCACTTCCTGTCGGGCAAGCCCACCATCGATGAGGGCAATGTGGCCGCCGACACCGGCGAGTTCTTCGAAGAGACCGACAGCGAAACCGTCGAAGTGATCAAGGAACTGATCGCCACCCGCGTTCGCCCGGCCGTGGCGATGGATGGTGGCGACATCACCTTCAAGGGCTTCCGCGAAGGCACCGTCTATCTTCACATGCAGGGCGCCTGCTCGGGCTGCCCGTCCTCGACCGCCACGCTCAAATCCGGCATCGAGAACCTCCTCCGCCACTTCGTCCCCGGCGTCGAAGCCGTCGCGCAGGTCTAGGAAGCGGTTGGCCGATCGAGCCTCTCGGGATCGATCGGACAGAGCAAAGAATAGGTCCCTTCAAACTTCAATCTCTCCGCCGTTATGGCCGGGCTTGACCCGGCCACCCAGCGGCTGGTTCTGCTGGGTCCCCGGGTCAGGCCCGGGGATGACGATCGAGGGGTTTCGGCTTGTGGCAGATGAGCCAGCGGCCTATCTCTCCACCATGAGCGTCCTCCTCGCCATCGACACCGCCGCGCCCCGGCTGCAGCTTGCGCTGCTGCTGGCCGATGGCCGGGTCGAAACGCTGACCGAGGATATGGCGACCGGCCAGGCCGAGCGCCTCTTCCCCGCGCTCGATGAACTGCTGACCCGCACTGGCGTGACCTACAACGACCTCACCCGCATCGCCGTCACCACCGGGCCAGGCTCCTTCACCGGTCTCCGCATCGGCCTCAGCGCAGCCCGGGGTCTGGCTCTTGCGCTCAGCATTCCGGTGCTCGGCATCCCATCGCTCTTCGTCCTCTCGCTCAATGCGCAATGCGACGTCGTCGCGGTGCTGATCGATGCGCGGCGCGACGAAGCCTATTTCCAGACCTTCTCGGGTCCCGGCATCCCCATCCGCGATGCCGCGCTGCTGCCGATGGAGGAGGCGCGCCGTCTCGTTCCGCAAGGCGCCGCAACCATCGTCTCGCCCTTCATCGATATCGCTGCGCTGGCCCGCTTTGCGCTCACCGCCGATCCTGCGCTCTATCCGCCAGAAGCGGCCTACATCCGCGACGCCGACGCCAAGCCGCAGGAGAAGTTCCGCATCGCCAGAATCTCGGGAGACATGCCGGCATGATGCTGCGCAGCTGGATGGCCCCGATGGGGCTCCACATCGAGCCCGCGCAACCGCGCGATGCCGACGCCGTGGCACGTCTCCACGCCGCGAGCTTTTATCGCGGCTGGCCGCGTCAGGACATCGAATCCTATCTGCTCGATTCCGACACGCCGACGCTCGTCGCCTGTGACCCCAGGCGCAAGATCGCGGGCTTCGCCATGCTGCGGCTCCTCGGTGACGACGTCGAACTGATGACCATCGCAGTCGACAAGAAATATCAGGGCAAGGGTGTCGGCGCCGCGCTGCTCAAAGCCTGCTTCGAAGATTTGATGATGACGCCGTCAAAGCGCATGATCCTAGAAGTCGCAGCCGACAATCCCTCCGCGCTCAAGCTCTATGGTAAACTCGGCTTCCAGAAAATCTCCGAGCGCAAAGGTTACTACGCACGTCCCGATGGCCAGCCGGCCACCGCCCTTGTGATGGCCCGCGATCTTGGATAGCCCTAAGCCATGCTGAAGCCCGGACATACCGAGACCCTTGAGGAGCAATGCGCCAAAAAGGGCATGCGCATGACCGACCAGCGTCGTGTCATCGCGCAGGTGATCGAGGCCGCGGCCGATCATCCCGATGTCGAGGAGCTCTATCGCCGCGCCTCGGCCATCGACGCGCGCATCTCGCTCTCGACCGTCTACCGCACGCTCAATCTGTTTGAGGAAGCCGGCCTCGTCACCAAGCATGATTTCAAGGATGGCCGCGCCCGCTTCGAACCTATTCCCGACGAGCACCACGACCATCTGATCGATATCCGCTCGGGCAAGGTCATCGAGTTCCGCAACGAAGAGATCGAGGCAATCCAGAATCTGATCGCCAAGCGGCTCGGCTACAAGCTCGTCGATCACCGGCTCGAGCTCTATGCGGTGCCGCTCAAATCCGAGGATGAGAAATGATCTTCAGAACGCTGTTCTTCATTTTCGTTTTCATCCCGTTCATGATCATCGCCATCCCGACGCAGTTCATCATCACCCGGCTGGGCCAGTTCTGGAGCCTGCCTACGATGCTGTTCCATAAGCTCGGCTGCATCTTCCTCGGCATCCGCGTCAAAACCATCGGTGAGCCGCTGCACAACCGGCCAACGCTGCTGCTCTCGAACCACATTTCGTGGACCGACATCATCGCCATCGGCTCGGTCGCCGATGTGACCTTCGTCGCCAAGACCGGCGTGCGCAACACCTTCTTCGTCGGCTTCATGGCCTCGCTGCAGCGCACCCTCTTCGTCGACTATCAGCGCAAGCAGGATGCCAAGCGCACCTCCAACGAGATGGCGCAGCGCCTCGCCAGGAACGGTGCGGTCCTACTCTTCGCCGAGGGCCATCGCGACCTCGGCACGCATGTTCAGCCCTTCCGTTCGGCGCTTGTCGGCGCTGCGCAAGCATCGATGGAGCAGGGCGGCGCCAAAGATGTGGCGATCCAGCCCGTCACCATCGCCTACACGCATCTCCAGGGTCTGCCGGTAACCCGCAACGAACGCAGCGGCATTTCCGGCATGAATGCCCGCGGCTTCCGCGCCGTCGTCGCCAACCTTCTGACGTCCGGCATGAAGGATGTGACCATCGCCTTCGGTGCGCCCATCCCGCTCGGTCCCCAAACCGACCGCAAAGTCGTCACCCGGCTCGCCGAGACCCAGGTCCGTCGCATGCTGGTGGCGCTCAACCGCCACGAGAAGGAACTGCCGGCGCTGGCGACCGCCTGATCCGCGAGCGCTAGTGCTCGTCGGCCACGCAGAACTGGTTGCCCTCGGGGTCGCGAAGCGCCGTGTAGTGGCTGTGCTCGTACCAGAACGTCGCTCCCAGCGCCTTCAGCCGCGCCACCTCTGCGCTCCGATCCGCACTGTGCAAATCGAAATGGATCCGGTTGCGCTCGAGCCGCGGCCCATCACGCCGCTGGCAGCAGATGATCGGCCCCGGCCCGTCGATCAGCACAAACGGATCGGTCTCCGGCGTCAGCCCCTTGGCCGCCAGCCGCGCAATCTCCGCCTCATCATAAGCCCGCACCGCATACCCATCGATCGCCGCCGCCCAGAACCGGGCGAGGCGCGCCGGATGATCCGCATCGATGACGATCTCTCTCAGTCGCGCCATCAGTCGATCTCCTCATCGTCGGGCGAAATGGTCTCGCGCCCGCCCGGCACATAGGCCAGCAGATCGCCGGGTTGGCAATCGAGCGCCGCGCAAATACGCGCCAGCGTCTCGAACCGGATGCCGCGCACCTTCCCCGATTTCAGCAGCGACACGTTCTGCTCGGTGATGCCGATCTGCCACGGCAAGCGTCCCGCCTTCGGGCATCGGCGCCTGTGGGAGACCGGCGGTCAAAGCTGCCGACGGCGTTTTTGTCTACCGCCTCTCGGCCGAGGGTGTCACGGGGCTCGACGCCATCCGCAAACAGCTCGCGATCTATCAAGCCGCGCACCGAGCCGGCTCGCTCAGCATCGGCATTGCGACACGCGAGTTCTGCGCCACCGGCAACCTGCCGGCGGGTCCGGTGCTGTCATCGTCCTATTTGATGACGTCCGAAAACACCGGCTATGTGACCCTGTTCGACGGCTTCGATTTGCGCAGCGATCCCAAGCTCAGCGATGCATTCGCCCAGCTCGGCCCCTGCTGACAGTAGGGTTTAGTTGGCGGCCCGCGGGGTTTTTGTGTACTGAGGCCGCCATGAGCGAAACCGAGCTGCGGCCCAAAAAGCTGTTCATCAAGACCTACGGTTGCCAGATGAACGTCTATGACAGCGACCGTATGGCCGATGCGCTGGCGCCCCATGGTTATGAGCCGACGCAGACCATGGACGATGCCGATCTGGTCGTCCTCAACACCTGCCACATCCGCGAAAAGGCCTCCGAGAAAGTCTTCTCGGAGCTTGGCCGCCTCGCCGAGCTGCGCGCCGAGGGCCGCAATTTCATGGTCGGCGTCGCCGGCTGCGTCGCGCAGGCCGAGGGCGAAGAGATCGCCCGCCGCGCCAAGGGCCGCGTCGATCTCGTCTTCGGCCCGCAATCCTATCACCGCCTGCCCGAACTGATCGCCCGCGCCAGTTCCGGCGAGCGAAATCTCGATGGGACGCTACGCGCTCCTGTGCTCGAAACCGAATTCCCCGAAGAGGATAAATTCGAGCACCTGCCGGCTGCCAGCAAGCAGGTGATCCGCAGCCGCGGCCTCACCGCCTTCCTCACCGTGCAGGAGGGCTGCGACAAATTCTGTTCCTTCTGCGTCGTGCCCTATACGCGCGGCGCCGAAACCTCGCGCCCGGTCGAGCAGGTGCTCGTCGAAGCCCGCAATCTCGTCGACGCCGGCGTGCGCGAACTCACGCTGCTCGGCCAGAACGTCAACGCCTATCACGGGCTAGATGCGAAGGGCCGAATCGTCGGTCTCGGCGAGCTCTGCGCGCGCCTCGCCGAACTCGATGGCCTCGCCCGCATCCGCTACACCACCAGCCATCCCTCCGACATGAGCGACGAACTGATCGAAGCGCATCGCGACAATGACAAGCTGATGCCCTGGCTGCATCTGCCGGTGCAGTCGGGCAGCGACGCCATTCTCAAGACCATGAACCGCCGTCACACCCGCGCCGACTATCTGCGGATCATCGAGCGCGTCAAATCGGTGCGCCCCGACATGGCGATGTCCGGCGATTTCATCGTCGGCTTCCCCGGCGAAACCGAGGCCGATTTCGAGGACACGTTGTCGATCGTGCGTGAGGTCGGCTATGCCTCGGCCTACACCTTCAAATACTCGACCCGTCCCGGCACGCCCGGCGCCACCATGGACGGCCAGATCGACGAGGCCGTCAAAACCGCGCGCCTCGGCCGCCTCAACGAACTCATCACCGCCCAGATGCGCGATTTCGGCAAATCCGTTATCGGCCGCACGCTCGACGTGCTGATCGAAAAGCCCGGCCGCATGCCGGGTCAGATCGGCGGCCGTTCGCCTTACCTGCAGGCCGTGCACATGGCCGGGGCCGAGAGCCTCATCGGCTCGATCCAGCCCGTAGTGATCGTCGCTGCCGGGAATAACTCAATCGAAGGCAAGATTGTCACACACCCGGAACGGAATCCTGTTAGCGTTATTGAGTCTCAAGTCGCTCTGGCCTGATACCGGGCCGGGCGCTCCAAGGAGTTGACCGAGTTTGAACAGGCATTTGTCCGCGACCCCCGACAACGCCCTCTCCTCGCAGCTTGAACTGGCCTTCGAAGACAACCGCCTCGCCGCCCAGTTGTACGGCGATTTCGACCAGAACCTCGCCCTTATCGAACAGCGTTTGAAGCTCACTGCCACGCCGCGCGGCAATCATCTGCTGCTCAAGGGCGCCGCGTCCGCTGTCGATCAGGGCCGCCGCGTCCTCGAATCCCTTTACGCGCTGCTCGAAGAAGGCCGCTCGCTCGATATCGCCAATGTGGATACGATGATCCGTATGATCGAAACCGAGGACAGCCAGTTGACGCTGCCGACGCTCGAGAAGAAGGGCAAGGTGCGGATGGCGCAGATCGCGACGCGCAAGGCAACCATCGTCGCCCGCACGCCCGCGCAGGATTCCTATATGCGCGCCATGGATCGCGCCGAGCTGGTCTTCGGCATGGGTCCCGCCGGTACCGGCAAGACCTATCTCGCCGTCGCCCATGCCGCGACGCTGCTCGAACGCGGCGACATCAACCGGATCATTTTGAGCCGCCCCGCCGTCGAAGCCGGCGAACGCCTCGGCTTCCTCCCCGGCGACATGAAGGAGAAGGTCGACCCCTATCTCCGTCCGCTCTACGACGCTCTCTACGATATGATGCGTCCCGAACACGTCGAGCGCTGCATCACCTCGGGCGTCATCGAAGTCGCGCCCCTCGCATTCATGCGTGGCCGCACCCTCGCCAACGCCGTGGTCATCCTTGACGAAGCGCAGAACACCACATCGATGCAGATGAAGATGTTCCTCACCCGTTTGGGCGAAGGCTCCAAGATGATCGTCACTGGCGATCCCAGCCAGATCGATCTGCCGCGCGGCGAAAAATCCGGCCTCGTCGAGGCGACAGCGCTGCTCGACGGCATCGAAGGCGTCCACATCACCCGCTTCAACGACAAAGACGTCGTCCGCCACGCGCTGGTCGGTCGTATCGTCCGTGCTTACGACGCGGCGAGCGCCAAACCGGTCGCATGACCCCGAAAAGTGGATACCGGTTTTCGGATCCGGTCATGCGCAACAGACGATGAGCCCGCTGAGCATCGACATTTCCCGCAACGCCGAGGGCTGGCCCGAGGCGCTGGATGCGCGTGCCGACGAAGCCGTTCGCGCCGCGCTGAAGCTGTCGAAAGCCAAGATCACCGGCGCAACCGAGCTTTCGATCGTCCTCACCGACGATGCCGAACAGCAAAACCTCAACCGCGAATGGCGCGGCATCGACAAGACCACCAACGTCCTGAGTTTCCCGCAAATCGAGCCGTTCGGCCCGGTTTTCGGGCTTTTGGGCGACATTATCCTCGCCCGGGAAACCCTCGAGCGCGAGGCGGTGGTCGAGAAGGTGAGCTTCGAGGACCATTTCACCCATCTCGTGGTCCATGGCTTTCTGCATCTTCTGGGCTATGATCACATTGCGGATGACGAGGCCCTTGCCATGGAGAGCCTCGAGACCCAGATTCTGGCCTCCATGGGGGTGGCGGACCCCTACGCCGAGAACTGAAGCCAAAAACTGAAGCAATGACCGACACCAGCACAGCACCCAGACCCGAGACCAAGGAACGGCCCCAGGCCGAGCCTCCGTCGCCTCCCGCCCCCGCCACGGCGCGGGGGCAATCGCTGATCACCCGCTTGAAGGCCATGTTCGCCTTCCGCACGGTGTCATTGCGCGACGATCTCGAAGTCGCGCTCGAATCCGAAGCCTCAGGCGAAACCGCCGACTTCTCTGAATCCGAACGCACGATCCTCCAAAACGTCCTGCAGCTCGGCGAAAAGCGCGTCGAGGACGTCATGGTGCCGCGCGCTGACATCGAAGCCATCGATATCGATTCGACGCTGGGCGCCATGATCGCCCGCTTCCGCCTCGTCGGCCATTCGCGCATCCCGGTCTATGCCGACTCGATCGACAACATCACCGGCTTCATCCACGTCAAAGACGCGCTGCGCCGCATCACCGAGATCGTGAGCGATCCGGAAAAAGAGATCCCGGTCAAACTCGTCTCGACGGCCCTCCGCCAGAAGCTTCCCAAGCTCGACATTGTGCGCACCGTGCTATTCGTGCCGCCGCTAATGCCGGTAGGCGATCTCCTCCAGCAGATGCAGGCCAAGCGCGTTCACATGGCCATCGTCATCGACGAATATGGCGGCACCGACGGCGTCGTCACCATCGAGGATCTGCTCGAGGCCGTGGTCGGCGAGATCGACGACGAGCATGACGAGATCGACGGCCCGCTGATCCGCAAGATCAACTCCAACATCTTCATCGCCGCCGCCCGCGCCGAGCTCGGCGAAGTCGAAGGAATCATCGGCCCCGATTTCGATCCCGGCGAACACGGCGACGACGTCGACACCATCGGCGGTCTCGTCTTCGCCCTCGCCGGCCGCGTCCCGGTCAAAGGCGAAATCATCGGCGGCATCAAGAATTTCGAGTTCGAAGTCCTCCAGGCCGACAGCCGCCAGCTCCGCCGCATCAAGATCAAGCGCCTGAAACAGCGCAAAGCGCCCGTCACCAAGGCAGAAATCAAGGCCGAAGCCGACGAGCAGAAGGCCGCTGAGTAGTCAGTCGGGCCCTTCTCCCGCGTGCGGGGGAAGGTGTCGCCGGAGGCGACAGAAGGGGCGGCCCCACGCTCTGACCGCGATTCCCGCTTTCGCGCGCAATGCTCGATAGTTTAGCTCACAGCGTGACCTGCAACTCGTCTGATTCGCCCGCATGACCCGCCTCGCCGAATGGACCATGCTGTCCCACGGCTGGCAGCGGTTCCTGCTGATGCTGGTGCTCGGCGCCCTCGCCGCCACCTCGATCCCGCCGCTCTTCATCCTGCCCGCGCTGTTCGTCACCTTCCCCTTCTGGGTCTGGGCCCTCGATGGCGCCGAGCGCCGCCGCGGTCTCGGTCTGATCTTCGGCCCCGCCTTCGGCATCGGCTTTGCCTTCGGCTGGGGCTATTTCATCGTCAGCTTCCACTGGCTGGGCGCGGCGTTCTTCCTCGAAGGCGGCCTCTATCTCGTCCTCATGCCTTTCGCGATCGCCGCCCTCGCAGCGCTGATCGCGCTGTTCTGGGGCCTCGCCTCGGCATTGGCGCATCTCTGCTGGAGCCATGGCGCCTGGCGCATCGTGACGCTGGCCATCTTCCTCAGCGCCGCCGAATATGCGCGCGGCACAATGTTCTCCGGCTTCCCGTTCGATCTCCTCGGCTATGCGCTCACCGCCAATACCGAGATGATGCAGCTGAGCTCGATCATCGGCGTCTACGGCCTGACGCTGCTGGCCGCGATCCTCGCCATGACGCCGGCCCTGATCTGGCCGGCCGATGGCCGCAGCATGGTCGGCCGGCTGGTGCCGTTCTTCCTCGCTGTCGCAATGATCGGCGGACAACTGGCCTACGGCAATTACCGGCTGGGCAGCATCCAAATCACCGAGCGCACCGACCTCAAGATCCGCATGGTTCAGCCCATCATTACCGAGCACTCCAACTGGGCCCTCGCCAATCCGCCCGATATCGTCACGCGGCTGATCGATCTCTCCTCCTCCAAAACCGGCCCCTCCGATCCCGGCCTTGCCGACAAGACTCTGCTGATCTGGCCGGAATCGGTGTTCCCGTTCTTCATGAGCAGCTATCCCGAGGGCTTGGCGCGCATCGCCCGCATGCTGCCCGACGGCACCATGCTGCTCACCGGCGCGCCGCGCGAGCCCGACATCATCGGCGACGACCCGAGCGACAACCCCGGCTACAATTCCGTCCTCGCCATCGACACCGACGGCGAAATCGTCGCGAGTTACGACAAATCGCATCTGGTGCCGTTCGGCGAATATCTGCCCTTCGCCGGCTTCTGGAAGCTGTTCGGCATCACCCAGTTCGTGCCCGGCACCAATGGCTGGGCGCCCGGCGACGGCAAACGCCTGATGAGTCCCGCGGGGCTCCCCAGCTTCATCGCGCTGATTTGCTATGAAGCCATCTTCTCCGGCGATCTCGGCGCCGACCCCACCAAGGCCGAGTTCATCCTCAATGTCTCGAACGACGAATGGTTCGACGGCTCCATCGGCCCCGCCCAGCACGCCCACCATGCGCTGTTGCGTGCCGTCGAAACCGGGCTGCCGCTGCTCCGCGTTACCAATTCCGGCCTGACCTTTGCCGCCGACCCGCTCGGCCGGGTCACGGCGCGGCTCGCGCCCTATGAGCCGGGCATCCTCGATGTGACCCCAACCAACAAGATCGAAGCGACCATTTTCGACCGCTACGGCAATTGGCCGTTCCTCGGCGCACTGCTTGTTGGCGTGCTTCTCGCCTTCGTCACCCGCACCAGGCGGCCGCGAAGGGCATAGATTTCCCGCAACGCTCGCTCCGGGATATCAAGCTTTCTTTATATCCGCCTTGACCTCACGCCCGCCCGATGCCAGAACCTCGCCCAACTCGTCGATTTTCAACGTTTTCGCGCAATTTTTGGGGGTTTCGGCCATGCGGTCTTCCTATCTGTTCACCTCGGAATCGGTCTCTGAAGGGCATCCGGACAAAGTCTGCGACCGGATTTCCGACGAGATCGTTGATCTGGTGTTCAAGGAGGCCAAAAGGACCGGCATGGACCCCAGCCAGGTCCGCATCGCCTGCGAGACCCTCGCCACCACCAACCGCGTCGTCATCGCCGGTGAAGTCCGCGTGCCGGAATCGCTCCTGAAGCATGGCAAGGATGGCAAGGTCCTGAAGGACGCCGCCGGCAATCCGGTGGTGAACCCCGCCAAGTTCAAATCCACTGCCAGGAAGGCCATCAAGGCCATCGGTTACGAGCAGGCCGGTTTCCACTGGAAGACCGCCAAGATCGACGTGCTTCTGCACGGCCAGTCGGCCGACATCGCGCAGGGTGTCGACGAAAAGGGCAACAAGGACGTCGGCGCCGGCGACCAGGGCATCATGTTCGGCTACGCCAGCCGCGAAACCCCCGAGCTGCTGCCCGCGCCGATCTACTACGCCCACAAGATCCTCGAAGTGCTGCGCGACGCGCGCCAGGCCGGCGAAGGCGACGCCGTCAAGCTCGGCCCCGACGCCAAGAGCCAGGTCACCATCAAATATGAGAACGGCGTTCCGGTCGGCGTGACGCAGATCGTCGTCTCGACCCAGCATGTCGATGCCTCGCTGAGCTCCAGCGACGTCAAGAAGATCATCGAACCCTATGTGCGCCAGTCCTTCCCCGAGGGCTGGATCAGCAAGGACACCGTCTGGCACGTCAACCCGACCGGCAAGTTCGTCGTCGGCGGCCCCGATGGCGATGCCGGCCTCACCGGCCGCAAGATCATCGTCGACACTTACGGTGGCGCGGCCCCGCATGGCGGCGGCGCGTTCTCGGGCAAGGATCCCACCAAGGTCGACCGCTCGGCGGCCTATGCCGCGCGCTACCTCGCCAAGAACGTCGTTGCAGCCGGCCTCGCCGATCGCGCTACGATCCAGCTCAGCTACGCCATCGGCGTCGCCAAACCCCTGTCGGTCTATGTCGATCTCCACGGCACCGGCAAGGTCGAGGAAGCCAAGCTCGAAACCATCCTGAGCGAAGTGTTCGACCTCAGCCCCCGCGGCATCCGCGAAAAGCTCGATCTCAACAAGCCCATCTACGCCAAGACCTCTGCCTACGGCCATTTCGGCCGCAAGCCCGGCCGCGACGGCAGCTTCAGCTGGGAAAAGATCGACCTCGTTCCGGCGCTGAAAGCGGCGGTGAAGGCAGCGTAGCTCTGCGCTCACATTGGCAATCAACCACCAGGTCATCCCCGCGGAAAGCGGGGATATCCGTTTCCGGTCGCCATCGCAGCAGAACAGAGATTCCCGCCTTCGCGGGAATGACTCTGTGGTAGGGGCATCGCATGACGGACAAACCCCACAACCACCCCCTCAACGTCAACGGCGAGCAGCGCGCCTTCTTCGGCCGCCGTTCGGGCAAGCGTCTGCACAAGGGGCAGGATCGGTTGTTTCACGAGAAACTGCCTGCCGTCGAAATCGCCCTGCCTGAAACGATGCTCTACCCGACTGACCTCTTCGCCCAAGCGCAGCGCGTCGAAATCGAGATCGGCTATGGCGGTGGCGAGCATCTGGCCCGCATCGCATCGGAAAATCCGACCACCGGCTTCATCGGCTGCGAGGTCTTTTCGGGCGGCATCGCCAAGCTGCTCGAAGCCGTCGACGAGCAGGGGCTAGCCAACGTCCGTGTCTTCACCGACGACGCGTTGAAGTTCCTTGTCAAGCTGCCCGATGCGTCGCTCGATGCCGCCTATCTGCTTTATCCAGACCCCTGGCCCAAGACGCGTCACCACAAGCGCCGCTTCATTTCCCCGACGACGCTCGGCGAACTCGCGCGCGTGCTGAAGCCCGGCGCCATCTTCCGCTTCGCCACCGATATCGAGGATTACGCGAACTGGACGCTGGCCCACATCGTCCGTGCGCCAGCGTTTCGCTTTGCGCCGGCCCGCCCTGGCATCTGGCATGAGCCCTATCCCGGTTGGCAGCCCACGCGCTACGAGCAGAAGGCCCGTCTCGAGGGCCGGATGATCAGCTTCTACTTCGAGTTCGTCCGCATCTGAAAAAGGGGCCGCCACCGGCGACCCCTCGTCACGTTCAGCGCTTGGCTGCAATTGGCCGCGGCGGTGAGCGCCTCGGCAGATCGAAGAGCATGTCGGCAATCGCGTTCGAGCGGCAATCGCGATAAGTCGGCCCCTGTTTGATCGACAGGACTGACAAAGCTGTCAGCATCTCAGGCTCGCGACCAGCTCGGCCCGAACATCGTCTCGACCTGGGTGATCACATTGGCCGGAAAGCCGCTGAGCTCGGCGTGACGCTTCACGGTTTCCGGCGTGTCGGCGAGATAGACGCAATAGGTCTTGTCGGCCGTGACGAAGGATTCGACCCACTCCACTTTGCCGGCGAGCTTGTCGAGGGCGGCATTGGAGGTGCGCGCCGCGTCCCGCAATTGCGACTGGTCGAAACCGCCGACCTTGGGAATGTTGCGCTCGATAACGTATTTGTTCAGCATCTGATAAACTCCATTGATGCGGCCCCACCGCGGCGTCCTCATTGTACGTTCAGGTGCCGGCGTATATGTTTGGCCAACCTGAAAATCGTGCAATTCGTCCAGTTATTTCAATAACTTGACCCGCCGTCCGGCGAAATTGACCGATCGTCCTGGAGTTCGATCATGGATGTTCTTTCCGAGGTGCTGCGCGCCGTGCGCCTCACCGGCGCGGTGTTTTTCGACATCGGCGCCAGCCAGCCCTGGGCCATCGCCAGCCCGGACATGTCCGTCGTTCGTGAGCGGCTGATGCCCGATGCCGGACATATCATGCCGTTCCATTTGATGATGGCCGGCAGCGCCTGGCTCGACTCCTGCGACCCCGATGCACCAATGGTCCCCATCGAGACCGGCGACATCATCCTTTTGCCGCGCGGCAACGAGCACTGCCTCAGTTCCGAGCCCGGCAACCGGATCCTGCCCAAGCTCGACTACTACTATCGCCCAACCGACCAGCAATTGCCGTTCCGTCTCTCCGAGATCGGCGGCGGCGGCGAGCCGGCGCGTCTTGTCTGCGGCTATTTCGGTTGCGATGCCACCCCGTTCAATCCGCTGCTCGATGCACTGCCGCGCACCACAATCATCCGGGCGGCAAGCGCTCCCAATGGGCGGGCATCCAGTTTTCTCGACGCGGCTCTCGCTGAAGGCGAACGCACGCAGCCTGGTAGTGAGCTCGTTCTCGCCAAGCTCAGCGAACTGATGCTGGTCCAGGCGCTGCGCAGCTACATCGACGCGCTGCCCGAAAATTCCGAAGGCTGGCTCAGCGGGCTCCGTGATCCGCTGGTTGGCCGTGTCCTGCTCCTGCTCCACGGCGAGCCCAATCGCGACTGGACGCTGGCAAATCTGGCGCGCGAGGTCGGCGTGTCGCGCTCCGTGCTGGCCGAGCGGTTCACGCGCCTCGTCCACCTGCCGCCGATGACCTATCTGGCGCGCTGGCGCATCCAGCTTGCTGCTCGCGCGCTCGAACAGCCGTCTGCGTCGATCTCCGTCGTCGCGGCCGAGGTCGGATATCAATCTGAGGCGGCCTTCAATCGCGCTTTCAAGAAGCTCGTTGGCCTGCCGCCCGGCCAATGGCGTCGGGCCCGAGCGGCCTAGCAAATTTCGCGATTGGGTTCATGCCCCGCTAACGCTTCGGATGAGAGTTTTCGCAAGGCCGGTCTGTCAGGATCGATCCGCTTATGGGGATCGAGATGGCCAATCTCAGGGAAAAACTTGTCGGGACGGGTCTCGGTCTGCTCTTCGTCGGCGCGGGCGCCGGGATCATGTTGATGGTCTGGCGCGAACCCGATCAGGCCGAGGCGCCGCTCTGGGTCGTCTATGCCGCGGCCTCGACGTTTTCCTTCGCCGGCCTGTGGATGATCCTGCAGACCTTTGGGTTGACGTTGCTCGCCAATCTGGCCGGCCTTGCCGTCGCCTATCTGCTCGCAGTCCCCGGGCTTTGGATGCTGTTCGATGGTCAGGGCGCCAATTGCTCGGTCTCAGGCGCCATGGCCGATATTACCCTGAGCGGTCCCGGTACATCCTGGACCTGTCGTGGCATTTTCGGCATTGGCAGCCTGCTGGTCCTGCTCTTCGCGTTGCTGTTGACGCGCGCCGCCATCCGCCAGGCCCGGTCTCCCGCCCGCTAAGGATGCGGAACGGAAAACGCGGTTTGCACCTCTGGTAAAGTCGTTGCGGCTTCCCCAAATCAGCGCCGAGGGTTTTGCGCGTCCTGGACACGGGGTTGCGTTGTCCGGGAGTTATGTATGCCGCCGCAAACCTTCGACGATGCTGCTTTTGATGAATTGCTGACCACGCGGCAAAGCAAATGGAGCCTCACCGTGGTGCTGCATCTGCGGCTCGACACCAAGCGCTTCACCGAATTGCAGCGCGACATCGGCATCATCTCGCAAAAGGCGCTGACCGCGAGCCTCCGCAATCTGGAGCGCGATGGTTTCGTCTCCCGCACCAGCTACGCCACGATCCCGCCGCGCGTCGATTACGCGCTGACGGCGCTCGGTGTCGAAGCGCTCAAGGCCTTCGAAGCCTTCGAGGCCTTTGCCTCCGTGCACTGGCAAAGCGTGCTCGCAGCGCGTCGTCAGTTCGATGCCCGCATTGCCACCCCGCCGGCGCTGATAGCGGGCGGCAACCGCTGAGCCGAACAGCGTCTCGGCCGAAGCCGAAACGCCGTTGATGCTAGACTCGAACGCGAGAGATCAGCGGCCGAGATTGATCGGCTGCAGCGAGTCCTTGTCGAAATACTGGAACACGGTCTTGCCCGAGTCGAGCTTGACGGTGGCGATCAGATTGCCGTTCCAGCCATCGTTCACGTCGATGACGTTGATGCCGTCATACTTGAGCTGCGACAGATAGAAATTGCTGTCGAAGCCTGCGGAGTCGCTGGCGAGAACCGGGGCCGCAACGGTGCCCACGACGCTCACGGTGGCGAGGGCGATGGCGGCGATCTTGGAGGTGATGGTCATTTGAGTGTCCCTTTCTGATTGGGTTGGACGACTGGGAGATCGGACTCCCCGCCGCCCCCGGCAAGGGCGCTTGGCTGCTATGCAGCCCCTTGTAATATCGCAATGAATTGAGAGTGTTACGCCAAGGGCGGCGACCCGCTACGGCGTCCCTCAACGGCCTCGAAGCGCCTTACATCCCGTAAGGATACCGATGCTGGCGCGGGCCTTTGCGGGTCGTTTCGTGCACAATTGGTGGCACCCGGCGGGATGAATCGGCGTTACGCTGTGTTGAATGCAGTGAACGGAGCGCCGCAAATGCCCAGCGTCAAAATTCTCGAAATTTCCGACCTCACACACAATGTGCGGCGCTACACGCTGGAGAAGCCTGCGGGTTACAGCTTCATGCCGGGGCAGGCGACGGAACTGTCGCTCGATGAAGACGGCTGGCGCGACAACAAGCACCCCTTCACCTTCACTTCGCTTGCCGATGACCCGACGCTCGAATTCACTATCAAGAGCTACTTCAAAACTGGTGGCGATGGCATGACCGAGCGCCTCTATGGCTACAAGCCCGGCCAGAGCCTCGTCCTCCGCGATGTCTGGGGAACGATCACCTACAAGGGTCCGGGCGTCTTCATTGCGGGCGGGGCAGGGGTCACGCCCTTCATTGCCATCCTCCGCGACCTGCACCACAACCGGAAGCTCGCGGGCCATTCCCTCATCGCCTCGAACCGCACCGAGGCGGACATCATCCTCCGCGACGAGTTCGAGAGCTTCCGCGGCCTCGACACCATCTGGACCGTCACCGGCGATCCAAAGAGCAAGCTGCTCCATGACCGGGTCGACGCGAATTTCCTCAAAGCCCACATCAGGGATTTCGCCCAGAACTTCTACCTCTGCGGCTCCGACCCCATGGTCAAGGAATTACGCGAAACCCTCAAAGGCCTCGGCGCCAGCGTCGAAAACGTCACCTGGGAGAAGTAACGAGCCCGCGCCGAAACACCGCGCGCAACCCCTTTCCAGAGCTGCACTGTGCATATACACTATTGAGATAGTCACAGGGGGATTGCTGATGAAACGCGCCTATTATTTCTGGCTTGCCGCCATACTGGCCCTCGCCTTCGGCCTCTTGATGTTCTTCGCGCCGGCCTTCGCCGCGACCCAGTTCCAGCTCACCGGCTCGCCCGCCACCGCCACCATCTTCCGCGTCCTCGGCGCCGTCATGCTGGGCGTCGCGACGCTGAACTTCCTCGTCCGCAACCACCAAATGTCGGAAACCCTGAAAGCAGTGCTTTGGGCCAACACCGTCATCCACACCGTCGGCTTCCTCGGCGATTTATGGAGCGTCAGCCTAGGCGAAATCCCCCTCGCCGGCGTCGCCGCAGGCCTCGTCGCCCATCTAATCGTCCTCGCTGGCGCGCTCTACTATCTCTGGAAACCCAGCGCGCCTTGAGGTGAGCTTGCGGAACAGCGCTTACGGGTCTATATAGGCCCCACATCGTTGCTCTCATTCGAGAGTGGGTGCCCTGACCGGCCCCCGCTCTTTTTGTTATCTACCAGCTGGACACAATTGACCTTCGACCTCACCGAAAAGCGCTTCATCAAGCAAACCGGCCTCGAGCAGCGCATCGCTGCGATCATCGAGCCGGTGGCCAATGATCTGGGCTATTCGCTGGTGCGGGTGAAAGTCTCGCAGGAAAACGGCTGCACGCTGCAGATAATGGCCGAGGATGCCGACGGTCGGTTCGCCATTACCGATTGCGAGCGGCTCAGCAAAGACATCTCGCCGGTGCTCGATGTCGAGGATCCCATCGACCGCGAATATCATCTCGAAGTGTCGTCGCCCGGCATCGACCGCCCGCTGGTTCGGGCCCGCGACTACCGCACTTACATCGGCCACGAGGCCAAGGTGGAGCTCGGCGATCCGCTTGATGGCCGCAAGCGCTTCCGCGGCCTCATCGAGGCGGTGACCGACGACACCGTCACCATCAGATTGCCAGACGTGCCCAAGGGTGACGATCCGAATTTCGTCTTGCCGCTGGTCTCGGTCGCCGAGGCGAAGCTGGTGATGACCGACAAACTGCTCGACCTGGCGCAG
The DNA here is from genome assembly GCA_039918675.1 of Devosia sp. GTDB lineage: Bacteria > Pseudomonadota > Alphaproteobacteria > Rhizobiales > Devosiaceae > Devosia_A. Next base: position 31,695 of record JBDSHC010000136.1, read on the forward strand.
ATCGATCAGGACGAAAACCCGATCGACGACGCCGAAGACGTCGAGACGATAGAACTTGATCCTACTGAAACTGTACTCTCTGAGGAGATCGACTGAAATGGCCGTTAGCGCGAACCGACTGGAACTGCTCCAGATCGCCGATGCCGTCGCCCGCGAGAAATCGATCGATCGCATGATCGTCATCGCCTCGATGCAAGACGCCATCGAGAAGGCGGCCAAGACCCGCTATGGCGCCGAAACCGAAATCCGCGCCGAGATCAATCCCAAGACCGGCGAGCTTCGCCTGTGGCGGCTGCTCGAAGTGGTCGAAGTGGTCGAAGAGACCGGCAAGCAGATCGAGCTCCAGGCCGCCATCGGCCGCAACGCCGCCGCCAAGCTCGGCGACTTCGTCACCGAGCCGCTGCCGCCCATCGAATTCGGCCGCATCGCCGCCCAGTCGGCCAAGCAGGTCATCGTCCAGAAGGTGCGCGATGCCGAGCGCGAGCGCATGTATGACGAATACATCAATCGCGTCGGCGAGATCGTCAACGGCTCGGTCAAGCGCGTCGAATACGGCAACGTCATCGTCGACCTCGGCCGTGGCGAAGCCATCATCCGCCGCGACGAATTGATCCCGCGCGAGATGTACCGCTATGGCGACCGCGTCCGCGCTTACATCTACGACGTGCGCCGCGAACAGCGCGGCCCGCAGATTTTCCTGAGCCGGACCCATCCGCAGTTCATGGCGAAGCTCTTCATGCAGGAAGTGCCCGAGATCTACGACGGCATCATCACCATCCGCTCGATCGCCCGCGATCCGGGCAGCCGCGCCAAGATCGCCGTGACTAGCAATGATTCATCGATCGACCCGGTTGGCGCCTGCGTCGGTATGCGCGGCTCGCGCGTCCAGGCCGTGGTCGGCGAACTGCAGGGCGAAAAGATCGACATCATCCCGTGGACCGACAACATCGCCGACCTCGTGGTCTCGGCGCTGCAGCCGGCCGATGTCGCCAAGGTCGTGCTCGACGAGCAGGCCGAAAAGATCGAAGTCGTGGTGCCCGACGAGCAGCTCTCGCTCGCCATCGGCCGCCGCGGCCAGAATGTGCGTCTCGCCAGCCAGCTCATCGGCTGGGACATCGACATCCTCACCGAGGCCGAAGAGTCCGAGCGCCGCCAGAAGGAATTCACCGAGCGGTCGGCTTTGTTCATGGAAGCCCTTGATGTCGACGAGATGGTTGCCCAGCTATTGGCGTCCGAGGGCTTCTCCTCGGTCGAGCAGCTCGCCTATATCGAGCTTAGCGAAATCACGTCCATCCAGGGCTTCGACGAAGAGACCGCCGGCGAATTGCAGCAGCGTGCCAACGATTATCTGACCGCCATCGAGAAGGCCAATGACGAGGAGCGCGTGTCGCTCGGCGTCGAAGATGCGCTCTACGAAATCCCGGGCCTCAACGCGGCCATGCTGGTCGCGCTCGGCAAGGAGGGCGTCAAGACCGTCGAGGATTTCGCCGGTTTTGCCGCTGACGATCTCGTCGGCTGGACCGAGCGCAAGGACGGCGAGACCAAGCGCTTCGACGGCACCTTCAAGGATTTCCCAGTGTCGCGCGAAGAAGCCGAAGAGATGGTGCTGCAGGCCCGCCTGAAGGTTGGCTGGATCACCGAAGCCGATCTCGCCCCCGCCGAAATGGCGGACGAGGAAGGAGCGCCCGCGTAATGCGGGCGATCACCACCCGGTGCCCGGCAAGGACGAAGTTGAACGGCGATGTGCACTCACCTTTGAGGTGAAGCCGGCTGCCGATATGATCCGGTTCGTCGTTGGACCGGATGATGTCCTCGTACCCGATACCGATGCCAAGGCCGAAGGCCGCGGCGTCTGGGTCAGCCTCGGCGCGGCCAATCTGGCCGAGGCCATCAAGAAGAAGGCTTTTGCCAAAAGCCTCAAGACCAATGTGGGTGTCCCCGACGATCTGGTGGCGCTGACGCAGCTGCGGCTGCAGCAGCGCTTCGTTGCGAGTCTGCAAATGGCCAAGAAAGCCGGGCAATTGCTGACCGGTGCCATGAAAGTGAAATCGGCGCTCGAAACCGGCGATGCGCTGGCGCTGTTCACGGCTACGGACGCTGCCGAAGACGGCCGCAAGAAGATGATGGCGACGCTCAAGGCCTCCTCTAAAGCTGCCGAGGAACAGGGCCTTCCGGGGGCCGATCGCCCCCATTTTGAATTGCTCGATTCCGCCCAATTGGGTTTGGCACTCGGGATTGAAAGTGTGATACATGCTGCGCCGACCCAAGGGGCAGCAGGTGAAGCAGCGGTGAAACGAGCCGATCGGCTGGCACGTTTTATCGCTAACTGACCTTTGAAAGAGACGAGTTTTTATGGCTGACAGTGACGACAAGCGCGAAGACGGCGGCGCCGGCAAGAAGACCCTCACATTGAAGGGTGGTCCTGCTATGGGCGCGCGTCCCGGCATGTCCCGCGGCGCCCGCACGGTCGTCGTCGAAAAGCGTACCCGCGTCGTGCCGCATACCAACGCGGGCGCACCCGCGCGTCCCGCGGCCGCGGCGCCCGCCGCTCCGGCACGTCCGCAGACCCCGAGCACATCGCGCGACACTGGCCGCCCCCAGGCGCGTCCGGTCACCGCCGCGCCGCGCCAGGCTGGCCTTTCCGCCACCGAGGCCGATGCCCGTGCGCGCGTCCTGCGCGAATCCGGTGCCCGTCAGGCCGAAGACAATCGCCGCGCCCAGGAAGCCGATGCCCGCCGCGTCGAGGAAGACGCGCGCCGCCGCGAAATCCGCGAGTCCGCGGCCCGTGCCGATGCGACGCGCGCCGCCGAAGTCGCGGCTGCCCAGCAGGCTGCAACCATTGAGGCCGAACGGCCGGCCGAAGCTCCGGCCGCCGCCGATGAGCGTTCCGCCCCCCGCACCGGTGGGGTCGAATCCCGTCGTCCGCCCGCTCCGGGTGCCCGACCCGGTGCCCCTTCGACGTCCCGTCCCGGTGCCCCGACCGATCGCCGTCCCGGCGGCACATCCACGGCGCGTCCCGGCGCGCCCGGCGCCGACCGTCGTCCGGGTGGCTTCAGCCGCCCCGGTGGTCCCGCCCCCATTCCGAACCAGCCGCCCGCCACGCCGTCGGAGGCCGATGGCCGCCGCACACGCACCGTCGCGCCGGTTGGCGGCCGCCCGGTCGAGTCCGAGGAAGCCCGCCGCGCCGCCGCTCGTGCGACGCCCGAGCGTCCCAATCGCCGTGGTGGTGAAGCCGAAACCGCCTTTGCCCGCAGCCGCCTGACCGTTTCGACCGCGACCACCGAGTCCGACCGCGACCGAGGTCCCTCGCTCGCCGCCATGCGCCGCCGTCGCGACAAGAAGATGGGCCGCAACCAGCAGCAGGCACCCAAGCTTGCCCGCGAAGTGACGATCCCCGAAGCCATCACCGTCGGCGAACTCGCCAACCGTATGGCCGAGCGGTCCGTCACCGTCATCAAGATGCTGATGGCCATGGACCGTATGGTCACCATCAACGACGTGATCGACGCCGATACTGCCGAACTGCTGGCCACCGAACTTGGCCACACCGTCAAGCGCGTCTCCGATGCCGACGTTGAATCCGGTCTCTATGACGTGGTGTCCGACGACAAGGCCGAGGATCTGACGCACCGCGCGCCGGTCGTTACCATCATGGGCCACGTCGATCACGGCAAGACCTCGCTGCTCGATGCCATCCGTCAGGCGAACGTCGTTTCAGGCGAAGCCGGCGGCATCACGCAGCATATCGGGGCCTATCAGGTCGAGATCAACAACCAGAAGATCACCTTCCTCGACACGCCCGGCCACGAAGCCTTCACCGCCATGCGCGCCCGCGGCGCCCAGGCGACCGATATCGCGGTCCTCGTTGTGGCCGCCGATGACGGCGTCATGCCGCAGACCATTGAATCGATCAAACACGCCAAGGCCGCCGGCGTGCCGATCATCGTTGCCATCAACAAGATGGATAAGCCCTCGGCCAATCCGCTGCGCGTCCGCACCGAATTGCTGCAGCACGAAGTGTTCGTCGAATCGATGGGCGGCGAAGTGCTCGACGTCGAGGTCTCGGCCGTCACCAAGGACGGCTTGCCCAAGCTGCTCGAAACCATCCTGCTGCAGGCCGAAGTGCTCGAACTGCAGGTGCCGCGCGACGGTCGTGCCGAAGGTCTCGTCATCGAAGCCAAGCTCGATCGCGGCCGCGGTGCCGTGGCGACGGTTCTGGTGCAGCGCGGCACGCTCCGCGTCGGCGACATCGTCGTTGCCGGCACCGAGTTTGCCCGCGTTCGTGCGCTGATCGACGACAAGGGCGTGCAGGACAAGGAAGCTGGTCCCTCGACCCCGGTCGAAGTGCTGGGCTTTACCGGCGTGCCAAGTGCGGGCGACCGCTTCTCCGTGGTCGAGAACGAAGCCCGCGCCCGTGAAATCACCGACTACCGTCAGCGTCAGATCCGCGAAAAGACCGCGGGCGGCGGGGCCACCAGCCTCGAGCAGATGATGAATCAGCTCAAGATCGCGGGCATCTCCAAATTCCCGCTGATCATCAAGGGCGACGTGCAGGGTTCGGTCGAAGCGATCAACGCCTCGCTCAACAAGCTCTCGACCGATGAAGTGTCGGCGCAGATCCTGATGTCGGGTGTCGGCGCCATCACCGAATCCGACGTGACGCTTGCCTCGGCCTCTACCGCCATCATCATCGGCTTCAACGTCCGCGCCAACAAGCAGGCGCAGGAACTGGCGACCCGCGACGGCATCGAGATCCGCTACTACAACATCATCTACGACCTCGTCGACGATGTGAAATCGGCCATGTCGGGCCTCCTGAAGCCCGAGCGCCGCGAAACCTTCATCGGCTACGCGTCGATCAAGGAAGTCTTCAACATCACCAAGGTCGGCAAAGTCGCCGGCTGTCAGGTCACCGAAGGCATCGTCGAACGTGGCGCTGGTGTTCGCCTGCTGCGCGACAACGTCGTCATCCACGAAGGCAAGCTCAAAACGCTCAAGCGCTTCAAGGACGAGGTCAAGGAAGTCCCGATGGGCCAGGAATGCGGCATGGCCTTCGAGAATTACGAAGACATCCGCGAAGGCGACGTCATCGAATGCTTCCGCGTCGAGAGTGTTGTCCGCTCGCTGTAAAGCCACCAGATCGTTGGAATTCAACAGGGCGCGGGCAACCGCGCCCTTTATGTTTGTGCTGGACAATGCCGCACCATCCTCCGCTCTCTCCTTCGTCATGGCCGGGCTCGACCCGGCCACCCAGCGGAGGGCACGCGGCTGGGTCCCCGGGTCAGGCCCGGGGATGACGATCGAGAGAGCGGCGCTAGACAACGTCGTCCGCGCACCCCATTTCTGAGCCTGACGTCCCGGACTCTCCGATCGTCACAAACGAGTCCCCCCATGCGCCCCGGTCGCCTTCCTGAAGTTCTGCCGTTCCAGAAAGGCCAGCGGATGAAGACCGTCCGCAATGTCGGGCGGCTGTTTGCCGAAATGTGGCAGACCAGCCCCGGCCTGATGCTGGGCTCGATCGTCTTGCGCATCATCGTCGCCGTGCAGCCGCCGCTGGTGCTGCTGCTCACCAAATTCATCATCGACGAGATCATCCGCCAGTCCGGCCTCGGCCCCATCGAAGCCAACTGGCTGCAAACAGGCCGCCTGAATTATCTTGCCATGCTGCTGGTCGCCGAGTTCGCTCTGGTCATCGGCAAGGATCTCATCCAGCGCGCCATTCAGGTGTTCGATGCGCTGCAGGGCGAACTCCATTCCAATCGCGTCAGCATCGATCTGATGCGCCACGCCGCCGAGCTCGATCTCATCCATTTCGAGGAGGCCTCGTATCAGGACAAACTCGAACGCGCCCGCCGTCAGGCCGCGAGCCGTTCGACCGTCCTCAGCCAAGTCTTCGGCCAGGGCCAGTCGGTGATCACCGCCATCGCCCTCGCCATCGGCCTCCTGGTCTATGCGCCGCTGCTGATCGTCCTTATGGCCGTCGCCGTGCTGCCTGCCGTATGGGGCGAGTTCCGCTTCAACCGGCTCGCCTATTGGCTAAGCCATGAGCGCTCGCCCGAGCGGCGCCAGATGGAATATCTGCGCCAGATCGGCGCCAGCGCCGACAGCGCCAAGGAGGTGAAACTCTTCGGTCTCGGCACGCATCTTGTCGATCGCTTCAAGACGCTGGCCGATGCGATCTACATCGAGAACCGCAGCCTCAACATCAAGCGCTCGGCCTGGGGCGCCCTGCTCGGGACCATCTCGACCATCGCGTACTACGGCGCCTACGCCTACATCGTCTGGCGCACCATGAATGGCGAGTTCACCATCGGCGATCTCACTTTCCTCGCCGGCTCATTCGGCCAGCTCAACGGCTATTTCCAGCAGATCCTCATCGGCTTCACTTACGTCGCGGGGCAGGCACTTTATCTCGACGACCTCTATTCCTTCTTCGACATCAAGCCGACCATTCTCGATCCGGCCCAGCCCAAGCCGTTCCCCAATCCGCTCAGGACCGGCATCGTCTTCGATAATGTCGGCTTCCGCTATCCCGGGGCCGAGCGTTGGGTCATCCGCAATTTCAATCTGACCATCAAGGCCGGCGAAACCGTCGCGCTGGTCGGCGAGAACGGCGCCGGCAAGACCACCATCGTGAAACTGATCACCCGGCTCTATGAGCCCGAGGAAGGCCGCATCACCATTGACGGCATCGACATCAGGGATTTCTCCGCGCACGATTTGCGCCGCCATATCGGTGCGATCTTCCAGGATTTCCTGCGCTACTCGTTCACGGCGCGCGAGAATATCGGCGTCGGCCGCATCGAGGAAACGCACGATCTCGACCGCATCACCCGCTCGGCCGAACAGAGCCTCGCCTCCGAAGTCATCGCCAAGCTGCCCGGCCAATATGACCAGCAGCTGGGCAAGCAATTCATCGGCGGCCAGGATCTGTCGGGCGGCGAATGGCAGAAGCTCGCCATCGCCCGCGCCTATATGCGCGAAGCCTCGATCATCATCCTTGACGAGCCCACCGCCGCACTCGACGCCCGCGCCGAGGCCGAAGTTTTCTCCCGCTTCAAGAATCTCGCCGAGACCTCCACCACCGCGCTCCTCATCTCCCACCGCTTCTCCACCGTCCGCATCGCCGACCGCATCGTCGTCCTCGAAGACGGCAAAGTGCTGGAGAACGGCACCCATGCCGAGCTGATGGCGTTGGCCGGCCACTATGCCGAATTGTTCGAGCTGCAGGCGGCCGGGTATCGGTAAGGGCGGTTGAACTTCGTGCCGCTCTGGCGGCGCGAAGGGCAGAGCGCAAACGAAGCTAAGGGGGCGGCCGCACGCACCGGCACAACTTCATGCTACACTCGCTCCATGGCCGAGGACCCGCTTCGCACCACCACCTTCACGCTGACGCGCGCCGATGCGCTCGCCTATGAGCAGGTGGCCGGCCACATGTCGCCGCTCGGTGTTCTGGCGCTGCTGCTCTGGCTTGGCGTCTGCGGCGCGGTAGCGTGGCTGATCCCGGCCGATTGGGCCGGCCCGGCGCTCGGCTTCAGCTTCTCGCTGCTCGCCTCCATCCTCATCGCCATCGGCTATGTGCTGGTCCTCATCGGCATCGCCGCCCGGCACTATTGGCGCGCCGGCCAGCGCATCCCACGCCCCCTCGAAATCACCCTCACCGAATGGCCCAACCGCCTCAGCGCCACCGGTGCCGGTTTTCCTGCCGAGATCAAGTTCACCGACATCCGCGAGAGCATCCTCGCCCGCGACAATCTGTTCCTCGTCACCGACGATGGCGTGCTGATCCTGCCGCGCCGCGCCTTCCCCGAAGACGGCGTCATCGACGCGCTCGCCGCCCGTATCGCCGGCCGCCCGGCGCCTGTGCCGGTTGACGCTGGCGCGGCACCGGCCTAGGGAGCGCGTCCAGGAAAAGTGTCGCGCGGTTTTCCGGTTCGGACGCGCGGCAAGCAAAGAAGGAGCCAATCTCGTCCCGCAAGGGACGGGAGTGGCGAGCCCCGCCAATGAGAAACGACCGAAACGACAAGCATCGGCCCACCGGCCCCACCCAGCGCATGCTGCGCGTGGGCGAACTGGTGCGCCATGCGCTGGCCGGCGTGTTCGCGCGCGGCGAGATCGACGACGAAGCGCTGACCGGCGCCGTGCTCACCGTGCCCGAAGTACGCATGTCGAACGACCTGAAACTGGCCAATGCCTATGTGATGCCGCTCGGCGGCCAGCGCGCCAAGGAAATCGTCGAGGCGCTCAATCGCCACCAGCGCTTCATCCGCGGCCGCGTCGCCCCCGAGCTCGATCTGAAATTCGCCCCCGAGATGCGCTTCTTCGTCGACGAGACGTTCGAAGAGTTCGGCAAGATCGACGCCCTGCTCCGCTCCGACCGCGTCCAGCGCGACCTCGACAGCGACGACGAATCCGAAAAATAGCAATCGGGGCTCCTCTCCCGTGAAACGGGGGAGGGGGACCGCCGAAGGCGGTGGAGGGGGCGGCCCCAAGCACAATGTCCAAACAGAACAAACGCCCCATCTCCGGCTGGATCATTCTCGACAAACCCTACGGCCTCGGCTCCACCCAGGCCGTCGGCAAAGTCCGCTGGCTGTTCGGTGCCGAGAAAGCCGGCCATGCTGGCACACTCGATCCACTGGCGACGGGTCTGCTCCCAATTGCGCTGGGCGAAGCGACCAAGACCGTGCCCTTCGTCCAAGGCGGCGGCAAGCGCTATCGCTTCGATATGGAATGGGGTTCTGCCTCCAGCACCGACGATCTAGAAGGCGAAGTGATCGCGACCTCCGATGTCCGCCCCACCGAGGCGCAGCTTCGCGCCGCATTGCCGGCCTTCATCGGCACGATCCTGCAGCGCCCGCCCGCCTTCTCGGCCATCAAGATCAATGGCGAGCGCGCCTACGATCTGGCGCGCGCCGGCGAAACCGTCGAGCTCGCCCCGCGCCCCGTCACTATCGGCGAGTTGACCCTCATCGCCCATTCCGCCGAGCGCAGCACGCTGGAGATGGCCTGCGAAAAAGGCACCTATGTCCGCTCGCTCGCCCGCGACCTCGCCGAGGCCCTCGGCAGCCGCGCGCATGTCACCGCGCTGCGCCGCACCGCCGTCGCCGGTTTCACGGAAAAGGACAGTGTTCTACTCGAAACGCTGGAAGCTGCCCCCGATCGCGACAGCCTGCTCCGCCCCAGCGCCATTGCGCTACGCCATCTCCCCGAACTGCGCATCGCCTCCGACGACGCAGCCCTCCTCCGCCATGGCGGGCCTATCCTGCTGCGCGGCAGCAATTCCCCCATCGAGCTCCCCGAAGCTTGGGCCAGTCTCAACGGCGCCGCGGTGGCCATCGGCGCCGTCAGGGCAGGGCATTTCCACCCGAGCCGCGTGCTGAAAGCCTAACCTCCGAGCCATCAGTCGAGCTCCCTCCCCCCGTGCGGGGGAGGGTTGGGGAGGGGGGCAGCGCGCACCGGCAGTGGGTGTGGCCCTCACGCCCCTCAGCCCCTTCCTTCAATGGGAGGGGAGCAAAGCACTACCCCCGCGCCAGCTTCGCCAACAAACTGGCATAAGCGCCAGTCGCCTTGGCCTCCTCGATCGCCTTGTCGTCGTTCCAGCTTGCGGCCACGCAATAGATCGTGCCGTCCTTGGCCGTCATTTGGGTCGTCATGTTGAGGACGCCGACCTCGCTGCCGCCCTTGAACGATACGCTCGCCCAATCGGCCTTGTTGGCCGCACCCGGATTGATCTGCGTTGCGCCCAAATCCGCCACCGATGCGATCAGCGCGCAGAGCTCGGTCGGGGACACATACCATTCCGCGCCCTTATCGTGCGGATTCATCACGAGGCTCACATCGGGCGGCGGCAGCTTCGCGACCTCCAGCAGCACTGCCCGCTTGGCAGCCACATCGCCGCCACCATAACGCGCCATCAGCGCGCGATTGCCCTTCAGCACAAACAGCTCGCGCGTCGTCAGCGCCGGCGCGATGCCAAGCGCCGCTTCCACCGCATCGCGGCCTACGACACGCATCAACACATCGGTCGCCGTATTGTCGGAGATCGAGATCATCAGCGAGGCGAGCGTGCCGAGCGTCAGCGGCGACCCGACCGGCCAGCCCTGCAGCATGCCACTTGGCAGCGACAGATCCGCCGCCGTGAGCTCCGCCACCTCGCTCCATTGACGCGTGCCGGCATCGATCTGGTCGCGCAGCGCCTTGAGGACGCCCAGCTTGAACGCCGAGCCGACCGCCAGCCCCGTGTCGGCATCCTTCTGATAGAGCGGCACGCCGTTCTTCGTGACGAGATACGCGGTCTGCGGCGCAGCGGCCGCCATCTCGCTCAGAATATCCTCGATGCTGGCGTTCTTCGCCACCGGCGGCCGGAAGAACAGCCCGATGATCTTGCCCGCATGGTCGAGCGCCAGTTCGCTCGGCATCTCATGGGTCGCCGTCTCGACCAGAAAACTCGTGCCGCCCTTGGGGATCACGGCGATAACAGGACCGATGGTCTTTTTGATATCGGCGACAATCGGTTCGAGCTGCGCGGCGGGCACTGCCTTGAGAAACTCTGCCGAAAACAGCGTCAGATCGAGCGGCCCCTCGGCCAGCACAGCTTCAAGCACGGCAATCTCCTTGTCTTGCGCCAAGGCGGGCGCCACCATCGAACCCATCAGCAGTGCCAGAACCAGCAGCAGACGCATCGGTAAACTCCATCGCAAGCCGGGAACTTTCCCCCACCTCATCTCTTATCGAGTGGGGGCACTGCCGGCCAAATTCGTCGTTATGGCGATTGTAGTGCTTAGGCTAGGCTCACGCTGTATTTTTGGAGTGATTTGAGCTTGGCCGCACCGACCCCATCCGCCCCCGCGGGCCCGGCTCGGCCCGACAGGCCTTCCCGTCCCATCGCCGTCTATCTGTTCGTTCTGGCGCTGGTCGCGCTGGTCCCCGCCTTCGCCTTTTCCGCCGTTCTGCTGCAGCGCAACAATGAGGCGCAGGAGCGCGTCGTCGAGGCGCTGATCACCGGTTCGGCCCGCTCGATCGTGCAGGCCGTCGATCGCGAGCTCTTCGCCAATATCTCGACCCTCAAGATTCTGGCAACCACCGACACCCTCCAGGCCGGTGATCTCAAGGCCTTCTATACCCAGATCTCAAACGCCCTCGAGGGCACCAACACCTATGTCTACGCGCTGAATTCCGAGTTCTACACCATCATGTCGACGCGCGCCGCGTTCGGTGCGGCACCGGTGCTCAGTGCCGACATCCCCAGCGCCCAGCGCGCCTTCGACACCAAGGACGTG
>JBDSHC010000137.1:0-6354 GCA_039918675.1 Devosia sp.
TACATCCAGGCGAACCCGCTGGTGACGCCGCCGCACATCGTGCCGGAATGGTACTTCCTGCCGTTCTACGCGATCCTGCGCGCCATCGATTTCAACTTCATCCTCGACTCGAAACTGCTCGGCGTCATCGCCTTTGGCGGCTCGATCCTGATCCTGTTCTTCCTGCCGTGGCTCGATACCAGCAAGGTCCGCTCGGGCACCTTCCGCCCGGCGTTCAAATGGTTCTACTGGGTGTTCGTGGTCAACTTCATCCTGTTGATGTGGTACGGCGCGCAGACGCCCGACCTCAAGGTTCTCGGGCCGTTTACGGTGGCCGACACCTCCAAGCTCTCGGTGCTCTATTACTTCGCGTACTTCATCGTGATCCTGCCGCTGCTGAGCCGTTTCGAGAAGCCGCGGCCGCTGCCCAATTCGATCTCGGAATCGGTGCTGGGCCATAAGCCCGCACCGGCAACGATGTGACCCGTCAGGACCGCACCAGAATGATAAAGATCACGACCATTTTCGCTGCTGCCCTGATCGGGCTCGGTCTTGCCGGCCCGGTCGTCGCGCAGGAGCATGGCGGCGCCGAAATCGAGAAGCAGCATTGGAGCTTCGCGGGCCTGTTCGGCACCTATGACGAGAACCAGCTGCAGCGCGGCTTCCAGGTGTTCCGCGAAGTCTGCGCCAATTGCCACAGCGCCAATCTGCTGGCCTTCCGCAATCTCGAGGAAGAGGGCGGCCCGTCGTTCTCCGAAGCACAGGTCAAGGCGCTCGCCGCCGAATACGAAGTGCTCGACGTCGGCGTCGAAGGCGGCAAGCGCAAGGCCCTGCCGTCGGACCACTGGCCGGCGCCGTTCCCCAATGAGCTCGAAGCGCGTGCCGCCAATGGTGGCGCACTGCCGCCCGATATGTCGGTGCTGGCTAAGGCGCGTGGCGTCGAAGACCCGTTCCCGAACTGGGTGTTCAACTATTTCACGACCTATTCCGAAGGCGGGCCGGATTACATCCACGCGCTGCTGAACGGCTATGAAGAGACGCCGCCCGAGGGCTTCCAGCTTCCCGAGGGCAAACACTACAATCATGTGTTCCCCGGCCATGCCATCGGCATGCCGCCGCCGCTGACGGACGGTCAGATCGCCTATGCCGCTGCGGAAGGCGAGACCGCGGTACCGCTTACTGTGGAACAGTATTCTGCCGACGTGACGTCGTTCCTGATGTGGCTCGCCGAGCCGCATCTCAACGAGCACAAGGCCGCGGGCTTCCGCGTGCTGAGCTTCCTGCTGCTGTTCGCGGCGCTGATGTGGTTCGTCAAACAGCGCATCTGGCGCAATGTCGAACACTGAGATTTCCGCTAGCCGGATTTGAGAAAAAGGGCGCTTCGGCGCCCTTTTGTTTGACTGGCAGCGCACTTTTCATCGCTGCGGTAGGGGACTATGCTCCCGAGGTCAGGAGTTCGTCATGTCGCCGATCCGCACCGCCGCCACGATCCTTGGGGTCGCCGTCACAATCGCCCGCCATCCGGTGGTGCGCGCTGCCGTTCGCTCGGCCCCGCTGCTGGTAACGCCGCGGATGCGGGCCGCTGCGGCTGACGCGACGCTCGAGGCGGCGTTCCGCGTCGGTGTCGTTGCGCGCAAGATCGTGAAACGCACCTGATGCTCGACCTTAAATCGCTGATCCGCTCGATCCCGGACTATCCCAAGCCGGGCATCCTGTTTCGCGACATCACCACGCTGATCGAGCACCCGCAGGGGTTCAAGGAGAGCGTCGAGCGGCTGGCGGAGTCGCATCGCGGTCTCGGCATTACGCATGTCGTGGGCATCGAAGCGCGGGGGTTCATCTTCGGCGCTGGCGTCGCCATTGCGCTGGGTGTCGGCTTCGTCCCCATCCGCAAACGCGGCAAGCTGCCGGGCGCAACCATCGGGCAGAACTACACTCTCGAATATGGCGTCGATACGATCGAGATCCATGCCGATGTGCTGGAGGCGGGTGACAAGGTGCTGCTGATCGACGATCTGATCGCCACCGGTGGCACGGCTGTTGCCGCTGTGAGCCTCCTCCGCCGCACCGGCGCGGTCGTCGAGCACGCCGGCTTCGTCATCGATCTGTTCGATCTCGGCGGCGCCGACAAGCTCCGCGGGATGGGCGTCAAGATCGAGAGCCTGGTGCCGTTCCCCGGCCATTGAGCGGGGCGAGCTCAGGCCCGCCCGCTTCCTAAGCGAATTTCAGCACCCCTGCGCCGCAAGCGATGATCAGCACCGCCGCGATGCGGGATGGGGTGACGCGTTCGCGCAGCACGAAGGCGGCGATGGCGGTGCCGAACAGGATCGAGGTCTCGCGCAGCGCCGAGACGAGCGGTACCGGCGCCTGCGTCATCGCCCAGAGCACGATGCCGTAGGAGCCAAGCGTACCCAGTCCGCCGACGATGCCGAGTTTCCAGTCGCGCCTTGCATAGGCGACGAATCCCGGCTTGAAGGCGATGCCCCACAGCATCAAGGGCAGGCCGGTTAGAACGAAGATCCACATCGTGTAGGTCAGCGACGCGCCGGAGGCTCGTACGCCGAAGCTGTCGACCAGGGTATAGGACGCGATCACCAGCGCGTTGACGAAGGCGAACATGACGCCCCGCCGGTCACCGCCAGTACCGCGCAAGGTCAGGCTGAGGAGGCCGACCGAGACGAGGCCGATGCCGAGCCAGCCGGTGACGCTGATGCCAATCCCCAAACCGAGACTGGAGACCAGCGCAACGATCAGTGGCGGCGTCCCGCGCATCAGCGGATAGGCGCGGCTCATATCGGCATGGGTGTAGGCCGCCGCGACAAGCGCGGAGTAGGCGATCTCGAGGACCACCGAGATGGCGAGGAACGGCCAGGCGGCCGGAGCGATGGGCGGCAGGAAGGGCAGGGTGACAAGACCGGGGGTCACGCCCCAGCTGGCAACCAGGATCATCGATTGCAGCTTGTCGTCGCCGCCCTTGACCACCGCGTTCCAGATGGCGTGCATCGCCGCGGCGCAAAGGATCAGGCAGAAGACGAACGTAGTCATACGATCGTCTCCGCAGTCGTTGGGTTAGCGCGGCTTACAGAGCAAAACCGCTTTTTCCGGATTGTAGAGAGTGAGGATGTCGCCGCCATTCGGATCGAACGTGACGAGGCCATAGCCGATGCCGACCGTCGCCAGATTGCCATCCAGAAACCGAACGCCGTCCGATCCCATTTCAGCGGTTCCCGTACCTGACGCGGTGGAGCCGAAATTGGCAGATGCATAGCCATAGCTGCCGGCGAATATCGTCACCAGCCCGGCCTTGGTGTTGTCGATCAGCGCAACGCAGCCCCAATTGCCTTCGGCGGGGCTGACCGTCACGGGACCGGAATCATCTTGCGCCATTGCCGGTGCGGCCAGCATCAGCAGGGCGAGAGCAGAGGCGAAGCGGCGCATGAGCTATCCCGATCGTTGCGCGAGGACTTTCCCTAAAACGGGGAGTCGGGTCAACGCCATCAGCAGACGCAACCTTAGTGGCATTTTGTAGTCGCGGAGCTTGGAAAAGCCCACCAGTTCCGCGTGATAGACCAGCTCGCCCCGCTGGTTTGCGCCTTCGATCGTGTTGAACAGCAGGCCCCAGCCCGCAATCGAGTTCGATGGCCGCTTACCGGTGACCACCAATGTGTAGGTTACAACATCGCCCGGACGTACCGGGACTTTGAACTCCATGTTGTTGACGCCGGGGGAGGGGCCGGACAGGCCCGGCTCCTTGCCCATGGTGCGCAGCCGCTCCTCCTCTGCGAACAGCGCATCCACCAGCTTCCGCTGGCCGACACTCACCGTATGCCAGCCCGACGCCACCAGCCCGCCGAAATGGCTCGCCTTGGCGGCTTCCGGATCGACGTGGAAATATTGCGGGTCGTAGAGCTGGCCGAAGCGGATGATCTCGGCCTCCGTGAAACTGTAGCTGCCGAGCGGGAACACTTCATCGATCGTGATATCTTCGAACCAGCGGGTCATTCGGCGGCCTCCATCGGCGCCGACGGGTCGCGCAGCTCGACCAGATTGGCCAGCGACATGGTCATCACCGGCTCGCCCTTCTGGTTGCGGATATCGAGGTCGAGAGTGACGATGCCGCGCCCGGGGTGGCTCTTCGAGCGGCGCAGCTTGGCGATGGTCGCGGTGCCGCCGATGCTGTCGCCCACCATCACCGGGCGCTTCCATTTGAGGTCCGAGAATCCGAGCCCGCCCATTGAGGCGATTTTGTTGAGAAAGCTGTCGCCCAGCATCTTGAGGCTCAGTGCCGCCGTCTGCCAGCCGCTCGAGGCAAGGCCGCCCAGTAGCGACGCCTTGGCCGCCGCTTCGTCGAGATGGAAAGGGAATGGGTCGAACTCGCGTGCGAAGGAGATGATCATCTCCTTGCTGACGCCGATGCGGCCGAGATCGATCACCTCGCCGAGCGCGAGATCTTCATAGTGGCGGCGAGTCTGGGTGACTGGGTTCATTGCGGGTTGACGTATACGTCAACGATAGCGATCGCATCAAGTCTATCGGAACTGGTTGTCGCCAGCGTCCGAAAGCGGCGCTAGTCTTGGTCGACCGCCACGCGGCTATTCATGCGGTCCAAAACATTTGCACCATTTCCGGAGGCTGTAACGTGCCCATCGATAATCCATTGTCCAATCTGACCGCCGAGCAACTGACGAGCCTCGGCGGCTATTTCCGCAACTATCAGCCAGGCGTCGGCGATCTCGTGACCCCGGTAGATCCGGGCTTCCTGCTGGGCTCCATCATCTGGCCCAAGAGCCTGGGGAAACCGCTCTCATCCGATCTCACAGGCGGCTTCAGCATTTTGCTCAAATTCAGCCAGTCGGTCTTCGACTTCACCCCGCCGGCGCATTTCATCGAGCTGCCGGTCGTCCTCGTCATCGACGGCAAATACGATGCGACCCGGCCGGAGGATGAAGACTACAATGTCGGCTTCGTTGCGAGCGGCCTCTCTAATGACGAAGCGAGCAGCCATCGCACGACCTACGCGGTTGAGGTGTCGCTTCGCACCGACGTCAACTGGACCAATGAAGTGCCCTTCATCCGGCGCTTCGTTTCTCCGCGGGTCCGCACGTTCCAGAAGGGCACCGCAAGCGTCTGGCTCGAGCCGTTCCGCGTGCTGAAGCGCTCGGGGGTCGAGTTGATCCCCGGCGTACTCAGCTGAACCAGCGATCAAGAATGCCGAGTCGCGGCCCTTACATACCGCGCTCGGCGACCACTTCGCCCGATACCGGGTCGGTGAGACCGATACCGCCGCCGAGATCTTCGAGCAGCGGGCGGACCTCATCGAGGAAGCCGATCATCGTCGGCCGCGCCTCGACGATGTTGTCAAAGCTCTCCCACTTGCCGATGAAGCAATAGGTCTGCTCGCCGGTCTTGATCAGCGCCGCATCGAGCGCGCCGGGCATGTCCGTGCTCTCGAACGATTTCATCTGAGTGGCAACAAAGGCATCGTCCATGCCGGGCTTCACCCGGAAACGCACTACATTGTAGGCCGTCATTCGGAACCTCCCTGCAGATTGCAGGTCCAGGATAGCGCCAAGTAGGTCACGACGCGAGTGCTCGCGTCAGATGGCGACGAGCCCAAGCCCGAACACGAAGGGGAAGAATGCATAGACCGTCGAGAAAATGGCCAGCAACGCGGCGATGATCTTGTTATCCCGGTTGAGCCAGATGAGGCCACCAATAGCGACGAGTTCAACCCCCAGAAGGATAGGGGCGTTGGACGTGGACGGCAAAAGCACTACGGCGTGCGTGATCACCAAAGGCACCACAACCCACCAAGCTGCGGGGTAGCTTTCGCGGGTGGCGATAACGACGGCAGCAACCATGCCGACAAGCGCAGCGAGAAATATGAGACCCAAAGGCCAGAAGGACGTCACGATGGTCAGCGCGTAGCCGATCAGCGGAAATCCTATTGCCTGAAGCCAGGTCACCTCAGGTGTTGAACCTGAACAGCATCACGTCGCCATCCTTGACGACATATTCCTTGCCTTCATCGCGGGCTTTGCCGGCTTCCTTGGCGGGAACCTCGCCGCCGAGCGTGACGTAGTCCTCGTAACCAATGGTCTGGGCGCGAATAAAACCGCGTTCGAAATCAGTGTGGATGACGCCGGCCGCTTGCGGCGCGCGGTCGCCCTTGTGGATGGTCCAGGCGCGCGCCTCTTTCGGGCCGGCGGTGAAATAGGTCTGGAGGCCAAGCAGTTGGTAAGCTTCGCGGATCAATCGATTCAAGCCGGGCTCGTGGAGGCCGAGGGTTTCGAGGAATTCTGCCTGCTCGGCATCGGGGAGCTGCGCGAGCTGGCTCTCGATCTCGGCGGAGATGACGATCGTGGCGGCGTTGTG
>JBDSHC010000138.1:0-9207 GCA_039918675.1 Devosia sp.
CGATGCTGGCGGCGCACCTGGCGCAGGCGGCGGTCAAGGCGCATCCCAATGCGCGGCAGGTGACGCTGACTGTGGACCGCCGGCTGCAGGCAGCGCTCGAGCGGCTCGGTGCGGCGCATGCGCGAGAGATCGGACCGAAGGTTTCGGTGGCGATCGTGGTGGCGGATCAGGCAACCGGCGATGTGCTGGCGTCGGTGGGGTCGGCCGGATTCCTGGCCGAGGAGAGCAACGGCTTCGTCGACATGACCGCGGCGGTGCGTTCACCGGGCTCGACGCTGAAGCCCCTGATCTACGGGCTCGGGTTCGAGCTCGGGCTGGCGCATCCGGAGAGCCTGATCGAGGATCGGCCGACGGCGTTCGGCGGCTATGTGCCGGTCAATTTCGACGGCTTCAGCCATGGCACGGTGACGATCCGCCAGGCGCTGACGGAGTCGCTCAACATTCCTGCAGTGATCGTCCTCGACGCTGTCGGTACGGCACGGCTTGTCGCCCGCATGAAGCGGGCGAATGCCAATCCGCTCTTGCCTGACGATACGGCGCCAGGCCTCGCTGTAGGCCTCGGTGGTGTCGGCGTGACGCTGCGCGATCTGGTCTCGATCTATGCCGCAATCGGTCGCGGCGGCTCGCCGGTGCATCTCAATGATGGCGTTGGTCCGCATCTCGACAATGGCGCGCTAGCAGCTCCGGTGCTTGATCCGGTCGCCGCCTGGTATGTGTCGTCGATCCTTCGCGAGGTCCCGCCGCCGCTCAACGGCTCTCCCGGCCGCATCGCGTTCAAGACCGGCACCTCGTATGGCTACCGCGACGCGTGGGCCTTAGGCTTCGATGGGAAGACCGTCATCGGTGTGTGGGTTGGCCGCCCCGATGGCGTGCCGGTGCCAGGCATCTCCGGTATTCGCGCCGCGGCGCCGATCCTGTTCGAGGCGTTCGATCGCTTCGGGCCGCTGACGCCGTTCGCCGCGCCGCCGCAGGGCGTCATCATCGCCGCGAACCCCGATCTGCCCGAGCCGTTGCGCCGCTTCCGCCACCCCAATGACAATCGCGTCGCCAAGGATGCTGCCCCCGAGATCGCCTTCCCCGCCGATGGCGTCGACCTCGATCTTGGGATGGCCGCTGGCGATGATCGTCCGCTTATCGTCAAGGTGCGCAATGGCGCACCGCCCTTCACCTTCTTTGCCAATGGGGCGCCCTTCGGGCAGTCCGCCTTTACGCGGCAGGGCAGCTGGCAACCCGATGGACCGGGCTATGTCACGGTCTCGGTGGTCGATTCCAAGGGCCGCTCGGACGAGGTCAAAGTCTTCCTCGACTAATCGCTGCCGGGTGGCGATGGCTACCCTTTGAAATCCGGAAATCTCTGCTGCGACAAGGGATTGCTGCCTGCGGGCGTGCGGTCTAGTTAGGGGCAGGAGGAACCATGGGTACATCACGTTACGTCATCGTTGGCGGCGGCACTGCCGGCTGGATCACTGCGTTTATCGTGCAGGACGCGATCAAGCGGCTGAAGCTCGATGCGAGTGTCACTGTGGTCGAGCCCAGCAAGATCCCGACCGTGGGCGTCGGCGAGGCGACCACAGCGGCGTTCTATGTGTTCCTCAAGAGCTTCGGCATCGACGAGTTCGAGTTCTTCCAAAAGACCGAAGCCACGTTCAAGCTTGGCATCCGGCATGAGGACTGGCGGCGGAAGGGCTTCACCTATTACGGCCCGATCGACGATCCGCACCAGGTGATCCAGGCGCCGGCCGAGGCGCCTTCCGACTATCTCAACGTCTATGCAATTGCCGCCGGACGGCCGCTGCAGGACATGCATATGTTCGGGCCGCTGCTGAAGGAATGGAAGGCGCCCTATTCGCTGAAGCCCGATGGCTCGCCGATGCGGCTCGGTCCCTTCATGCATGCCTATCATTTCGACCAGTCCAAGGTCGGCCGCTTCCTCGCCTCGAAATCGAAGGGCGTGACGATTGCCGATGGCGTGGTGTCTGGTGTCGAACGCAACGAGACCAATGGCGACATCGAGACACTGATCCTCGACACGGGCGAGCGGGTCGAGGGCGATTTCTTCTTCGACTGCTCGGGCTTTCACAAACGGCTAATCGTTAAGGAGCTGAACGCGCCCTGGATCAGCTACGCGCATGAACTGCCGGTCAACCGGGCCCTGCCCTTCTGGCTCGAAATCAAAGAGGGCGACAAGATCCCGCCCTATACGCGCGCTTGGGCGCAGGACGCGGGCTGGATGTGGCAGATCCCGACGCAGACGCGCTTCGGCTGCGGCTATGTCTATTCCGACGAGTTCCAGACGCCCGATCAGGCCAAGCTCGAAGTCGAGCGCATGCTCGGCCATGAGATCGAAGTGCGCAGCGACATCCGCTTCCAGGTCGGGCGCCTCGAGAAGGCGTGGATCGGCAATACGGTGGCGGTGGGGCTTAGCTCGAGCTTCCTCGAGCCGCTGGAATCAACTTCTATCCACGGTACAATCGTTCAGATGATGCTGTTCGCGCGCCGCTTTCTCAAAGTGCCGAGCGAGATGAACGATGACGATCGCGCCGACTACAACAATCGGGTCGGCCGCCAGGTCGACGATTTCCGCACCTTCGTCAACACGCACTACATGACCGAGCGCGACGACACGCCGTTCTGGCGCGAGGTTCGCGCCAACCGCATCCATCCGGAGACCAAGGAGCGGCTGGCGCGCTGGCAGAAAGAGATGCCGCGCCACGAGCATTTCCCCGACTATCTCGATGGGCTGCCGCACATCCAGACGCAGCTCCACTACCCGGTGCTCGAAGGCCTCGGCCTCTTGAACCAGGACGTGGCCCGCGCCGAAATGGACCGCGACCCCAAATTGCGGCAGTTCGCACGAGAAGCCTATGAGGGGCTCGTCAAGGAATACCGTCGCGGCGCAAATCTTGCGCTCGATCAGGCCGAGTATCTGAAGCTCGTTCGCGAGATGAAGCTGTAGCGCCAGCCGCGACGCACAGTCGAAGCGCAGTGGGCGCAGCAAAAGGGGCGGCCGATTTCTCGACCGCCCCTTTTGTATGAGTGCTAGAGCGTTATTCTGCTGCGATGCGACTTGCCGGCAGGCGGGCCCATTCGGGTAGCCATTGGCCATGGGCGGCGAGCAGATCGTCGACGAGGTGCCAGATCTGATCGAGATCGAGTTCGGCCGCCGTGTGCGGATCCATCATCGCGGCATGGTAGATATGCTCGCGGTTCTCGGTGATCAGCGCTTTTACCGTCAGTTCCTGCACATTGATGTTGGTGCGCATCAGGGCGGTGAGCTGGGGCGGCAGTTCGCCAATATGGGTCGGCTGCAGACCATTGTGGTCGACGAGGCATGGCACTTCCACCGCGCAACCCTCGGGCAGCGACGTGATGAGGCCGGTGTTGCGCAGATTGCCGTAGATCACCGAAGGCTCACCGGTCCACACCGAGTTCATAATGGAAGAGGCGTACTCTTTCGACTTGTGGATCTCGATCTTGTCCGAGTTCTTGTAGTCCTCGGAGGCCTTCTTCCAGCTCGCTATCTGCTCGACACAGCGCTTGGGGTATTCATCGAGCGGAATACCGAATTTCTCGATGAGGTCCTCGCGCCCTTCCTTGATGAAGTAGGGGGTGTATTCGGCAAAGTGCTCGGAACTCTCGGTGACGAAATAGCCGAGGCGCGTCAGCATCTCGTAGCGCACCTTGTTGGGGCAGCGCGGGTTCCAGGTCGGCTTGGGCGCCCGGCCTTCGCGGTAGCCGCGAATGAGATCGGGATAGAGATCGCGATACGACCCGTCGGGCTGGCGATGCTCGAACTTCAGATAGAACGCCATGTGGTTGATGCCGGCGGAGCGATAGCGAATTTCCTCGTAGGGAATATCGAGATCGTGGGCCAGTTCCATCGCAGTACCCTGCACCGAGTGGCAGAGACCGACCTGCTTGATGGCCGGATATTTCTCGGCGATGGCCCAGGTATTGATGGCCATCGGGTTCACATATTGCAGCATGATCGCTTCGGGGCAGACTTCGAGCATGTCCTCGCAGATCGACCACAAATGCGGCACGGTACGAATACCGCGCATGATTCCGCCGACGCCGAGTGTGTCGGCGATGGTCTGGCGCAGATTGTATTTCTTGGGCACTTCGAAATCGACGATCGTGCTCGGGTCATAGCCGCCGATCTGGAAGCAGACGACAACGAAGTGGGCGCCATCGAGCGCCTTGCGCTGGTCCGAATACGTCTCGACCGTGGCCGACACGTCCAGCGTCGAGATCAGCTTCCTGGCGATCACGGCGCTCTCTTCGAGCCGCTGGGGATTGATATCCATCAGCGCGATTTTCGCGCCCTGGAGCGCCGGACGTTGCAGCACATCGCCAACAATGTTCCGCATGAACACTGCCGACCCTGCGCCAATGAAAGTAACCTTGGGATTGCTCATTTAGACCTCAGAAGGAGCTGCCGCTTAGGCGGCGATTTCGAACGCCGCCTTGACGAGCCGCGTCGTGTATTCGGTCTGCGGATTGGTCAGGACCTCGTTGACCGGGCCCTGTTCGACAACCTTGCCATGCTGCATGACCATTACGCGATGGCAGAGGGCACGCACGACCTTGAGATCGTGCGAGATAAAGAGATAGCTGAGGCCCTTTTCGTCCTGCAGCTTGCGCAGCAGATCGATGATCTGGGCCTGCACCGACAGATCTAGCGCCGAAGTGGGCTCGTCGAGCAGGATAAATTCGGGCTCGAGCGCAATGGCGCGCGCGATGGCGATACGCTGGCGCTGGCCGCCCGAAAATTCGTGCGGGAAGCGGCTGAGAATGGTGTCGGGCAGGCCCGCATCGCGCAGCGCCTTGCGCACGCGATCGAGCCGCTCGCGGCCATTGGCGCCGATGTGATTGACGATCAGCCCCTCTTCGATGATCTGGCGGATCGACATGCGCGGATTGAGCGAAGCAAACGGATCCTGGAACACGATCTGCATGCGCGAACGCAGCGGCCGCATCTGGCCGCGATCCTTGGTGTGGATCGGCTCGCCATCAAAGAAGATCTCGCCGCCCTGATTGCCTATAAGGCGGATCAGCGCCTGGCCGAAGGTGGTCTTGCCCGACCCGGACTCGCCCACAAGGCCAAGCGTTTCGTGCTTCTTCAGATTGAGGCTCAGCTTGTCGACGGCGACCAACTCGAAGAAATCGGGCTTGAAAAAGCCACCACGCTTCAGCGTGAAGGCGACCTTGACATCGCGACCTTCGAGAATGGTCGGCGAATCTTCCGCCAGCGGATTGGCGATGCCCTTCGGTTCGGACGCCAGCAGATGCCTTGTATAGGAATGCTGCGGCGACTGGAACAGCGCTTCAGTGCTGTTGTGCTCCTGCACCTGGCCGTTCTGCATTACATAGACGTATTCGGAAAACTGCCGGACGATGGTCAGATCGTGCGTGATCAGGATCACCGCCATGCCGTACTTGGCCTTCAGGTCTTTGATCAAATTGAGGATCTGGGCCTGCACGGTGACATCGAGCGCGGTGGTCGGCTCGTCGGCGATCAGGATGTCGGGGCGGTTGGCGAGAGCCATAGCAATCATGACGCGCTGCCGCTGGCCGCCGGACATCTGGTGCGGATATTGCAGCAGGCGCGCCGCGGGCTCGGGGATCTGCACCTCTTCGAGCAATTGCTTGGCCTTGGCCATCGCTGCCTTGCGAGTCATCTTGTTGTGCAGGTGCAGGATTTCGACGATCTGCTGGCCCACGGTATAGACCGGGTTCAGCGAGCTCATCGGCTCCTGGAAGATCATGGCGACCTTGTTGCCGCGGAGCTTGCGCATCTCGCGCTCGGGCAGCTTCAGGACGTCCTGCCCATCGAGCACGACTTGCGATTTCGGGCTGACGATGGCGCGTTTGGTGAGAAGGCGCATGATGGTCCGCGCCGTCACCGACTTGCCCGAACCAGATTCGCCCACAAGCGCGATCGTCTCACCCTTGTGGAGCTGGAACGACACGCCATTGACGGCCTTCACGATGCCGCCTTCGATCTTGAAATCGACCCCGAGATCGCGGGCATCGAGGATCAACTCGCGCCCATGCGTACCGAGATCGTGCCGGGTGGTCGAAAGAGTGGGCGTCACGTCAGGTTACTTTCTCAATAGGGGTCGATCGCGTCGCGCAGGCCATCGCCGAGCGCGTTGAACGCGAACACGGTGATCAGCACGAAGACGACGGGCGTGAGGATCCACGGATAGGAGCCGATAACCGAATAGGTGCCGGTGTCCTGCAGCATGAGGCCCCAGGAGATCAGCGGCGGCTTCACCGCAAAACCTAGGAAGCCGAGGAAGCTTTCGAGCAGCACCACCGAGGGCACCGCCAGAGTCACCACCACGATGATGTGGCTGAGGACGTTGGGCAGGATGTGGCGGGTGATGATGCGCGCGTCGCTCGAGCCGACGGCAATTGCGGCGCGCACATATTCGATACGGGCCAGCGCCAGCGTTTTCGAGCGGACCTCCCGACTGAGTTGCGCCCACCCGAGCGCCGCCATCACGCCTATGACGAAGGCAATGAAGATGTTGGATGGCGCCGTCACTGGAATGAGCGAGGTCAACGCCAGATAAAGCGGCAGTTGCGGGAAGGCGAGAACGAACTCAACGAAACGCTGCGTCCACGCGTCGATGCGTCCCCCCATATAGCCGGAGGCGATGCCGACCAGGGTGCCGATCGTGGTTGTCAGCGTCACCACCGCGAGCGCGATAGTGAGCGAAATGCGCGAGCCGATGATGCCGCGCGAAAGGATGTCGCGCCCAAGCTTGTCGGTCCCCAGCATGTGGTAGGGGTGGCCATTGGTGGCGCCGAAGAAGTGGAGGTTGGCGGGGATAAGCCAGAGCACGCGATAGGTGTAGCCCTGGACGAAGAAGCCAAGCGGCGTGGCGTTGGTCTTGTCGGGCGCGACGATGGGCTGGAACGTCACTGCATCGAGCTCACCCGTCTCCATGATGGGATAGACGATCGGCAGCAGCGAGAAGCTGCCGTCCGGTGCCTCGAAGCTGATATTGGCCGGCGGCGAAAACGACTCGCCCTGGGCTTTGGGATCCATCGGCGCGAAGAAATCGGCGAAGATCGTGATGACGATTAGCCCGCCAACCAGAATGAGGCCCAGCATGCCCACGGTGGAGCGCCGGAAGCGGCGCCAGACCAGCGTGAAGTAGCCCTCATTGGCATTGGCAAAGCGCGGCAGCACGGCCGGGGTTTCGTCCGCGGGCTTGGTCCCGCCGGCGGTCGGCATGATATCGACTTCGGTATCCGACGATACGATCGGTTCGCTCATTCGTTGTTGCCCCCACCCAGGCGAATTCGCGGATCGAGGGCGACCAGCAATAGATCGGAGATGATGTTACCGATGATCAGCGTCGTTGCGAGCACCAGCATGAACGTCGCGGTCACCCACACGTCGCCGCTGCCAAGCGAGCCGACGATCGCCGGACCCACCGTCGCCAGACCAAACACGATCGCGACCTCGACTTCGCCCGTCATCATGTAGGGCAGGATGACGCCCTGATACGCGACAAGCGGATGTAGCGCGTTGGGCACCGCATGCTTCAGGATCACGGCGCCTTCGGGCAGGCCCTTGGCGCGTGCCGTCTCAACATACTGCGCGTTGAGCACGTCGAGCAAATTGGCGCGCATGACGCGCATGTTGAACGCGAGGCCGCCGAAGGTGGCGATGAACACTACGGGCCAGATGTGCTGCACAAGGTCCATGAACTTAGCGAAGGACCATGGCGCGCCGCCATATTTGGACGAGAAGAAGCTGCCTATCTCCTGCACGTTCAGTTTGAACGCCAGAATGTAGATGATGATGATGGCGAGCAGGAATCTGGGGATGGTCATCCCTAAGAACGAGACCACCCCGAATAGAGTATCCACCCAGCTATATTGTCGGGTAGCCGCGATGATGCCGAGCGAGATTCCTATTACCGACGCCAATATGTGACATGTGAGGGCGAGTAGAATGGTCCGCGGCAAACGCTCCGCGACAACATCGCCAACCGGGCGCGCATAATACAGGGAATCGCCGAAATCGAAGCGGGTGACGATACCGGTCACCCAGTTGACGTACTGGATCGGCAGCGGTTCGTTCAGACCATGCGCTTCGCGATAGGCGTCGGCCTGCTTCTGGGCATCCTCGTCAGTGGCGCCGCCCTGGCTCATCAACATCGACTTGATGTAGTCGCCATAGTCGCCCGGGGGCGCTTGGATGATGATGAAGGTAACGACGCTTAGAACCAGCAGGATCGGGATCGCCGACAGGATACGTGTAATCAGGAACCGGATCAAAGCGGCAACTCCGAGATGCTGGGAGAACGAGGGGAGAAACTCCCCTCGTCCGAGTTGTTGGTTGCGGTATTAGGAGACCGGAACCGCGCCTTTGCCAAGCCCAGGCTCGCCGGGCAGCGTATCGGGATGCAGCTCGAAGTCCTGCTGCTTGTCAGCCGGAACGTAAACGCGTTCACGGATGATGTTGTCCTCAGCCCAGTTGAACATGAAGATCGGCGCACCAGGAGGGATGTTCGCGAAACGCTTGTTGATGATCAGGGCACCCGGGTACTGGGTAAGACCGATCGTGTTGACGTTTTCGGTGAACAGCTTCTGGTACTGCTTCATGAGAGCAACACGCTCAGCGGCGTCAGACGTGCCGATGAACTTGTTGACGACGTCGACCATCTGCTGTTCGAACGGCAGCAGATCCACGGACTTGTCGGTACCGGCACGGTGCTGCGGGCTGGTCTGCGGACCCGTCGGGGCCAGAGACGACGTACCCTGAACAACCGAGATCAGTTCGGAACCGTTACGGTTCACGCGCCAATCCCACTTACCGTTGTTGATCACATCGTTCATCGAGTTACCCGCGAGGGTATTCAGGATGACACGGATGCCGATCGCTTCCATGGACGCAACGACGCCTTCGGCCAGGTTCTTGTCGGTCTGGTAGTCGGCGTTGTTCAGCAGCGTGATTTCAACGTCCGCGCCACCGGCAGTGCCGGCCGGGAAGTTGACGATGCCATTGCCATCGGTGTCCTTGAGGCCGGCCTTTTCAAGCTCGGCTTTCGCGGCAGCGACGTCAAACGGATAGTAGACGGTCGAGTCCTTGTCGTAATAGGCCGTACCGGCATAGAGGCCGCCCGGATAGATGGCGGTGAACGGTCCCTTGACCAGGGATTCGCCCAGATGCTGGCGGTCGAT
>JBDSHC010000139.1:0-28368 GCA_039918675.1 Devosia sp.
CGAAGGCGCGGTGGGCCGCGGCGGCTTGGGCGAGGGGGAAGGTCTGGAGGCGCGGGCGGGGGAGGCCAGGAAGGGCGGGCCAGATGTGGTGGCGCAGATGGGCGGCGATCGCGGCTTTGGTTTCGGGGGTTTGCGGGCGGAGGGTGGAGCCGGAGAGGGTGAGCTGCTTGCCGACGATCTTGTTGAGGGGCAGGTCGGCATTGCGATCGCCCAGGGTGGAGATCAGGACGATATGGCCGGAGCGGGCGGCGGCATCTATGTGCTGGCGGGTAGCGGCGCCGCCGACCATGTCGACGATACGGTCGGCGCCTTTGCCGCCGGTGAGTTCGAGAGTGCGGGCGACGATGTCTTCGCGGTCGCGGCGGATGATGGCGCGGGCGCCGAGACCGAGGGCGTAGTCGGCTTTGTCGGCGGACGAGACGATCGCTATGGGGTCTGCGCCGAGGAGTTTTGCGATCTGGATGGCGGCGCCGCCGATGCCGCCGGCGGCCCCGGTGATGAGCACGCTCATGCCGGCGGTGAGCCCGGCTCGCATCACCAGGGTCTGGGTGATGGTGAACCAGCATTCGGGCAGGGCGGCGGCTTCAGCGAAGCTCCAGCCGGCGGGCAGGGGCAAAACCTGACCTGCCGGGACGGCGACATATTCGGCATAGCCACCGCCATTGCAGAGCGCGACGATCTTGTCGCCGATGCGCCACTCACCAGCGGCGTGGACGATCTCCCCCGAGACTTCGAGGCCGATGAGCGGCGAGGCGCCGGGTGGTGGGGGATAGTCGCTGCGGCGCTGCGCCATATCGGGTCCATTGACGCCGGCCGCGGCAATTCGGATCAGCACTTCGCCCGCCTGTGGCACGGGGGTCAGGACGGTCGTGAGCGTCAGCACATCGGGGCCGCCGGGAGCTGAAGCAATGATGGCGCGCATGGTTTCGGGCAAGGTCATGCCCATGAGTTGAACGGGTTCGCTCTTGTCCTGCAAGGCACGAGGGCTAAAATCGCCGCGTCCGAAAAGAGGAGAGCGCCATGTTCGACGACGAGGTGAAGAAACCCAAGGGACACGAGATCGGCATGTTGCTCGACAGCATGTCGGTGGAGGAACTGGGCGACCGGATCGTGATGCTGGAGGGCGAGATTGCGAGGCTGCGCGGCGCGATTGCCAGTAAGCAGAAGAGCAAATCGGCGGCGGATGCGTTTTTCAAGCTCTAATCCGCCCATTGCCAGAGGTCGCTGCCAAATGCCTTCGCGCGACCTGGTGCGTAATCGCGTTCACTTTGCCTTAACCATACCGGCTAGGTTTTCGTTAGGGAGCAAGTCCTAGGTTCTATGGGCCGCGCGGGGGTACGGCTGGTCTGCTTGAGACCGGAGATATGCCATGTCCATATCCGTTGCCCCGCTGGGTCCTAAAGCGCTTGATTTGACCCCGACACGGCCGACTGCTCCCGCTGCGGACACGCGCGAGCCTGCGCCTGAGCCGCCAGCCGTCGAGAAGTCCATCAGCCCCGCGGCGAACGCAGCCTTTGCAAGCCTGGACGACACGGAATCCACATTGCCGCCAAGCTGGACGCATAATCTTGGGGCCTTCGCCGGCCTCTCGGACAACGCCGCCACCACCCGCACTACTGTCCCGGATGGGAGCGGCAGGGTCATCGTCACCGGCACGCGAGGCGGGGTTGATGTGAGCGTGGTGGTTGATCGCGATGGACGCGTGGTGACGGGGTATGCGGCCAGGCCGTGAGGCGGTCCCTCAGGCCGGTGTTTGCCCCACTAAAACTGCGGTAGTGACTGGGACAATGTTCCACCGATGCGGACGGGGCTGATGGTTTTGGTCAATCCCGTTTTTACGTCGGTTTCGATGGCGACGCCGCAGAGTGTGGCTTCGCCTTCGGCGGGGGTGAAGCGGCCGGAGGAGATGCCGGTGAGGAATCGATTGAGGGGTTCGTCGGTTTCGACGCCGATGATCGAGTCGAAATCGCCGCACATGCCGGCGTCGGCCATCAGCGCGGTGCCGGCTTTGAGGATGCGCGCGTCGGCGGTGGGGATGTGGGTGTGGGTGCCGACGACGAGGCTGGCCTTGCCGTCGAGGAAAAAACCCATAGCCTGGATTTCGGACGTCGCCTCGGTGTGGAAATCGACGAGGATGGCGTCGGCCTGCTCGCCGAGCGGACAGGCTGCGATGGCGGCTTCGACGGCGCGGAAGGGGTCGTCGATCGGGGGCAGGAAGACGCGGCCGAGCGCGTTGATGACGAGGACGCGGTGGCCGTTGCGGCCCTCGATGAGATTGGCACCGCGGCCCGGCGTGCCGGCGGCCATGTTGATGGGGCGGATGAGGGTCGGTTCGCGCTCGATATAGGTCAGCGTGTCGCGCTGGTCCCAGGCGTGATCGCCCAATGTCACCACGTCGGCGCCGGCAGCGCGCAATTCGCCATAGTGCCCTTCGGTCAGGCCGCGGCCATGGCTGGCGTTCTCGCCATTGATGACGACGAAATCGAAGCCGTAATCGGCTATGAGGCGGGGCAGGCGCTCGGTGATGGCGTCGCGGCCCGCGCGGCCGACCACATCGCCCAGAAACAACAGCTTCATGCGGGGGCGTGCTCGAAGTGGCGGGCGCCGGATTCGGTGACGATCACATCGAGCGGCACGTCATGGGATTCGCGCGGAATGTCTTCGAGTTCCTGCGCGGCATAGGCGATGCCGACGAGGCGGGGACGCTTGCCGAGCTTTTCGAGGGTGCGGTCGTAATAGCCGCCGCCATAGCCGAGGCGGGTGCCGCGCTTGTCGAAGCCGAGCAGCGGCATGAGGATGACATCGGGCTCGACCTGCGGCGCGAGTTCGGATGGGGCGAGGGTGCCGAAGCCGGCTTCGTAGAGCGGCGCACCCTGTTCCCAGAGGCGCAGCTCGAGCGGCATCTCGTCGCCCAAGACGACCGGCAGGCAGACCGGCTGGAAACTATCCATCAGGCGGATGAGGATGGGCTGGATGTCCATCTCGTCCTTGATGCGCCAATAGCCCGCGACGATGTCGGTGGGCTTCATGGTGACGGCTTTGAAGAAATGCTCGGCGACGGCTTTGGCGGAATCGGAGCGGGTGGAATTGAGAACCGCGGCGCGGGCGGAGCGGGCCTTGAGCCGCAGCGCGGCTTTCGCTTCTTCTATCCGTGGGTCCGCCAAAGGGTTCTCTCGTTCCAAAATCAGGTGCCGCCCTGGCCGTGGGATATTCGATCCCGGGAACCTACTGACGTAGGTGGGCGCCGTGTGTCCAAACCCACGGGTCTGGTCAGGGACAGCTCCCTTAAGGATCGATAAGGCCCCGGGGATGTGAATCCACACGCGCCGGGCAGCGGGGTGAATATAGGCGCGCGAACGCGCCGAGGCAAACGCCGCTCGAAAATGCACCGGCGGTTGCTTTTGCTCCGCTGGGATGCTGCCTATATCGCCTATCAAGCGGGGCGAAGCGGCATGGTCTCACAGATTCTCATCGTGATGATCGCGGCGATTGCCGTGACGATTTTTGCGGAGCGGCGGAATATTCAGGCGCCGTTGCTGCTGGCGGCGGTGGGGCTGGGGGCGTCGTTTATACCCAGCCTGCCGCGGTTGGAGCTCGAGCCGGAGATCATCCTGACGGTGGTGGTGCCGCCATTGCTGTTCGCGGCGGCGCGGGAATTTTCGTTCATGAGCTTCATCCGGCGGCTGGGGTCGATCCTCAATCTGGGGGTGTTTCTGGTTGCAGTGACCACGGGGGTGGTCGGCGCGGTGGCGGCGTCGGTCGTTCCGGGGATGACGCTGGCCGTGGCGTTGCTGCTCGGGGCCGTGGTGTCGCCGCCCGATGCGGTGACGGCGGTGGCGATCGCACGGAAACTCAATCTGCCGAGCGGCATGATGACTGTGCTGAAGGGCGAGAGCCTGATCAACGACGCGGCGGCGCTGACCTTCTTTGCCTTCGCGGTGGCGAGCATTTCGGGGACGCATCTCTTCATTTCGAACATCGTGCTTTATCTGCTGTACGCCTCGGTTGTTGGCTTCATCGTCGGGCTGGTGCTGGGGGCGCTCGTGCATCTGCTGCGGATGCGGATCACCAATTCGTCGCTGGCCACGGTGCTGACGGTGCTGGTGCCGTTTACGGCCTATCTGCTGGCCGAGGAGATCGGCGCATCGGGCGTGCTGGCGGTGGTGGCTGCGGGGCTGTCGCTGGGGCATACGGCGAGCGATACGCAGTTCGATACGCGCATTCAGGAGCGGGAGTTCTGGGGCACTGCCGATGCGCTGCTGGCGGCGTTCGTCTTTGCCTATATCGGGCTGCAATTGCGCTGGGTGATCGCGGAGGCGGGGGAGAAGGGGTTTAACGTCCCGCAACTGTTCCTGGTGTCGCTGGTGGTGCTGCTGGCGGTGATCGTCGTGCGGATCGGCTGGGTGTACCTGACGGGAATCTTCTCGCGCTGGGCGGCGCGAGGGGCCGCAAGGCGGATGGCGAAGTTCGACGAAATTCTTGCAATGTCGGGGTCCGAGCAGGCGGCGAAGCTCGAACGGATGGAGCGGCGGGAGGGCAGGCGCGGGCGCATGGCGCAGCGGCTTGAGCAGGCGCGCGAGGCGAGGCGGCAAGGGGCGTTCGATCTGATGCCGGCGTTCACCTGGCAGGAGAATGCCGTCATCTCATGGACCGGGATGCGCGGGGTGGTGACGCTTGCGGCGGCGGCCGGTATTCCGCTGCTGACGGCAGCGGGTGAGCCGTTCCCGGGGCGCGACGTCATCCAGCTGGTGGCGTTCACGGTGACGATCGGCACGTTGCTGCTGCAGGGTCTGACGCTGCCCTGGCTGATCCGGCGGCTGGGCATTGCCGACCCCAAGGGCGCCGAGGCTCAGGAGCGGCAGCATAGGATTGCGCAGCAGCTGTCGGACGAGGCGGCGAAGCAGGCGGTGCAGGCGTTTGCGGCGCGGCAGACCGACGAGAAGGGTAAGCTGCTGGCGGAACGGATGCTCAAGCGGTTCGGCATGAGCTCGAAGCAAATGGAGGAATGGGGCGCGGGCGATGGCGCGCTTGCGACGCTGGCGGGTGAGATGCTCGCGGCGCGGCGGCAGGCGGTGGTGAAGGCGCGCGATGAGCGGCGGCTTGATGATGAGGTGATGCGCGAGGTGCTCGAGGCAATGGATTTCGAGCAGGCGTCGATGGAGAACCGGGTGAGCGGACGGCTTGGCCGCTGAGGCTGCCTAGGCCGCCGGCGCCCCGGTTTCATCGATGGCGGTGGCGATCGACTCGACCTTGCGGGCGGCTTCGTTGAGGCGGCGGGCGAATTTCTGTTCGAGCTCTTCGGCTTCGATGGTCAGTTCGCGGCCGGCGGTGGTCAAATCCCCGATGTCCTGCTTCAGGGACTCGATGCGGTTTTCGGCTTCGGCAAGTTCGTCGAGCACGGCGATGCCGGCCATCACCACCAGACGGTTGTCGCCGATTTCGCCGAAGCTGCCCTTGAGCTGGATCACCGTGCGGTTGAACCGGTCGGCCAGCTCCATCAGATGGGCTTCCTGACCCTCTTCGCAGGCCATGCGGTATTTCTTGCCGTCGATCTCGACATTAACCTCAGGCATCGCGCAGGACCTCGTTGACAGTTTCCATGGCGACGACGAGGCGGCGGGCGACATCGGCTGCAGTGTCGTCGAGGCGCTTGGCCTTGGCGGAGACCTTATCGAGGTCGCTGGCGAATTTGGCGCGTTCGGCGATCAGCCGCTGGGTGTCGGCCTCGATGCGGGCGTGGGT
Organism: Devosia sp.; assembly: GCA_039918675.1. GTDB lineage: Bacteria > Pseudomonadota > Alphaproteobacteria > Rhizobiales > Devosiaceae > Devosia_A. Next base: position 5,743 of record JBDSHC010000139.1, read on the forward strand.
GCGCATCCGGCCGTTGAGGCTGCGGACGCTGGCCTCAAGCCGGGCCAGCGCGCGGTCCAGCCGTTCGGCCGCAGTTTCGTAATTGTCGTCCATCTATTTTGTCCCGCTCTGTCCAAACGATCCTAAGAAGGCTCGTTCGGCCAACTGTAGCTTTCTTTCTGCTCTGTCCAAGCGATCCTGAGAAGGCTCGTTCGGCCAACCGTAGCTTTCTTTCTGCTCTGTCCAAGCGATCCTGAGAAGGCTCGTTCGGCCAACCGCTGATCCGCGACTCCCAACCACAGTATAGACCGGCTGTCATTGACAGGAAAACCGAACCTGTTAAGCCAATCCCCGCTTTAAAACGCCTTGAAAATCTCAGGAAACGAGCGGACTTCATGACCAATTCCAAGACTGCCGACGCCATGGCGAACGCCATACGGTCCCTTGCCATGGACGCAGTGGAGAAGGCCAATTCGGGCCATCCGGGCCTGCCGATGGGCTGCGCCGACATCGCGACGGTGCTGTTCACCAGGATCATGAAGTTCGACCCGGCGCATCCGGAATGGCCCGATCGCGACCGTTTCGTCCTGTCGGCCGGCCATGGCTCGATGCTGCTGTACGCGTCGCTCTATCTGCTTGGTTACGAGGACGCGACGCTCGATCAGGTGAAGAATTTCCGCCAGCTTGGCAGCATGACGGCCGGCCATCCGGAATATCACTTCCTCAAGGGGATCGAGACGACGACGGGGCCGCTCGGGCAGGGCGTCGCCAATGCCGTCGGCATGGCGGTGGCGGAAGCCAAGCTTGCGGCCGAGTTCGGCAGCGACATCGTCGATCACCACACCTGGGTGCTAGCGGGCGATGGCTGCCTGATGGAAGGCATCTCGCAGGAAGCGATTGCTCTCGCGGGTCATCTCAACCTCAACAAGCTGACACTGATCTGGGACAATAATGGCATCACCATCGACGGCAAGGTGTCGAACTCGGACTCGACCGATCAGCTGAAGCGCTTCGAAGCGAGCGGCTGGAACACCGTTGCAATCGACGGCCATGATCAGGCAGCGCTGGAACAGGCGCTGAGCGATGCGCGCAAATCGACGCGTCCGCTACTGATTGCCGCGAAGACGACGATCGGCTTCGGCGCTCCCAAGAAGCAGGGCACCGAGAAGGTGCATGGTTCGCCGCTCGGAGCCGAGGAACTGGCCGCCGCCAAGCAGGCGCTGGGCATCGATTATCCGGCGTTCGAGATCCCGAAGGAGACGCTCGACGCCTGGCGCGCCGCGGGCAAGCGGTCGGCCAATGCGTTTGGCGACTGGCAGGGCCGTTATGTGGCGAGCGAAGCGGGCAAGCGCGATGAATTCGCGCGCCGGATCAAGGGCGATCTGCCGGCGGGTCTGGCGGGGGCGCTCGACGCCTATAAGCAGAAGCTCGTGGCCGACAAGCCGAAGGTTGCGACGCGCAAATCGAGCCAGATGGCGCTCGATGTGATCAACGCCAATACGCCCGAAACGATAGGCGGTTCGGCCGATCTCACCGGCTCGAACCTCACCAACACCAAAGAGACGACGCCGTTCACCGAGACCGATCGCCTTGGCCGCTATATGCGCTACGGCATTCGTGAGCATGGCATGGCGGCGGCGATGAACGGTATCGCGCTGCATAAGGGCCTGATCCCGTATGGCGGCACGTTCCTGGTGTTCACCGACTATGCGCGTCCGGCGATCCGCCTGTCGGCGATCATGGGGCAGCGCGTCGTCTATGTGATGACGCATGATTCGATCGGGCTTGGCGAAGACGGGCCGACGCATCAGCCGGTGGAGCATCTGGCGGCGCTGCGGGCGATCCCGAATTTGCTCGTGATGCGCCCGGCCGATGCGGTCGAGACGCTCGAATGCTGGCAGATCGCCATCGAGACGACGGATATGCCCTCGATCCTCGCACTCAGCCGCCAGAATCTGCCGGCGCTGCGCACCGAATATGTGAAAGAGAATCTGTCGGCCAAGGGCGCCTATAAGATTGCCGGCGATGACAAGGCCGATGCGGTCATTTTCGCGACGGGCTCGGAAGTGTCGACTGCGGTCGAGGCGCTGGCGATGCTCAAGGAAAAGGGTATCTCGGCCAAGGTGGTGTCGGTGCCGACGATGGAATTGTTCGCCAGGCAGTCGGACGCTTACAAGCAGAGCGTCATCGGCTCGCCCAAGGCGCGCGTCGCCATCGAAGCGGGGCTCGAAATGGGCTGGGGTAAGCTCCTCGGCGACAAAGGCCGGTTCGTCGGCATGACCGGCTTCGGTGCATCCGGCCCGGCCGAGCAGCTCTACGAGCATTTTGGCATCACTGCGAAAGCCGTAGTTGAAGCCGTCACAGCGCAGTTGTAAGACCCGAATTCTCCCGAATCCCTAAGGACCCATCATGGTACGCGTCGCAATCAATGGTTTTGGCCGCATTGGGCGGAACATCCTTCGCTCGATCGTCGAGGAAGGCCACAAGGACGTCGAGGTCGTGGCGATCAACGATCTGGGTCCGGTGGAAACCAATGCCCACCTCATCCGCTATGACAGCGTGCATGGCAAATTCCCGGGCACCGTGACGGTCAAGGACGACACGATCGACGTAGGCATGGGCCCGATCAAGGTGACGGCGGTGAAGAACCCGGCCGAGCTGCCGCATAAGGAGCTCGGTGTCGATATCGTGCTCGAATGCACGGGCATCTTTACGTCGCGCGACAAGGCCGCGGCGCATCTGACCGCGGGCGCCAAGAAGGTGATTGTCTCGGCTCCTGCTGATGGCGCGGATTTCACCGTGGTCTATGGCATCAACCACGACAAGCTGAGCAAGGATCACGTCGTGATCTCGAACGGCTCGTGTACGACCAATTGCCTTGCGCCGATGGCGATGATCATGAACGAGACGGTCGGGCTCGATAAGGGAATGATGACGACGATCCATTCCTATACCGGCGACCAGCCGACTCTCGACACGATGCACAAGGATCTCTATCGCGGCCGCGCTGCGGCGCTGAGCCAGATCCCGACATCGACCGGCGCCGCGAAGGCGATCGGCCTCGTGCTGCCGGAACTGAAGGGCCGGCTCGATGGTATCTCGATCCGCGTGCCGACGCCGAACGTGTCGCTCGTCGATCTCAAATTCCTGTCGAAGCGCGCGACCACGCCGCAGGAAGTCAACGAAGCGCTGATCGCGGCATCGGAAGGCAAGCTTAAGGGCATCATGACCTTCACGCGCCACCCGCTGGTGTCGAGCGACCTCAACCACGATCCGCATTCGTGCACGATCCTGCTCGACCAGACTAAGGTGATGGACGGCAATTTCGTCAACATCCTCGGCTGGTACGACAATGAGTGGGGGTTCTCGAACCGCATGGTCGATGTGACGCTGGCGTTCGCACAGACGCTGTAATTTCAGTCGGCGTCCTTCTCCCGCGTGCGGGGGAAGGTGGCAGCGAAGCTGACGGAAGGGGGCGACCGTTTGCGCCAGTGCTTGTGGCCGCCCCCTCCACCGCGCTATGCGCCGTCCCCCTCCCCCGTAAACGGGAGAGGAACCTGACTGCCGTACCGGTCGGAAGGCTACCCTCATTGCGGCTGATGCATTAAGCCACTGGGCAGAGCAGCATCGGAGTTAAATGACATGGCGGCGTTCAAGACGATCAAGGGCATGGATTTTGCGGGTAAGCGCGTGCTGCTGCGGGCTGACCTCAATGTGCCGGTGCAGGATGGCAAGGTAAGTGATGCGACGCGTATCGAGCGCGTGGTGCCGACCATTCGCGAGATCGTCAAAGCCGGCGGCAAGGCGATCCTGATCAGCCATTTCGGGCGGCCCAAGGGCAAGGTCGATCCGGCGTATTCGCTGGAGCAGGTGGTGCCGGCGATCGTCGAGGCAACGGGGCATCCGGTTGGCTTCATTCCGACCGACTGGGTCAATATGCAGGACGCTGGCGAGGCGATCGACGACGCGCCTGATGGCTCGGTGCTGGTGCTCGAGAACACGCGCTTTCATCCGGGCGAGGAAGAGAACGATCCGGCGCTGGTGCAGCGCATGGCGTCGCTGGGCGATATTTTCGTCAATGACGCGTTCTCGGCGGCGCATCGTGCGCATGCATCGACCACCGGGCTGGCCCATGCGCTGCCCTCGGCGGCCGGGCTCGCGATGGAAGCGGAACTCGTAGCCCTCGAGGCCGGGCTTGGGGCGCCAAAGAAGCCGGTGATCGCGGTGGTCGGCGGCGCGAAGGTGTCGAGCAAGATCGACCTGCTCCAGAACCTCGTTACAAAAGTCGATGCGCTGGTGATCGGCGGCGCGATGGCAAACACGTTCCTCCTCGCGCAGGGGATCGGCGTGGGCAAGTCGCTGGCCGAGAAGGATATGGGCGACATCGTCGACACGATCCTCGGCAAGGCGCAGGCTTCGGGCTGCGCCATCATTGTGCCGGTGGATGCGGTGGTTGCGTGGCACTTCGCGGCCAATGCGCCGCATCAGAATTACGGGCTCGACGCGATGGATCCGACGGGCATGATCCTCGATGTCGGTCCGCAATCGCTGGAGCGGATCAAGGGCGCCATCGACGAAGCGGCGACGCTGGTGTGGAACGGGCCGCTCGGTGCTTTCGAGACGGTGCCGTTCGATGCGGGCACGACGATTATCGCCAAATATGTCGCGGCACGGACCAAGGCAGGCAAGCTCGTCTCGGTGGCGGGCGGCGGCGATACGGTCTCGGCGCTGGCCAATGCCGGGGTGAAGGATGATTTCACCTATGTGTCGACTGCCGGCGGTGCGTTCCTCGAATGGATGGAAGGCAAGGAATTGCCGGGGGTTGCGGCGCTGGCGAAGTGAGTTTGTTGAGGGCTGATTGCGCGGTACCAGCGCGCGGCTCCCCCCTCCCTAGTTCCGCTAAGGACCTTTGGTCCTAGCTGCACTACCCTCCCCGCGATGGGGGAGGGTGGAAGAAGAGACTAGACCAAAGGTTGAATCGCTCTAGTCACGGCACTTGCTTAACATCGTGACTTCCTTTTCCGGAGATTGCCTTGCCCACGCTTCACGAGATTGCCGTTCAGCTTGTTGCGCCCGGTACGGGTATTCTTGCCGCCGATGAGTCGGAGGGCACGATTGTGAAGCGCTTTGCGGCGATCGAATTGCCGGTGACCTTCGAGACGCGGCGCGATTATCGCGAGATGCTGTTCCGCTCGAAAGAGGCGATGAGCAAATACATCTCGGGCGTCATTCTTACGGAAGAGACGCTGCTGCAGAGCGCCGCGGATGGCACGCCATTCGTGCAGCTGCTGTCGGAAGCCAATGTGATCCCGGGGATCAAGGTGGATCGCGGGGCGTTCGCGATGCCGGGGACCAAGGGCGAGAAAATCACCGAGGGGCTCGATGGGCTGCGGCAGCGGCTGGCGCATTATGCGGAAGTCGGGGCGCGCTTCGCCAAATGGCGCGGCGTCATCGCCATCAGTTCGCATGCGCCGACGCGCAACGGCATCCGCGCCAATGCGCATGTGCTGGCGCGCTATGCGGCGCTTTGCCAGGAGGCAGGCATCGTGCCTGTGGTCGAGCCGGAAGTGCTGGCCGATGGCGAGCCGGGCGATCATGGCATCGAACGCTGTGCCGAGGTGACGGGCGAGACGCTCGAGATCGTGTTCAAGGAATTGCGGCTCGCGGGCGTGGCGCTCGACGGGATGTTGCTCAAGCCCAACATGATCACGCCAGGCATGCGGTCGTCGGAGAAGGCGACGACTGAACAGATCGCGCGCCGGACGCTGGACGTGTTGAAGGCGCAGGTACCGGCGACGGTGCCGGGTGTGGCGTTCCTGTCGGGCGGTCAGTCGGACGAAGCGGCGACGGCCAATCTCAGCGCGATGAATGCGATGGGGTCGCTGCCCTGGGGGCTGACCTATTCGTATGGAAGGGCGCTGCAGAATGCGGCGCTGCTCGCTTGGCAGGGCGAATCGGCGAACGTGCCGGTGGCGCAGGCGGCGTTTACGCATAGGGCGAGGATGAACAGCTTGGCGTCGGAAGGGCAGTGGACGCAGGAGCTGGATCGGGCGGCGTGATGCCAGCAGGCGGTGCAAGGCTCCCGCGCGCCCTTCTCTCGGTTCGTCATCCCCGGGCTTGACCCGGGGACCCAACTGCACGCCCGGCCGGGTGGCCGGGTCAAGCCGGCCATGACGGTGAGGGATTGGGTGCAGTCTTTTTTCTTTCGCTCTGTCCAAACGATCCCGAGAGGGCTCGCTTGGCCAACCGCTGATAACCAAGCTCCACCATGCTGCCAGAATCTGCGGTCATAAAGTTCGGCCTCGCGCTATAGAACCGCCATGACCGCACAGATTTTCCTGATTACGCCGGCCGATGCCGATCTCCCTTCCTGCGTCCAGAAGCTCGACGAGGCTCTGGCGGCGTCGCCTGTCGCTGCCATGCTGGTGCCGCGCGGTGGGCGGTCGGACGGGGCTTACAAGGCGCTGGTTAAAGGGCTTGTCGGCAAGGCACAGGCGGCTGGCGTTGCGCTGCTGATCGAGGGCGATCCGGGGCTGGTGCGTACACTTGGGGCCGACGGGCTGCATGTCGAGGGCGGGGTCAGCGAGGTCAAGGCGGCGACGGCGGCGCTGAAGCCCGACTATATCGTTGGCGCCGGGCAGATCGCTTCGCGCCACGATGCGATGAGCAAGGGCGAGCTCGGGCCGGACTATATCTTTTTTGGGCCGCTTTCGGGGTCTAGGGACCCGGAGCAGCGCGAAATGGCGCGCTGGTGGGCGGAGATCATGGAAATCCCGAGCGTTTTGTCCGACCCGTCGGCGACCGCCGAGAGCGCCACGGCCGAGGGCGGTGACTTCATCGGGCTGGGCGACAGCCTGTGGGCGGCGCCCGAGGGTGTGTCGGCCAGGCTGGCGGCGATCATCAAGGCGCTGGAGACTTCGCCGTGACATCGCGCTGGGCAGCGGTGGCGCTGCTGGCGGCGTTGCCGGGGCTGGCGTTCGCGCAATCGTCCGAGCCGGCGCGGATCGACAATTCAGTTGTGATGCCCGGCGATCTGCCGACGCCGACGCAGGGCAGCGCCGAGGCGCTGTCGATCAGCAAAGACATTTTCGGCCGCAGCGATGAGGCCTATGGGGCCTATCAGCGCGGCTTTTATCTCACGGCGCTGGCGCTGGCTTTGCCGCGCGCCGAGAACGCCGATCCAGCGGCGCAGACGCTGATCGCCGAGATCTATGCCAACGGGCTGGGCGTGCCGGCCAATCTGCCGACGGCCTCGAGCTGGTATTCGCTGGCGGCCAAGAATGGCGACCGCATGGCGGCGTTCGAGCTGGGGCTGCTCTATCTGCGGGGGCAGGGCGTGCCGCAGAACAAGGGGCGCGCCGCTGCGCTGTTCAAGCAGTCGGCCGACAAGGGCTATCCGCCGGCACAGTACAATCTGGCGCTGCTGCATATCGAAGGGCAGGACGCGTCGCCCAGCCTGTCGGACGCGGCGCGGCTGATGAAGACCGCAGCCGAGGCGGGGCTCGCCGAGGCGCAGTATGATTACGGCACGATGCTGCTGCAGGGGGCGGGCGTGCCGCCCGACAGTCGCGAGGGCGCCCGGCAGATCGGTCTCGCCGCGGAGCAGGGACTGATCGAAGCGCAGATCGATTATGCGACGCTGCTCTATCTGGGGAACGGCATCGAGCGTGATCTCAAGGCGGCGATCGGCTGGTACCAACGGGCGGCGAGTGCCGGCAGTCCGGTGGCGCAGAACCGCTATGCCAAGCTGCTGGCGGTGGGTGAGGGCGTTTCGCTCAATCTGACGGAGTCGGCGATGTGGCGGGCGCTGGCGCGTCGGCAGGGGTTGATCGATCCGGGGCTCGACAAGCTGCTGGTGGGGATTTCGTCGAAGGATCTGGCGGCGGCGGAGGAGATGGCGCGGTTTTGGCCGTCGAAGCCGCCGAAGGCTGGGGACGCTGGGTAGCAGTCGGGAATCCTCTCGCGTTTACGGGGGAGGGGGACCGGCGAAGCCGGTGGAGGGGGCGGCCCCAACCACCAGCGCAAGCGGCCGCCCCCTTCCGTCAGCTTCGCTGCCACCTTCCCCCGCAAGCGAGAGAAGGACCTGACTGCACGCTCAGCTTGAACAAAACCGCAATCTCGGGCAGATAGCGCGCCTTCCCCTTAGAGTTCGTTCAAGATGGCCCGTTCGGCGCTTCTCAACATCATGGTTACGGCGGCCCTCAAGGCCGGGCGGTCGCTTACCAAGGATTTCGGCGAGGTCGAAAATCTGCAGGTGTCGGTGAAGGGGCCGGCTGATTTCGTGTCGAATGCCGATAAGGCGGCCGAAAAGATCATACATGGTGAGCTGAGCAAAGCGCGACCCACCTACAGCTTTTTGATGGAAGAGGGCGGCGAGATCACGGGCTCGGATGGCCAGCATCGCTGGATCATCGATCCACTCGACGGCACGACGAACTTCCTCCACGGCATTCCGCTGTTTGCGGTCGCCATTGCGCTGCAGCGCGGCGAGGAGATCGTTGCATCGGTGATCTACAATCCGATCAGCGAAGAGTTGTTCGTTGCCGAAAAGGGCGGTGGGGCGTGGCTCGACGATCGGCACAGGCTGCGCGTCGCCAATCGTAAGCATCTTGCCGACTGCGTTGTGGTCACCGGCATCAATGCGCGCGGCACGGCGAACGATGTGCTGCAGTTGAAGCAGCTGGGGCAAATCGCTCCGGCGACGGCGGGTATCCGCCGCACCGGCTCGGCCTGCCTCGATCTGGCGTGGCTCGCAGCCGGCCGCTTCGACGGCTATTGGGAGGCGGGGCTGCATCCGTGGGATATCGCCGCGGGCTGGCTGCTGCTGCGCGAGGCGGGCGGCACGATGACCGATTATGCAGGCGCATCTTCCGGCGGCAGTATCTGGAACGGGCAGGTCGTGGCCGGCAACGAGACCATCCAGGGGCAGTTGCTCAAGCTCATCAAGGGCGTGAAATAGCGGGGTTTTCCCCGGTTCGGCCGTCTCGCGGACGTTCCCCAGCCATTGTCACGCCGGAATGGTGTGACTAGAGTCTCTGCCATAATTGGCGAATCCGGCGGGGCCCATGTCGCAGACTTACGACCCGTATCACCTCAAGAGTCCGACGATCTATCTGGTCAAGATGGTGGTCTTTCTGATCATCGTCGCGCTAGTCGGCGCCATTCTGTGGCAGCAGATTTTCGAGTTCTTCAAAGCCAACCCGTTCATCAACAGCCTGATCGTGCTGGTGGCGCTCATCGGCGTGCTGCTCAGCATCCGCCAGGTGATGCGGCTGTCGCCCGAGATCAAATGGGTCAATTCGATGCAGGACGGTACCATGGCGCGGGTGCGTCAGCCGGTGCTGCTGGCGCCTGTCGCAGGCCTCTTGCGCGACCGGCTGGGCGAGGCGGTGATTACGCCCTCGTCGATGCGCTCGATCCTCGATTCGGTGGGCAACCGCCTCGATGAAGCCAAGGACACGTCGCGCTATCTCACCGGGCTACTGGTGTTCCTCGGCCTTCTCGGCACGTTCTATGGTCTGCTCGAAACGGTGACCAATGTGGGCATGACCATTCAGGCGCTCGACACCACGACTGGCGATTCAGCGAGCCTGTTCGCCAATCTCAAGGCTGGGCTCGCGGGACCGCTGGCAGGCATGGGTACGGCGTTCTCGGCCTCGCTGCTCGGTCTCTCCGGTTCGCTGATCCTCGGCTTTCTCGATCTGCAGGCGTCGCAGGCGCAGAACGCGTTCTACACCGATCTCGAGGACTGGATGACCTCGATGACGGAGCTCGATCATCCGATGACGCAGATGCAGGCCAATGGGCTCGGCCTGCCGGGCGAAGAGATGTCGGCGATGATCGACCGGCTGGGCTCGACCATGCAGAATTCGGACAGCTCGCAGAACGCCATTCGGGCGATGGCCGAACTCGCCAAGGGCATCGACGGGCTGGTCAAACATATGCGCGCCGAGCAGGCCGATATCCGCATCCACATCGAAGAGCAGGGCAACACCAACAAGAAGCTCCGCGAATTGATCGAAGCGATGCTGCGCGAGGATCAAGGCGGCGACCGGCGGCCAAACTAACGCCGGAATGGCCCGTCACAGAACGCGAAAGAGGGACATTCAAGCATGGGATCGCTGAGCCGGTCGCGCCGTTCGCAGGTGACAAATTACTGGCCGGGATTCGTCGACGCGCTGTCGTCGCTGCTGCTGGTCATCATCTTCCTGCTGTCGCTGTTCATGCTGACGCAGTTCTTCCTGGGCCAGGAAATCCAGGGCAAGGACACGGCGATGACGCGGCTCAATTCGCAGATCGCCGAGTTGACGGACCTCCTGCAGCTCGAACGCTCTAACAGCGAGGACGCGACTTCCAATCTTGCCGCGCTGCAGGCGACGCTGGGGGCGACCGTGGCGCAGCGCGATGCACTGCAGACGCAGATCGCGGGTCTCGGTGCCGGCACCGATGGCAAGGACACCGAGATTGCCGGGCTCAACTCCGATCTCGCCAAAGAGAAGGATATTTCCGCCGACGCGGCTGCGCAGGTGGCGCTGCTGAACCAGCAGCTGTCGGCCCTCCGCACACAGATCGGCGCGCTCGAGCAAGCGCTCAATGCGTCGGAGAGCAAGGCCACGGAGAGCAAGACACAGGTCGCCGATCTCGGCCGGCGGCTCAATGTGGCGCTGGCGCAGCGCGTGCAGGATCTCAGCCGCTACCGGTCGGACTTCTTCGGCCGCCTGCGCACGATCCTGGAAGGCCGTTCCGATGTGCGCGTCGTCGGCGACCGTTTCGTGTTCCAGTCCGAAGTGCTGTTCGGCGCGGGCGAGGCGGACATTTCCGATGAGGGCAAGGCCGAGCTTGCCAAGCTGGGCGAGGCGGTGAAGCAGCTCGAAAGCGAGATTCCGGCGGACGTGAACTGGGTGCTGCGCATCGATGGTCACACCGACAAGCGGCCGATCAAGACGGTCGAATTCCCCTCGAACTGGGAGCTGTCGGCGGCGCGCGCTATCTCGGTGGCGAAGTACCTCATCACGCAGGGCGTGTCGGCGCAGCATCTGGTGCCCGCCGGGTTCGGTGAGTTCTCGCCGATAGACGGCGGCGACAGCGACGAATCCTACGCCCGCAACCGCCGCATCGAGTTCAAGCTGACGGAGTAGGCGTGGTTGCGCGGCGACGCGCCATCGGCTAAATCAGCGCGGTCGAAAAAGGCAGGATCGGTTGTGGTAAGCCCGGTCCCTTCTTCCAGAAGCTCTGATCCTCGGCTTTGCCGTGAGAACCCGCGACGTGACCCCAATCGGGGCTCGCGTTGGTGCGTCTTGCGTCGCTCCCGCGTGCTCCACAAGCGAAGGAGCGCCCATGCGCCTCAACCATATCGATCTGCACGTGCCCGATGTGCAGGCGACCACTGACTTCTTTGTTCGCTATCTCGGCTTCACCCTGATCGATACACGTGCCAATGGCGGGCTCGCCATTCTCAGTGACGGGCATGGTCTTGAGCTTGTGCTCAGCCGCGCGATCGCGAAGTTCGGCAGCGAGGACCAGAGTCAGCGCAGCACCGTCAGCTATCATGTCGGGCTGATCGTCGAGACCCATGCCGAGGTCGACGCTGTTCATGCCGCAATGCGGGCTGGCGGTGTCAATGTGCAGGAGCCGAGCGAAATGCGCGGTGGATGGCTGTTCTACTGCCATGCGCCGGGTAATGTGCTGGTCGAGATCGGCGCACGGTCGTTGTTCTCCTAGGCGGCGCTCGGCGTGTCCAGCCGGAACTGCAGCCGCGCCAGTTCGGCATAGCGGCCGCCCTTCTTGACCAGTTCGTCATGGGTGCCTTCGTCGATCATGCGGCCCTTGTCGAGGACGAGGATGCGGTCGGCGTCGCGGATGGTGGCGAGGCGGTGGGCGATGACAAGGGTGGTGCGGCCTTCCATCAGGCGGTCGAGGGCGAGTTGCACCAGCCGTTCGCTTTCGGCATCGAGGGCGGACGTCGCTTCGTCGAGGAGAAGGATCGGGGCGTCCTTGAGCAGCGCGCGGGCGATGGCGATGCGCTGCTTCTGGCCGCCCGAGAGCATGACGCCGCGTTCGCCGACGATCGACTGATAGCCATTGGGCAGTGCGACGACGAAGTCGTGGACGAGCGCAGCTTTGGCAGCGGCCTCGATTTCGGTATCGGTGGCGTGCGGTTTGCCGAAGCGGATGTTGTCGGTGACGGTGCCGGCGAAGATCGTCGGCTCCTGCTCCACATAGGCGAACCGCTGCCGCAGCTCAGTGGGCACGGTGTCGCGAATGTCGATGCCATCGACGAGGATGCGGCCGGTGCCGATGTCGTAGAAGCGCTGCGCCAGCGCGAACACGGTGCTCTTGCCGGCACCTGAAGCGCCGACCAGCGCAACGGTTTCGCCCCGCGCCACACTGAAACTCAGATCCATCAGCACGGGCTCGTCGTCGCGCGTCTCGTAGGAGAAGCCGACATGCTCGAAGGCGATGGTGCCGAGCGGCGGCTGGGGCAGAGTGGTTGGTTTGGCGGGGGCGACGATGCCGGGTTTGGTGTCGAGGATTTCGATCAGCCGTTCGGTCGCGCCGGCGACGGTCTGCAGCGAGCCGAGGACTTCGGAGATCGAGGTGAAGGCGTTGGTCGCCATAAGCGCGTAGATCATGAACTGGGTGAGCTGGCCGGTGGTGACGGCGCCGTCGATCACGGATTTCGCACCCCACCACACCAGCACGACGAGGCCGACGATGACGCTGAACATGATGCCGGCGATCATCGCGGCGCGGCCGCCGAGGCGGCTCACTTCGGCGCGGTAGGATTCCTCGGCGCGTTCGGCGTAGCTCGCCGATTGGTACGGCTCCTGCACGAAGCTCTTGATGGTCTTGCTCGAGCCCAGCGCTTCGGTGGCCATGGCCGACATCTCGGCGAGGGCGTCCTGGGTGCGGCGCGACATTTTGCGGAGGCGGCGCGCCAGGATGATGACGGGGAGAATGGCGGCGGGGGCGACGACGATGACGGCGAGCGTCAGCCACCAGCTGGTGACGAACATCATGGCGACGGCGCCGATGATGGTGATGCCGCCGCGCAGCGTCATCGACAGCGAGGAGCCAATGGCATTGCGGATGGTGGTGACGTCGCCGGTGAGACGCGAGGTCAGTTCACCGACGCGGTGCAGGTCGAAGAAGGTCGCGTCGAGCACCAGCAGATGGTCGAAGACGGCGCGGCGAAGGTCAGTCAGCACGCGCTCGCCGAGCACCGAGACGTAATAGAAGCGGGCGCCCGTCGCGACGGCCATCACGGCGGCGACGGCGATGACCAGCCAGCCGTAACTGGCGAGGCCTTCGAGATTGCGCTCGACGAAGCCCTTGTCGATGATCTTGCCGGCGATGAAGGGAACGATCAGCGTGGCGATGGCGGCGACCATTAGGAAGCCGAGGGTTGCGACGACCTGCCAGCGATAGCGCAGGATGAAGGGCAGCAGGCGGCTCAGGGGCCGCAGATTTTTGGCGTCGACTCGCTGCTCCTCGCCCTTACGGCCGAGTTTTGGCGCCGAAGCCGTCGATATTGTCTGGGTGTCGCTGCTCAAGGTGAACCCGATATAGGCGGGCGGGAGTCCGGCTGCAACTGCGGCCGAGCCGCATTCCGCCCCTTGCCGGGCAGGGTATTTTTCTGTAGAGACCCGCCAACTTTACCGATCAGTGCTGCCGGGCGCTTCGAGCGCCCGTTTGATTTGAGGCTCGCCATGAAAAAAGAAATCCACCCCGACTACCACAATATCACTGTGGCGATGACGGACGGCACGACCTACCAGACGCGTTCGACCTACGGCAAAGAGGGCGACACGCTGCAGCTCGACATCGATCCCAAGACGCATCCGGCCTGGACTGGTGTTACCGGCAATCTGCTCGATCGCGGTGGCCGCGTCAGCCGCTTCAAAGAGCGCTTCAAGGGCCTCGGTATCTAAGCCGAACGGTTCTCAGAATTCAGAAAAGCCCCGCTTCGGCGGGGCTTTTTTGTTTGTCGTAATGCAGGCAAATACCTGCGCTTTACATGCAGGTGAAAACCTGCATAATGGTGCGCATGGATGACGCTGATCTGGTTTTCAAAGCGCTGGCCGACCCCACACGCAGACACCTGCTTGATCGACTCAGCGCGCGGAACGGCCAGACGCTGGGCGAGCTCTGCAAAGATCTCGACATGGCTCGGCAATCGGCGACGCAGCATCTGGGCATATTGGAAGCCGCCAATCTGGTGAGCACCGCCAAGCGCGGCCGCGAGAAGCTGCACTTCATCAACCCCGTGCCGCTGCACGATGTCTATGAGCGGTGGGTGCGTAAATTCGAAGAGCAGCGGCTCAGCCTGCTGCATCAACTGAAAACCGACCTCGAAGGAAAATGACCATGACCAAACAAACCACCAGCTTCGTTTACGTCACCTACATCCGCGCCACGCCGGAGAAGGTGTTCGAGGCGATCACCAAGCCTGAACTGGCGCGGCGCTATTGGGGCCATGAGAATGTGTCAGACTGGAAGGCCGGATCGCAGTGGCAACATGTCCGCGACAATGAAGCGCGGACAGTCGAACTGATCGGCAACGTCATCGAAGTCACGCCGCCAAAGCGGCTCGTCATCAGCTGGGCGAATGCCTCGCAGGCTGCCGATCCGGCGAGCCACAGCCGGGTGACATTCGATGTCGAGGAGTATGACAATATGGTGCGCCTGACCGTGACCCATGATGATCTGGAAGTGGGTAGCGGCATGTTCAACGGGGTCAGCCAGGGGTGGCCGGCGGTGCTGTCGAGCCTCAAATCATTCCTCGAAACCGGCAGCGGCATCGATCTTTTCGCCAAGCCAAAAGCGGCGTGAGGTTTCTGGAGGTTTGAGGCGGCGGTTTTGACGCTTGCGCCACTCCCGCTGCCTTAACTTCCACCTCAGTTCTGCTAGGCCCGCGGCCAAGCTCCACTATCCTCCCCTCAAGGGGAGGAGGGCCGACCGCAAGCCCCTCCTGGCCTAACTTAGTGAGCTATCAATGACCCAGATCTATGTGGGCGGCTGTGCGTGCGGAGCGATCCGCTATCAGACGAGTGCCGAACCAGTCTTCGAGAACCACTGCCATTGCCGCGATTGCCAGAAGCGCAGCGGCACGGGGCATAGCTCGTACCTGACGTTCCCCGATCGGGAGGTAGTTACGATCAGCGGTGAGGCAAAGGTCTGGCGGCTGAAGGGGGACAGCGGCGACGAGAAGGCCCATGCATTCTGCTCCGATTGTGGAACGCCGGTCTATCTGACATTCAACGCTGCGCCAGAAGCGATTGCAGTGCATGCCGGCAGTCTGGACGAGCCGGGTCTGTTTGAGCCGAAGGTGGTCACCTATGGCATTCGCGGACATGGCTGGGATGTGGTCGATTCCGGCCTCCGCGTGTTCGAACGGATGCCGGAGTAGGGATCCAGAGCAGTCCCGACTGCGGGCTTATTGGCTCAACTGACCGAAGGCGGCTCTGAGGCGGGAGAGTTGGTCGCCGATTGAGCCTTCGGTGGAGGGGGGCGCGGCGTCGGAGATGCCGCCGCGTTCGAGCTTGTCGAACTGGCGGACGCGGTCGAACAGGCGGTCGCCCTGCGCGATGTAGCCTCTGAGGCGCTCGGGCAGCTCCACATAGCCGGGGCCGCCGCGGTTGTCGGGCGTTGCGGAAAACTTGACTTTTTCCTTTTCCACCCGTGCGTTCTCTGTGGTGAGTTCGCCCTCATTGACGGCGCGCTGCAGCAGGAGCCAGGAGGCGAGCTGCATCAGGCGGGTGGTGAGGCGCATGGATTCGGTGGCGTAGACGAAGGATGCTTCGCGGGGCAGGCCACGGCTTTCCGAGCGGCCTTCGCCATCGAGATAGCTCGCGACCTCCTCAATCAGCCCCATGCCTTCCTTGTAAAGCAGCGTAAATCCGCCGGACGCGACGATGCGCGGCCCGAGGGCGATAGCCGGCTTGTCGTTGGTTTCGTTCACGCTGGGGCCCAAGCTCGGATGGTCAATCCATCAAGCATGGTCTGGATTGAGGGAGGCTTAATGAAGGCAGCCCTGAAAAGAAAAAGAGCCGTCAAACTGGCGGCTCTCGAGAGTTAACAGGGAGGCGTCAAACAGAGGGAGAAACCGCTCTGCAAAGTCCGGAAACCGGACAAGATCGAAATTAACCCTGAGAAGTTAATCCCGCGTTAACGCAAAGCGATTTCGTAACCTTGCCAAAACCTCACCAGAATAAGCCGGGCGGCGAACCGCCCGGCCTGTTCGGTTTACGATACGATCATCGCGATGCATTCGGTGCCCGTGGCGGTCGGCGGCAGCAGGTCGCGGACCTTGCCCTTGTAGCCGCCGGCGAGGCTGTGCGGCATCAGGAAGGTGCCCTGCTCGCCCGTCTGCGGGACTTCCCAGTGAATCTTGAGGCCGGCCACGATTTCCTTGGTGCCGGTATTGATCAGCCACATGTCGCTGGTCTCGGCCACATCGTCCTTGATGGCGCAATCGAGCGCGAGATGAAGGTCGGCCTCGGTACCGGGACGCGGCAGTTTGGGCAGCTTGGGCTTACCGGGAATGCCCGGGTCGCCAGCGCCGCCCGGATCGCCCGGGTCGCCGGGAAGGCCAGGATCGCCAGGAAGGCCCGGATCACCGGGGAGGCCCGGATCACCGGGGAGGCCAGGATCACCGGGAAGGCCCGGATCACCCGGCTGGCCGGTGTCACCCGGTTCGTCGGTGTCGCCCGGCTCCTCGGGCGGAGGGCATGCCGTCGGGGACACGGAGCAGCGGTCCTGGGCATAAGCGGTAGAGGTGGTGGCGATCGTGGCGACGCTCATCGTGAGCAGTGCCATCAACGCAATGTGCGTGAACTTGGGCATGATGGTCTTTCTTTTGACTGAGCGGCCGTTCAGCCGCTTGTGTGGATGCCCATCCGCGGCGGTGGAAATCGTCCTTTGGCTTTGAACGGCTCCTGAGAGCGCCGTTTACCTTTCGTTAATCTTTCGGAGCGCCCTCGCGCGGGCCTGCGACAGGCCGACTGCTTCCCATGGCGAAGGGCCGCCGATAAGATTTTCCGAGGGGTGCATCTATGTCCGACAAGCTCGACCCGACCGATCGCAAGCTGCTCGATCTGCTGCAGCGCGATGGCCTGCAATCGATGTCCGAACTGAGCAAGGCGATCGGCACGGCGCCATCAACGCTGAACGACCGGGTCAAGCGTTTGGGCCGGCTCGGGGTGATCAAGGGCACGCATGCGCATCTCGATCCGCAGGTGCTGGGGCTCAATCTGCTGGCCTTCGTTTTCGTCGGTTGGAACGATGGGGGCGTCGAGGCCGACTTCCTGAAGCGCGTCGCGGCGGCCGAGCAGGTGCTGGAGTGCCACCATGTGACCGGCGGCTGGAACTATCTGCTCAAAGTGCGGGTCCGCGACACGCGAGCGCTCGAGGCGTTTTTGGGTGAGGTGCTCAAAAAGGTCAAAGGATTGCAGCGGACCGAGACGCTGATTGTGCTGTCCTCGCCCAAGGAAACCAGCCTGTTGCCCACCGGCTGAGCTTCACAAAGCCGGCCTGCCTATCTATAAGGCGCGACCGCAAATCCAATATCTATCGAGGGGGATGACCGCATGGCAGGCCATTCGCATGCCAAGAATATCATGCATCGCAAGGGCAAGAGCGATGCGGCGCGTTCCAAGGTGTTTTCCAAGCTGGCGCGCGAAATCACCGTTGCCGCCAAGCTCGGTGTTCCCGATCCGGCGTTCAATTCGCGCCTGCGCCTCGCCGTTGCGACCGCCCGCGGCCAGTCGATGCCGCGGGACAATATCGAGCGCGCGATCAAAAAGGCCGGCGGCTCGGACGGCGAGAACTACGAAGAGATCCGCTACGAGGGCTATGGCCCGGGCGGCGTCGCCATAGTCGTCGAGGCGCTGACCGACAATCGCAACCGTACCGCTTCCAATGTGCGCTCGACGTTCTCGAAGAATGGCGGCGCACTGGGCGAAACCAATTCGGTCGGCTTCATGTTCGACCGCGTTGGCGAGATCTATTATCCGGCCAAGGCCGGCAGCGCCGACAAGGTGATGGAAGCGGCGATCGAAGCGGGCGCCGACGATGTCGAGTCCGACGAGGACGGGCACTCGATCTACACCAGCTTCGAAGCGATGAACGACACGGCGGCAGCGCTCGAAAAGCTGCTCGGCGAGCCGGAATCGGCGAAGTTCGTGTTCAAGCCGCAGAACTATGTTCCAATCGATCTCGACAAGGGCACCACGCTGGTGAAGCTGATCGGCCTGCTCGAAGAGGATGACGACGTACAGAACGTCTACACCAATTTCGAGATGAGCGACGAGGACATGGCCAAGCTCGACGCTTAGGCAGAAATCGCGGGGGCGACGATGGGCAAGGGACGGATCGAGGCTTTCAGCGACGGCGTCCTCGCCGTCATCATCACCATCATGGTGCTCGAGCTGCATGTGCCCGAGGGGTTCGATCTCAGCGCGCTGCTGCCGCTCTATCCGCGCTTCCTCAGCTACATCCTCAGCTTCGTGATGATCGGCATCTATTGGAACAACCACCACCATTTGATGCACAGCGTGCAGCATGTGAATGGCCGGGTGTTGTGGGCCAACAATTTCCTGCTGTTCTGGCTGTCGCTGGTGCCGTTCTCGACGGATTGGATGGGCGAGACGCATTTCGCGCTGTGGCCGGTGGTGGTCTATGGCGCGATCATGTTCCTCGCGGGCGCCGCCTTCAGCCTGTTGGTGGTGGCGCTGCGGAGCCTCCATGGCGAGAATTCGGCATTGGCCGAGGCGCTGGGCAATGACTGGAAGGGCATCGCGTCGGCGGGGCTCTGGCTGGCGGGGATCGGCAGCGCCTTCATCAACCCCTATATCGCCTGTGCCATTTACGCCGGTACCGCGCTGATGTGGTTCATCCCCGATCGCCGGATCGAGCGCCGCCTGAGCCGGGGCTAGAGCATTCATTCGCTCTGTCTGAACGATTCCAAACGGGATCGTTCGGCCAACCGTGCGCTTCTTCCTGCTCTGTCCGAACTGTCCTAGGCGGCGGCCATCGACAGCGGGTCGCCGCGCATCTGGGTCATCGCCACGCGATTGCGGCCGCTTTGCTTGGCGGCATAGAGCTGCTGGTCGGCGAAGCGGAACAACTCTGCGAAGGGCACGGCGCTGGCAAAGATCGCGCCGCCGACGCTGACCGACAATTTGTGCGGCGTGCCGGCCGGCGCGAACTCGGCGCTGGCGACATTCTTGCGGATGCGTTCGGCCACCAGTTCCGCCTGATCGGGGCTGGCGCCCGGCAGGAACACGCCGAACTCTTCGCCGCCAAGACGACCGACAAGGTCTGGTGCGCGCAGCATGGATTTGATGGCGCGGGCGATGGCAATGAGCGCTTCGTCGCCGCGATCGTGACCGAAGCGGTCGTTCACCGACTTGAAGTTGTCGGCATCGATGATGAGCAGAGCGCCTTTGGCGCGCTCCTCGTGATTGCGCACATCACCCAGATAGGCCTCGACGAGCGTCGAGAACGCGGCGCGGTTCATCACCTGGGTGAGGCCGTCGGTCGATGCATAGACGGTCAGGCGCTGGTGGGCGATTGCGAGTTCACGCAGTTTGCCTGTGAAGAACAGCAGTAACGGCACGGCCAGCAGCATGGGCACGAAGATATCCGTGAGAATGGCACGCAGTCGCGCGGCGTCGTCGAGGGCGGCGAAGTTGAAGGAATCCACATAGAGGGCGATGGAAACGCAGCCGACCGTGCCGATGATCGTTGAAGCGATCACGCGGCCCCAGCTTTGGGGAGAGAGGTCCAGCTTCATGGAGGCAACTACCATCAGATCTACTGAGCGCCGACGATGCCGGACAAGCGTTGAGAACCTCTCTACGCTGATCGTCGCAATTTGACCGATCGGCCCTCACGATGTGGATTGTTGCCGTTTTGTTCACATAGTCCTTGGTAGGTTCCGTCGAACGTCCTAATCCAAGGATATGGCGAGCATGGTGCGAATCATCGGCATCGATCCGGGGCTCAGGCGTTGCGGCTGGGGGATCATCGAGAGCGAGGGCAATCGCCTGCGCTACGTCGCCTGCGGCACTCTGACGCCCAGGGTCGACATGGCGCTCGCCGATCGGCTTGTGGTGCTCTACACGGGCCTGCGCGGGCTGATCGAACTCCACCGGCCGGATGAGGCGGCAGTCGAGGAAACGTTCGTCAATGCCGGCCCGCGTTCGGCGCTGCAACTGGGGCAGGCGCGCGGCGTGGCGTTGATGACGCCGGCATCCATGGGGCTGGTCGTGGGCGAGTATGCCGCGAACCTCGTCAAGAAATCGGTGGTGGGCACCGGCCATGCCGAGAAGTCGCAGATTCAGTTGATGGTCAAGACCTTGCTGCCGGCCGCGGACTTCAAAGGCGCCGACGCGGCCGACGCGCTCGCCATTGCGATCTGTCATGCGCATCACCGGACCATCGCAGCGCTCAGGGTTAGCGCATGATCGGCAAGCTCAAGGGGCTGATCGACGGGTTCGGCGACGACTTCGTCCACATCGATGTGGGTGGGGTGGTCTACGAGACGTTTTGTTCGAGCCGGACGATGTCGCTGCTGCCGCAGGTCGGGCATGCGGCAGTGGTTCATGTCGAGATGATCGTGCGCGAGGACATGATCCGGCTTTATGGGTTCGCGACGCCGGAAGAGAAAGCCTGGTTCACCACGCTGATGACCGTGCAGGGCGTTGGCGCGCGCGTCGCGCTCTCGGTGCTTTCGACGCTGACGCCGGGCGAGCTGCAAAGCGCCATCGCGCTGCAGGACAAGGCGATGGTCGGGCGCGCCAATGGCGTCGGCCCCAAGCTGGCGCTGCGGCTTGTCACCGAACTCAAGGGCAAGGTGCCGACCGGCATTGGCATCGATGCCGGGACGCTTGGGCTGCAGCAGGCGCTGGGGGAGGGCGTGGCGCGGTCCAACGTCGCCGATGCGGTCTCGGCGCTCAGCAATCTGGGGTATTCGTCGGCGCAGGCGAGTGCGGCGGTGGCCCGGGTGGTCGCCAAGGAGGGCGATGAGATTGCGACGGACAAGCTGATCCGGCTGGGGCTCAGGGAGCTGAGCAGCTGAGCTTGTATTTTGCTGTCCAGCTCCTTACTGTTCTAATGAAGTAAGGATAGAGCTAAGAGGTAAGGATGTCGATCGCGACGGTTACCAGCAAAGGGCAGATCACCCTGCCTCTAGATGTGAGGAACGATCTCAAGCTTAGTGTTGGCGATAAGGTGAGCTTCGAGAAGGTCGGCGGAAACTATGTTCTTCGGCCACAGAACAAGAGCATCATGGCCTTGGCGGGTGTCCTCCACCGGCCTGATCAGAAGCCGATGACTCTTGCGGAGATGGACGAGAGGCTGGGCGATGCGCTTGCCGAGGATGATGCGCGCATCCGCAGCTATGGGACAAGACGTGCTCGGGGTCGATAGCAACGTCCTCATCCGCTTCTTCACGCGCGACGACGAAAAGCAGTTCGAACAGGCCAGCAGGGTCTTCGATCGTGCAGCCGATCACACGCTCTTTCTGAGCGTTATCGTCATGGTCGAAGTTAACTGGGCGCTGCGGCGAGGCTATAAGCGGGCACGCAACGATGTTCTTCAGACGCTCGAGGATCTGGTGCAAACACGGCAGTTCGTGATCGAGGATCGTGAAAACGTCATAAGTGCTATCGCGATAGCGCGAGCAACCAAGGCCGACTTTTCTGATGCCCTCATTGCTCTGCGCAACGAAGTCAATGGCTGCTCAGAGACGGCAACTTTCGATCACGATGCACTTGATATTGGGCAGATGACACAAGTGGGAGCTCTGCTCAAATGAGCCTCACCTCAGCTGAAGCCGGGCGGGACGAGCCGCTCGATGTGTCGTTGCGACCGACCGGGTTTTCGGAGTTTGTTGGGCAGGCGCCGGCTCGGGCCAATCTTGAGGTGTTCATCGCTGCGGCCAAGCAGCGGAAGGCGGCGTTGGACCATGTGCTGTTCGTGGGGCCACCGGGACTGGGCAAGACCACGCTGGCGCAGATCGTGGCGCGCGAGCTGGGGGTCGGGTTCCGGGCGACTTCGGGTCCGGTGATCGCCAAGGCTGGCGACCTTGCAGCACTGCTGACCAATCTCGAAGAGCACGATGTGCTTTTCATCGACGAGATCCATCGGCTCAATCCGGCGATCGAAGAGATTCTTTATCCCGCTATGGAAGATTACAGCCTCGACATTATGATCGGGCAAGGCACCGCCGCCCGTTCGATAAAGCTCGAATTGCCAAAATTCACGCTTGTCGGTGCAACGACGCGACCGGGAATGATCACGGCTCCGCTGAGAGGCCGCTTCGGAATTATTTTTCACTTAGATTTCTACAATATCGACGATCTGCAAACAATTTGCGAGCGTTCGGCGAAAATTCTTGATGTCGGTGTCGATGAACGCGGGTCGCACGAGATCGCCCGCCGCGGCCGCGGGACGCCGCGGATCGTCAACCGTCTCCTGCGCCGCGTTCGCGACTTTGCCGAGGTCGATCACGAAGGACATATAACTGAGAATGTCGCCGCTGATGCGCTAAACCGGATGGAAGTTGATAGCTTCGGACTCGACGAACGCGACGCCAAGCTACTTAAAACCATCATCGAAAAATTCGACGGCGGCCCTGTCGGC
>JBDSHC010000140.1:0-32669 GCA_039918675.1 Devosia sp.
TATCGCCTACGATCTCGGTCTCGACCCGCTTGAGGTGCGCAAAGCCAATTTCTACGGCACCGACAGCAACAACATCACGCCCTACCACCAGACGATCGAGGACAACGTCATCCATCGCGTCGTGGACGAGCTGGAACAGAGTTCCGACTATCAGAAGCGGCGCGCGGCGGTGCTGGCGTTCAACCTCGAGCATACCATCCTCAAGAAGGGCATCGCGCTCAGCCCGGTAAAGTTCGGGATTTCGTTCACGGCGACCTGGCACAATCAGGCGGGCGCTCTGATCCACGTCTATCGCGACGGGTCGATCCATCTGAGCCATGGCGGCACCGAGATGGGGCAGGGGCTCCATATCAAGATCGCGCAGGTGGTGGCCGACGCCTTTGGCGTTACCGTCGACCACGTGCAGATCACGGCGAGCAATACGAGCAAGGTGCCCAACACGTCTGCCACAGCAGCGTCGTCGGGAACCGATCTCAACGGCATGGCGGCGCTTGATGGCTGCAACCAGATCAAGGCGCGGATGGAAGCCCATGCGGCGCGCATTTACGAGGTCGAGCCGAAGGATGTGCGATGGGAGTTTGGCGGCATTCGCGCCGGGCAGCAATTCGTGGCGTTTGCCGAGCTTGCGACATCCTGCTGGATGAACCGCGTGCAGCTTTCGGCTGCCGGGTTCTACGCGACGCCGAAGATTCACTGGGACCGGGCGAGTGGCACCGGGCGGCCGTTCTATTACTACGCCTATGGCGCGGCCTGCGCCGAGGTGACCATCGATACGCTGACGGGCGAGTATCAGATCGACCGCGCCGATGTGCTCGAGGATGTGGGGCGGTCGCTCAATCCGGCCATCGATATTGGGCAGGTCGAGGGCGGCTTCATCCAGGGCGTTGGCTGGCTGACGACGGAAGAGTTGGTGTGGGACGACAAGGGGCAGCTCCGCACGCACGCGCCCTCGACCTACAAGATCCCGCTCGCATCCGATGTGCCGCGCGAGTTCAACGTGCGGTTGGCCGAATGGTCGATCAACAAGGAGATGTCGGTAGGGCGGTCGAAAGCCGTAGGCGAGCCGCCGCTGTGTCTCGGCTACTCGGTGGTCGAGGCGCTGTCGATGGCGGTGGCGTCGATCGCCGACTATCGCGTGCATCCGAACCTCGACATGCCAGTCACGCCCGAGCGGGTGCTGATGGGCGTCGAGAAGATGCGGGGGGCGGTGGGATGATGCGCAGCCGCGATCTCGCCCGCTTCATCACAGCGCATCCATCGGCCATTGTCGCCGAACTCAGCTCTGTGCGCGGGTCATCGCCGCGGGAGCAGGGGACGTTCATGGTGATCGCTGCTGACGCGCTGATCGGCACGATTGGTGGTGGAGCGCTGGAATACATGGTGATCGCGCGGGCGCGGCAGGCGTTGCGGGACGGGTTGCCTCCGGGTTTGATGGATGTGCCGCTGGGGCCCGAGATCAGGCAGTGCTGCGGCGGGCGCGTTGTGGTGTCGCTGCGGGTGCTGATTGATCAGGACGCTGAACGACTGGCGGCGCGGTTGCGCGAGGACGAGGCTGTGTTGCCGCATGTCTATCTGTTTGGGTCGGGACATGTGGGCAAGGCCCTGGCGCGGGCACTGGCGGCGCTCCCGCTGAGCGTGCATGTGATCGATACGCGGCCAGATGAATTGCATGATTTGCCAGCGGGCGTTGACGCGAAGGCGGTGCCAATGCCCGAGGCCGTAGTGCGCGTTGCGCCTGCGGGCAGCAGCTTCGTTATCCTGACGCATGACCACGCGCTGGACTTCCTGATCGCGGCGGAAGCCTTGAAGCGGGACGATGCACCTTATGTCGGCATGGTCGGCAGCAAGACGAAGCGGGCGAAGTTTTCGGGTTGGTATCTTGATGAGGGCGGCGACCGCGAAGCGCTGCGACGACTTGTCCTGCCGATTGGCGCGTTTGGACTCGTGGATAAGCGGCCTGAAGTGATCGCGGCTCTGGCGGCGGCTGAAATTATGGTCCAGATTGGCCGGCGGGAAGCTTCGATCGTGCGTGCGCCGGATACCAATTTTGCCTTGGGAGCCGCCGTTGACTGATATGCCGCCACGCCTCAGCCTTCGCGGTATCAGCAAGCGCTTCCCGGGCGTCCTCGCCAATGACAATGTGTCGTTCGAAGTGAAGCCCGGCGAAATCCATGCGCTGCTGGGCGAGAACGGCGCCGGCAAATCGACGCTGGTCAAGATGATCTACGGGATCATGCAGCCGGACGCCGGAGAGATCTGGTGGAATGGTGAGCGGGTGATTGTGCCCAACCCGAAGGCGGCGCGGAAGCTCGGCATCGGCATGGTGTTCCAGCATTTCTCGCTGTTCGAAGCGCTGACGGTTCTCGAGAACATCGCGCTCGGCATGGACGGCAAGATTCCGCAGCGCGAACTCGAGGCGAAAATCCGCGAAGTGATGAACCAGTACGGGCTGAAACTCGACCCGCAACGGATCGTCTCCGATCTTTCGGTGGGTGAGCGCCAGCGGATCGAGATCGTCCGCGCTTTGCTGCTGAACCCGACACTGCTGATCATGGATGAGCCGACATCGGTGCTGACGCCACAAGAGGTGGAACAGTTGTTCGTGGTGCTGCGGCAGCTCGCGAAAGAGGGTTGCTCGATCCTCTACATCTCGCACAAGCTGCACGAGATCAAAGCACTGTGCGATACGGCGACGATCCTGCGGGGCGGCAAGCTGGTCGACACCTGCGACCCCAAGGCCGAGACGTCACGCTCGATGGCCGAGAAGATGATCGGCGGCAACCTTAAGACCATCCAGAAGCCGGCGAGCCGGGAGTTCGGTAGCGAGAAGTTTGTGGTCAATAAGCTCGGCATGGCGGGGCTCGGGCATTTCGGCGTGTCGCTGAAGGATGTGACGTTCACTGTGCGAGCCGGGGAGATTTTTGGCATCGCTGGTGTAGCCGGCAACGGGCAGAACGCGCTTCTACTGGCGTTGAGCGGCGAAGAGATTGTGGACGATGCGTACGCAATCACGCTCGATGGGCAGCCGCTGGGTGTGCTGGGTGCCAAGCAGCGCCGGCTCAAGGGGCTCGCCAGCGTGCCCGAGGAGCGCAACGGCCATGCGGCGGTGCCGGATTTCACGCTGAGCGACAATTCCGTGCTGACGGCACGCGACCGGCTGGGCCTCGCGATCTCAGGGATCATCCAGCCGCGGGCGGCGAAGAAATATACGGGCGAGATCATCTCCGCGTTCGCGGTCAAAGCGACTGGCTCCGATGCGATGGCTGGATCGCTGTCAGGCGGCAACCTCCAGAAGTACATCATGGGCCGCGAGATATTGCAGAAGCCCGGCGTGCTGGTGGTGAGCCAGCCGACATGGGGCGTCGATGCGGGCGCCGCGGCGGCGATCCATCAAGCGCTGGTCGATCTGGCGGCGGCCGGGTCGGCGATCGTGGTGATCAGCCAGGACCTCGATGAGCTGCTGTCGCTTTGCGATACACTGGCGGTGATCAATGAGGGGCGGCTCAGCAAATCGATGAAGGTCAGCGAGGCCGACATCGAAGAGATTGGCCTCCTGATGGGCGGCATCCACGGCGAGGCCGATACAGGGGCGAAGAATGCGGCTTAAGCTCGAGAAACGGCCGGAGCCGAGCAAGTGGATGGTGGTGTTCACCCCCATCGCATCGGTGCTGCTGACGATGCTGATCGGCGTCATCGTGTTCGACGCCATCGGGGTCAACGGGCAGCGCGCGGTGGTCGATATTTTCCTGACGCCGCTGCTTGCCTCTTACAAATGGCAGGACGTGGCGACCAAGGCCGCGCCGCTCATCATCATTGCGCTGGGGCTGTCGATCGGCAACCGGGCCAATGTGTGGAACATCGGCGCCGAGGGCCAGTACGTCATAGGCTCGCTGTGCGCGGCGGGCGTCGGCCTCGCGGCTGGTGGTGGCGGCGGCGGGTTGGTCATCAGTGCGATGATCCTTGCCGGCATTGCGGGCGGTACGGTGTGGGCAGCGATTCCGGCGGTGCTGCGCACACGATTCTCGGTCAATGAAATCCTCTCGAGCCTGATGCTCACCTATGTGGCGCTGCAGGTTCTGGGCTATCTGGTCGGTGGGCCGTGGAAAGACCCGAACGGCCGCAACTTCCCGGCGACGGCTCCCCTCACGCCGGACCAGAGCCTTCCCATATTGTTCCCTGGAACGACGATCCATCTGGGCGTGGCGGTGGCGGTGATCCTGCCGTTCATTTTCTGGGCGGTGATGGCGCGGTCGGTGTTCGGGTTCCAGATCCGCGTCGTCGGCAGTGCGCCACATGCGGCACGGCATGGCGGGTTCGATAGCAAGCAGACGATCTGGCTGGCGTTGTTGATCGGTGGCGGCATGGCGGGGCTCGCGGGAGCGCTGGAATTCACAGGGCTGCTGAAGGCCGTCAATCTCGGCTACCCTTCGGGCTATGGCTTCACGGCGATCATCGTGTCGTTCCTTGGCCGCCTGCATCCGATCGGATGCCTGATCGCCGGCATCGTTCTGGCGGTGACTTATGTGGGTGGGCAGGTGGCGCAGACGACGGTGCACATTCCCAATTCCACAGCGGGTATCTTCCAGGCAATGATGCTGTTCTTCATTCTCGCAAGCGATATCTTCGTGCGCTATCGCGTGCGCTTCGTGCCGACGCCGAAAGCGTCGCCTGCCATCGTGCCGGGAGAGTAGCGGTGAGCATCGAATTCATCATCGCGGCCATCGTCACCATCGTCGGTCTGTCGACACCGATCCTCCTTGCTGGATTGGGCGAACTGGTGACCGAGAAGGCCGGTGTCTTGAACCTTGGCGTCGAAGGCATGATGCTGATCGGCGCGATATCGGGCTTTGCCGGGACGGTGTTTTCCGGTAGCCCCTATATCGGGGTGGTCGTTGCCGCGATCTGCGGCGCGCTGTCGGCACTGCTGTTCGGCTTCTTCGTGCTGAATCTCAATTCCAATCAGGTGGCGACAGGGCTGGCGCTGACGATCTTTGGGACCGGGCTGAGCTCGCTGCTCGGGCTGTCCTATACCGGGCGGATCGTGTCGCAGTTCGGCTCGCCGTTTCCGGCATCTCTCTCCAAACATCCGATCTGGCAGGTGTTCTTCGGCTATTCGCCGATCGTTTATTTCGCGATCTTCATGGTGTTCGTGGTCGCATGGTTCCTCAAATCGACGCGCGGTGGATTGATCCTCCGTGCGGTGGGCGAGAACGATCTCAGCGCGCATTCGATCGGCTATTCGGTGATTGGCGTGCGCTATGCGGCAGTCGCTTTCGGCGGCGCGATGGCGGGGATCGGCGGCGCCTATTTCTCGATGGTGATCACGCCTATGTGGGCCGAGCGCATGACGGCCGGGCGCGGCTGGATCGCGCTGGCGCTGGTGGTGTTCGCCAGCTGGCGGCCGGGCCGGCTTCTCATGGGCGCCTATTTCTTCGGGATACTGATGGCGCTCGAGCTGTATGCAAAGGCCGGCGGCCTCAGCAGCGTGCTGCCGGCGATCCAGGCCATCCCTTCGCAATTCTGGGCAGCGATGCCCTACGCCATGACGGTTGTCGTCCTCGCCATCATCTCGTCTCGCGAGAGTGGCGGCGGCAACGCGCCTGCTTGCCTCGGCAAGCCCTTTCTTCCGACCAACTAAAAAACGCCAACGACAGGAGACGTCCACATGGCAATTCTCAATCGCCGCAGTTTCGTAAAGGCAGCCGGCGCTGCCGCCACCCTCCCGCTCTTGGGCTCGAAAGCCTTTGCGCAGGAAAAACTGAAAGTCGGTTTCATCTTTCTCGGCCCGATCGGCGATTTCGGCTGGACCTGGGCGCACAATAAAGGCCGCGAGGCGATCGATGCGGCGCTCGGCGACAAGGTCGAGACGCTGTACACCGAGAACGTGGCCGAAGACGCGAGCGCCATCCCGGCGATCCGCGATCTCGCCAATGCCGGCTGCAAGCTGATCTTCACGACCTCCTATGGCTATATGGACCAGACGGTGCAAGTCGCCAGCGAGTTCCCCGATGTGAAGTTCGAGCACTGCACCGGCTTCAAGCGCGCCGACAACGTCTCGACCTACAACAGCAAGTTCCACGAAGGCCGCGCCGTGCTCGGCACGATTGCGGGCATGATGTCGAAGAGCGGCAAGCTCGGCTACCTCGGCTCGTACAAGGTTCCGGAAGTTGTGCTCGGGGTGAACGCCTTCACGCTCGCCGCACAGAAGAAGAACCCCAACGCGACGGTGAACCTCGTCCTCATCGACAGCTGGTACGATCCGCCGAAGGAAGCCGCAGCCACTGAGACGATGGTCAATCTGGGCGATGATATCATCACCACCCACACCGACTCGCCCGGCCCGCTGCAGATCCTCGAGCAGAAGGGTCTGTTCGGCTTCGGCCAGGGCGCGGATATGTCGGCCTTCGCGCCGAACGCGCATCTAACCGCGATCGAAGACATCTGGGGCCCGTACTATGTCGAACGCGCCCAGGCCGTTCTCGACGGCAGCTGGAAGTCGTCGGACACGTGGGATGGATTCAAGGAAGGCACGGTCGTCATCGCGCCCTACAACAAATCCGTGCCCGCCGATGTTGCCGCCGAGGCGGATAAGATCCAGGCCGGCTACAAGGACGGCTCGTACAACATCTTCACCGGCCCGATCTACGATCAGGACGGCAATCTCAAGGTCAAGGACGGCGAAGTGATCGGCGACGGCGACCTCGCGGTGATGGACTGGTTCGTCAAGGGCGTCACCAGCGCATCGTAAGCCGTGTAAGGCTCAGAAGGCGGGCTTCGGTCCGCCTTCTCTCTGTCTGGAGGCGTGATGCCTGACTATGCGATTATGTGGGAGTGGCTGTCGTTCGCTGTGCGCTGGACGCATGTGATCACGGCCATCGCGTGGATCGGATCGTCGTTCTATTTCATCGCGCTCGATCTGGGGCTGCGCAAGACGCCGAGCCTGCCGCCGCTGGCGCATGGCGAAGAGTGGCAGGTGCATGGCGGCGGGTTTTACCACATCCAGAAATATCTGGTGGCGCCGCAGTTCCTGCCCGAGCATTTGACCTGGTTCAAATGGGAAAGCTATTTCACCTGGATCAGCGGCTTCATGCTGCTGGTGGTCGTGTATTATTTCGGCGCCGATCTGTTCCTGATCGACCGCCATGTACTCGATGTGCCGAACTGGGCCGGCATTTTGATCTCGATGGGGTCGATCGTCTTCGGCTGGTACGTCTATGATCTGCTTTGCAAATCGCCGATTGGGGAATCGACGTTCGGGCTGATGGTGGCGTTGTTCGCGGTGCTTACCGGCATGGCCTACGCGTACACGCTAGTGTTCACCGGGCGGGCCGCGATGCTGCATATGGGCGCGTTCACCGCGACCATCATGGCGGCCAATGTCGCGATGATCATCATCCCCAATCAGAAAGTTGTGGTGGCCGATCTCAAGGCCGGCAGGGTGCCGGATGCGAAGTACGGCAAGATCGCCAAGCAGCGGTCATTGCACAACAACTACCTTACGCTGCCGGTTATCTTCTTCATGCTGTCGAGCCATTATCCGCTGGCGTTTGCGACGCAGTGGAACTGGCTCATTGCCTCGCTGATCTTCCTCGAAGGCGCGATCATCCGGCACTGGTTCAACACCAAGCATGCGCGCAAGGGCAATCCGCACTGGACGTGGCTCGCCGCGGTGGTGATCTTCCTCGTCATCGCCTGGCTGAGTGCGGCGGGTAAGCCCGCCGATACGAGAGTGGAGGCGGCGTCTGCGGGCGCCGGCCCGTTTCTCGCCAGCACACAATTTCCTGCCGTCCGCGACGTGATCATGGGGCGCTGCTCGATGTGCCATTCGGCGGCGCCGACCTATGAGGGCATGCTCGAAGCGCCCAAGAATGTGTATCTCGACAGCGATGCGGCCATCGCCAATCACGCCGAGCAGATTGCCATCCAGGCCGGCTACACCACGGCCATGCCGCCGGGCAATGTGAGCGAGATCACCAAGGAAGAACGGGCGCTGATCCTTGAATGGTTCCGCGAGGCGCGGGGCTGATGGATCGTTCGGACGTCAAGGTGCTGCGCGGCCGGGTGCTGAGCTTCATCAGCGAGCCGCAGGGCATCGATGACACCGCGAGCTATCGATACATCGAGGACGGGGCGGTGGTGGTCGGTGGCGGCAAGATCATCATGGTGGGCGAGTTCAATCCAAAGGCGGCCGCGCATCACGAGGTGATCAACCACCGGCCGCATCTGATCATGGCCGGGCTGATCGATCCGCACATCCATTATCCGCAGATGCAGGTGATCGGCAGCTATGCAGCCAATCTGCTCGAATGGCTCAACACCTACACCTTCGTCGAGGAGCAGCGGTTCGCCGATGTAACGCACGCTGACCGGATCGCGTCGCGGTTCTTCGACGAACTGATCCGGCACGGCACCACCACCGCCGCTGCCTATTGCAGCGTGCATCCGCAATCGGTCGACGCGTTCTTCGGCGAGGCGGCCAGGCGCGACATGCTGATGGTGGGCGGCAAGGTGATGATGGATCGCAATGCGCCTGATGCGCTGCGCGACACGCCGCAATCGGGCTATGACGACAGCAAGGCGCTAATGGAGAAGTGGCACGGGCAGGGGCGGGCGCATTATGCGATCACGCCGCGCTTTGCCATCACCTCGACACCCGAGCAGATGGAGATGGCCGAGGCGCTGGCGCGCGAGTATCCGGACGTCCACATCCAGACCCATGTCGACGAGAACATGGCCGAGGTGGAGTTCGCCCGCGAGCTGTTCCCCAATCTGCCGGACTATCTCGGCATCTATGAGCGCTATCATCTGCTCGGGCCGAAGACGTTGCTGGGCCATTGCATCCACATGACGCATCGCGAGGTCGAGATCCTCGCGGCGACGCGCTCGGTGGCAGTGTGGTGCCCGACGAGCAACCTCTTCATCGGGTCGGGACTGTTCGATCACGACCGGCTACACGCGCATGGCGCGCGGATCGCGGTAGCGACCGATGTCGGCGGCGGCACCAGCTACTCGATGCTGCGCACGCTCGACGAAGGCTACAAGGTGCTGCAGCTGCGCGGCCAGCGGCTCAATCCGCTGCGCTCGTTCTATATGATGACGCTGGGCAATGCCCGGGCGATGTCGCTGGATGAAGAGATCGGGACGGTTGAGGCTGGGAAGGCCGCCGACCTCGTTGTACTGAATTCCGGCGCGACGCCGCAGATGGCGCTGCGAATGGAGGCAGTATCATCGCTGGCCAACGAGTTGTTCCTGCTGCAGACCTGCGGCGACGACCGGGCGGTGGTCGAGACCTATGTCGCGGGCCGGCCGATGAAGTCGGCACTTGCGTCTGCCGCCTGATCCGGGCAAAGAAAATGAGACGGCCGTCTCACTTGGCCGAGCGGGGATGAAGATGGCGAACTATCTCAACAAATCCGGCCTCTCGGTCGATACGCAACTGGTGACGTTTGTCGAGACGGAGGCGCTGCCTGGGACGGGCATTGCGCCTGATGCCTATTGGGCCGGGCTTGCAGGGTTAGTGGAGCGCTTCATGCCTCGCAACCGTGAGCTGCTGGCGGTTCGCGACAAGCTGCAGGGCAAGATCGATAGCTGGCATCGCGAGCATGGGCCGGTGTCGAGCGATCCAATGGGCTACCAGGCGTTCCTCAAGGAGATCGGCTATCTGGTCGCTGAGCCGGGTGAGTTCCAGATCGAGACGTCGGGGCTAGATCCCGAGATTTCGAGCATCTGCGGGCCGCAGCTGGTCGTACCTGTGTCGAACGCGCGTTACGCGCTGAACGCGGCCAATGCCCGCTGGGGTTCGCTCTATGATGCGCTCTATGGCACCGATGTGATCTCGCGCGAGGGTGATCTGGCGCCGGGCAAAGGGTTCAACGCGGCTCGCGGTGCTGCCGTGGTGGCACGCGGTGCCGAGTTTCTGAATGCGGCGTTCCCGCTCGCCAGCGGGAGCCATCGCGATGTGACGGGCTATCACGTCGTGAAGCACGGCGATGTGCGCCGGCTCGTGGCTGACACCGCGGCGGGGCGGGTCGAGCTGAAGGACCCGGCGCAGTTCGCGGGCTATGGTGGCACCGAGGCGCGTGGCGAGCTGCTGCTCAAGCACCATGGTCTGCATGCAATCCTCGTGATTGATCCAGAAAATGCGATCGGCAAGACGCACGCAGCGGGACTTGCCGACATCGTCATCGAGAGCGCGCTGACGACCATCCAGGATTGCGAGGATTCCGTCGCGGCGGTTGATGCCGAGGACAAAATCGGCGTCTATCGCAACTGGCTGGGCCTGATGAACGGCACGCTCAAGGAAGCCTTCGACAAGGGCGGCAAAACCGTCCACCGCGAACTCAATCTCGATCGGACGTTCAAGGAGGCCCGTGGCCAGGAGCTGACGCTCAAGGGCCGTGCCCTGCTGTTCGTGCGCAATGTCGGGCATCTGATGACGACCAAGGCAGTGCTCGACAAGGACGGCACCCCGATTGGTGAAGGACTGCTCGATGCGGCGGTGACGGTGCTCTGTGCGCTGAGCGACAAGGTCAATTCGACCACCGGCGCGATCTATATCGTGAAACCCAAAATGCACGGGCCAGAAGAGGTGGCGTTCGCCTGCGAAATCTTCGGTGCGGTTGAAACGATGCTGGGACTGAAGCCGAACCGCATCAAGATCGGCATTATGGATGAGGAGCGGCGGACCTCCGCCAACCTCAAGGCCTGCATCTACGAAGCCCGCGAGCGGGTGTTCTTCATCAACACAGGCTTCCTCGATCGCACCGGCGACGAGATACACACGTCGATGGAAGCCGGACTGGTGCTGCGCAAGGACGATGTAAAATCCGAGAAATGGATCCAGTCCTATGAGGATCGCAATGTGCTGATCGGCCTCGCCGCCGGGTTCAGCGGGCGGGCACAGATCGGCAAGGGCATGTGGGCGCGGCCTGACGATATGGCGGCGATGCTGGCGAGCAAGGCCGCCCATCCCAATGCCGGCGCCAACACCGCATGGGTGCCATCGCCAACGGCGGCGACGCTGCACGCGCTGCATTATCACCAGATCGATGTGTTCGCTGCGCAGACGCGGCGGCACAATCAACCGACGCCGGGGCTCGATGCGCTGTTCTCGATGCCGGTGCTCGATGCGGGGACGCTCGACCGGGCATCGGTGGTGCGCGAGCTCGAGAACAATGCGCAGGGCATTCTGGGCTACGTGGTGCGCTGGGTCGACCAGGGCGTCGGCTGTTCCAAGGTGCCCGACATCAACGATATCGGGCTGATGGAAGACCGCGCGACGTGCCGGATTTCATCGCAGGCGATTGCCAATTGGTTGCGGCATGGGCTGGTGAGCAAGGACGTGGTCACGACCGTGTTCGAGCGCATGGCGGCGGTCGTCGATGGGCAGAATGCCGGCGATCCGCTCTATGTGCCGATGAGCGGCAATTTCGGCTCGATCGCGTTCCAGGCGGCGCTGGATCTGGCGCTGAAGGGCGCCGACCAGCCATCGGGCTACACCGAGCCGCTGCTGCATGCGGCGCGGGAGAAGGTCAAGGCGCAGGGCGAGGCGCAGGCCTGAGATAGAGCCACAGCAGGGCGACACCGAGCACGAAGCTCGGCACCCCTGCAACATCGTTCACCCAGCGCCACTGGCCCTGATAGTATTGCGGCTGCAGCACGACGAAGCCGAGGCTGAACAGGCTGAGGAAGAGCGCGTAGGGCCAGCTGAGTTTTGCGAGGCGATCGGCGTCGGTCGCGTTGAGCAGCGGCAGGGCGGCGACCAGCGCCAGCCATGTGGTCCAGAATTGCTGGTGCCCCACCTTGTAGGTCAGCAGCACGGCGAAGAAGCCCCAGCAGGCGCCGATCAACCAATTGTCGCGGCGCAGCCAGACGGCGACGATGGAGCCAATCCACACCAGCAGCACCAACGGGCCGTTGAACCGGACGAGCTGGTCGGTGATGTCGGCGATGCCGAGCTGGCGGCCGAGAACGGCGATGGGCCGGAAGATCGAGAGGATCGTCGCGTCGCGGCTGACGCCGAAGGCAACGGCCTCGAACCACGCGCTGCCCCACACGATAGTCGCCGCGATGAGCCCGAGGGCGATGGTGCCGAGCGCGGCGAGCAGCAGGCGTGGCTGCAAGACGCGCGCGTCGATGGCGAAGAACGGGATCAGCAGAGCCGGATAGTATTTGTCGAGGGTGGCCAGGCCGAGCAGCACGCCGGCAAGGATCATCGCACCGTCGCGCCGGGCCAGCACCGCGCCGAGTACAAGTGCAGCGACGAAGGCGTCGTTGAGGCCGAACCAGAACGCGGTGACCAGCACGAGGAGATTGGCGCCGAACGCGATGAGATACGTCGCGCGCCACTCAGTGACAGGCCGGGTCGCAAGGAGCGTGATCAGCAGCATGCCGTTGACCAGGAGCAAGCTCGCCGCCGTGACGAGCTTTGGCGCGAGATCACGGATCGGCACGAGGAAAGCGAAGAGATTGTGCAGCGGACCATAGGCATTGTTGCTGCCCCAGGGGTCGGCGCCGTCGCGCACCAGCTGCCATTGCTGCAGATAGTCGAAATAATCGTGACGGATGCCGCCATAGATCGTGACGATCACCGCGAGCGCCGAGACGGCGAGGATCATGGGGAGGGCGCGGCTGATCACAGCTCGTAGACCGGCAGATGGATGGCACTCGGATGCGCTGGGTCGTGAAAGATCTCGATGTCCACGGGAACCAGTTTCGTCGCGGTCCCAAACGGCTCGTCGGTCCCGGTATTGCGGGCAAAGCGCGGATGGGCGCCGCTGGCGATGACGATGCGCAACCGGTGCTCGCGCTTGAAGCAATGGGCGGTCGCGTGGAGCTTGAAGTTGAGCTTCCAGATGTCGTCGGGTACGGCCGCGTCGGCCGAACTCTTGCGGATGATGCCGTCGCAGATGTTGATCGACATGCCTTTCTCGTCGACGTCGGACAGCCGCACGAACAAATCGGCATTGGTGAGGCTGGCCCGCGCATAGATCATGGCGCGGACATTGCCGATGATTGTTACGTCGTTGAACAGCGGCTCCGAGGTGAAGGTCAGAACGTCGTTCCGCTCCTCGAGCTTCGACTGATTCACCGGACCAGCGCCGGTGAAGGCGAACATGGCGCCACCGATGCTGGGCGTGGGATGCCTCGGGTCGTAGATGTAGCGGTCGGGCTCGCTAGCCCTCACCGGACGCTGCGACAGGATCCTTTCGGGATGCAGATGCCAGATCTGCGTGTCGGGCGGGCCCGGAGGATAGGTCTCGAAGTCGCGCCATTGATTGAGGCCGCCGATGTGCAAACGGACGGGCTTGTCGCGAAGGGCGGAGAGGTCGCCCATCAGCTCCGCATTCATCCAGCCCAGCGTGTCGCGCATGGATTCGAACTGCAGCTCTTCGCTGACGTGGAACCACGGACCGACAGTCAGGCGGGTCCGGCCGCCGGCATCTGCAAGCACCTCGTAATCGCGCAGCAGCTGGTCGAGCATGAAGTCGTACCACCCCGACACGAAGCTGGTCGGCGGGGTGCGGATGCCGATGCGGTGGGTGTGGTCGAGCGGTTCCCAGAATGCGGGATTGCCGATGGAATCGGCGAGCCAGCGCTTCCAGAACGGGATGTCGTGCCCGGTCATGCGGCGGTCGGCGTCGGTGAGCGGCAGTTTCATCGACGTGCGCAAGGTACGCCTCTCGATATCGCCGGAGCCCATGCGACGCGCTATCTGGAGTGGCGCGCGGCGCAGGCCATCGATCACCTGCATCCAGCCGAACATCAGCGTGAGGCTGAAGCTGCCGCCGGGGAAGACGATTGATTTGAACTCGGCGCTGGTGACTTTGATTGCCATGGCCGAGTGCTTGGGCAGGGCATCGGAAATCGCCCATTGCGCATAGCCGAGATAGCTTGGCCCGCTGAGGCCGAGGCGGCCATCGAACCAGGGCTGCGCCTTGAGCCATTGCAGTGTGTCGAGCCCGTCGTCGCGCTCCCGGCTAAGCGGGTCAAACTCGCCGTCGGATTTGCCGGTGCCGCGACAGGCCTGGACGACCGCGTTGTAGCCCCGCTCGGCGTAGATTTCGGCAACGGTCGAAAAGCCGCGGAGGCCATAGGGCACGCGCATCAGGATGGTGGGGGAGCGGACGCCGTTCTTCGGGATGAAGGTTTCGGTTTCGAGCGCAACGCCGTCGCGCATCTTGACGCTCAGGGCGCGCGTGCGCGTCACCCTGAAACGTGCGCGAGAGAGCTTCGCGGCGCGCGCCAGGAAGTAGCTGCCAAGGCTCATCGGGGCGCGCCAAGCCGCGCGCAAACGCTCGCAAAATTCATCTCAACGCCCCGCCCCCGAAGCCATGCGCCAGATTGCCTTCATGCGGCGCGAGGTCAAGGGGTTCGGAACCGCTGGCTTGGCGGCCGCGTTGCTTCCCCACAACAACCTCGGGGAGGGGCAAATGGAAGTTTACGATCCACACAAGACGACGACGGAGGTTCGCCAGGCCAACGGTCGCCTCGACAATTTATGGGTGTTGATCATTTCGATGGTCGGGGTCGTGGCGTTGTTCGCCATTATCTACCTGGTGTTTCTCGCCAGCACGCCCCCGATGGCGAGCTAGTCGGGCCAAGATGCGTCTCAAGAGCGTGTCCCGCACTGACCTCACTGTGCGCCGCGTCCGACATGGGCGCGGCCATGCCTTTTTGGATGCCGACGGCAAGCAATGGCCAGCGGGCGAACTTCGCGACCGCGCGCTGCATCTGGGTATCCCGCCGGCCTGGACGGATGTGCGCATCGCTCCGGCTGCAAACATGCATATCCAGGCCTGCGGCGTCGATGCAGCGGGACGCGTGCAATACATCTATCACCCCGATTGGGAGACGCGCCGAACGCGCAAGAAGCAGAAGCAGCTTGCCCTCCTGACCGAAGCCTTGCCGCGCATCAGACGGCGGGTGAACGAAGATCTCGGAGCCGAGGCGGGGAGCCGGACGCTTGCTCTCGCCATCGGCGTGGCACTGATCGACCGGACCGCGATGCGGATCGGGCGCGAGCGCTATCTCGATGCGCGGGGCACGCGCGGAGCGGGCACGCTGTTCAGCCGCGACGTGTCGGTGAGCGGCGATGAGTTGACGATGAAATTTCCAGCCAAGAGCGGCAAGGTCGCGTCGTATGCGTTGCGCGATGATCGCCTCGCGGTGGCGGTAGCGAGGGTCAAGACGATCCCGGGCAAGCGGCTTCTGATGTATCGCGGTGACGATAATGTTGCCCACGCGATCCGCACCGAGGAACTCAACCGCTATCTGCGCGACATCGCGGATGCGCCGGTCACCGCGAAGGACTTCCGTACGTTGCACGCGAGCGCCATCGCCGCCGAGGCGCTGGCCAAGCTCGAGCGGGGCGAATCGATGACGGCCCGTAAGCGGCAGCTGGCGGCGGTGACCAAGACGGTGGCGGACTTCCTCCGCAACACACCCGCCATCACGCGCTCTAGCTACATTGCGCCTTGCCTGTTCTCGATGTTCGAGACGGCGAAGCTGAGCGAATTGTGGGCTGCAGCGACCGACCGTCGCGACGGGCTAAAGGTGCGCGAAGTGCGGCTCGCGGCGGTGCTGGCGGCGGCGGGTTAAGCCGCCTTCGCCAGATCGTCGAACAGGCGATAGGTGTTGCGGCCGGATTCTTTTGCGTCATAGAGCGCGAAGTCGGCGCGCGACACGAGATCGTCGCGCTGGTCGGTGATGGCGGTGGCGATACCGACACTGATGCCGATGTTGGCTGTGTCGCGGCCGAGGCGGAACGGCTCAGCGATTGCCGCGACAATGCGGGTCGCGAGATCGGCCAGTATCGGCGGCTCCTTCACACCCGACACCAGCACCATGAACTCATCGCCGCCGATACGTGCTACTGTTCCCAAATCGCCGACGATGGCATTGAGGCGGTCTGCGACCTGCTGCAGCAATTCGTCACCGGCCTCGTGACCGAGCGTGTCGTTCACCTCCTTGAAGCGATCAAGATCGAGAGCGAGAAGGGCAAGGGGCAGGCGCGAGCGCTGCAAGGTCTCATTGAAAAGGGCACGGTTGGCGAGGCCGGTCAGCGGATCGTGCGTGGCGCGATGCAAAGCGTCCGCGCGGGCGCGTTCGAGCGCGGCGGTCGAACGGGCGAGGAAGAACAGCAGCGTGCCGATGACCATGCAGACGACGCCGAGTAGCCCGAGGCTCGCCGGCAAGGTTTCGCCGAGAAGGGCCTGGCCGGGCGTCTCTGGCCGCCATTTGAAATAGGCGGCGAAGCGGCCCGCCGCGTTAGCGATCGGCACCACGGCTTCGCCGGGAAGGGCGTTCGGGACCGAGGCGAAATGCGCGCCTTCGAGCAGATACTCGTCCATCAGACCATCCGCGACGCCGTTGTCGAGATATTTGATCGCGACATGCAAATAGGTGCTGCCGGGGTCCTGCTCCTGTCCCTCCCAATTGGACACGATGGGCATGATGCTGACGAAGGCGACGCGGCCACCAATGCTGATCACATCGGTCAGTTGCGGCGGCCAATCACTCTTGCCGTCCTGGTAACCGGCGATCTCGGCGGCGAGTTGCGGCGCGCGGAAACGGACGGCCAGCGGATCGACGACGGCCCGGTCGGAATCGTAGGAAGCGATTTCCCGGCTTGAGCCATCGCGGGCGGCGAAGATCGGGTTGAGGCCGGCGTCGAGAACGTAGACGCGGTCATGGCCGAAATCGGCGTATTCGATGTCGCCAAATTCGGACCCGATCCAGTCGAAATCCGGCTCGTCGCCGAGGAAGGCCTGAGTGGCTTCATAGCGGAGGACGACGCTGCCTTGGCTGCCCTCGAAGTCCGATTTTGCGCCATCGACCAGATGCGCCACCAGCGTCTGCTGGCGCTCCAGCGCGCGGTCGTCGGTGCGCTGGGCGGACCACAGGACAAAGCCGGCGGCGAGCGCAAGCGTCGCGAGGACTGCGCCGACAACCGGCAGCAGGACCGCGATGGAGAATTTCCAGCGAGATTGCGAGGTCAGCATGGACGCCCCACCCAAATGGCATGCGAAGACATGCTAGTCCGGCGTGCGTTGGAACCGAGTTTCACTGTGGCGCAATTCGGAGGGCCCGGTTAACGAGCGGTTAAGCGACGCGGCTTTCGGGCTCCGTCAGCAGCTTTTCAAACGCGGCAGACGGGATGGGGGCCGAAAGCAGGAAGCCTTGGTAGACGTTGCAGCCCAGCGCGCGCAGCACCGCCATCTGCTCCTGCGTCTCGACGCCCTCGGCGGTGACGTCGATTCTGAGCGCATGGGCGAGGGTCACCATGGCCTGGACGATGGCGATGGAGACGCTCCCGGGCGCCAGCTGGCTGACGAAGGAGCGGTCGATCTTCACCCGATCCACCGGATAGCGCTTGAGATAATTGAGGGAGGAATAGCCCGTGCCGAAATCGTCGAGCGCGATCTTGATGTCAGCGGCGCGGAAGATGCGCAGCGCTTCGGCAGCCTCGGAGGCTTCCTCGAGGAGAATGCCCTCGGTGACTTCCAGTTCGAGATCGACCGGGCGCATGCCGGTCTGGGCCAGCATATCGAAGACGGTGGACGGGAAGGATGCGTCGCGCAGCTGGGCGGGCGAGATATTCACGGCGAAGGTGTAGCCCGGCCATTTGGCGCCGAGCTCGCAGGCGACGCGGAGCACGAAACTGCCGAGCGCGCCGATGAGGCCTGTAGCCTCTGCCACCGGCACGAAATGGGTCGGCGAGATCTGGCCAAGGCGCGGATGTGTCCAGCGGGCGAGGGCCTCGGCGCCGATGATGCTGCCGTCGGCGGCAAAGAGCGGCTGGAAGGCGACCGACAGCTGATCCTTGAGGCGCAATGCTTCGCGCAATTCGACCTCAATGGTCTTCTGGTTCTGCAGCAGCTCGTTCATCGTCTCTTCGAAGACGATGGCGCGGTTGCGTCCGCCGGCTTTTGCTTCGTAGAGCGCGATGTCGGCCTTGCGGACGAGCTCATGGGCATCGGCCTCCTCGCTCTCGACCGTCGCGATGCCGATCGAGACGCCGACAAAGGCTTCGCTGCCGAAGATGTCGAAGGGCTTGCCGATGGCGTCGATGATGCGGTTGCTGAGTACGAAGGGACCGTTCAAGCCGGGAGCATGACGGTGGATGATGGCGAACTCGTCGCCACCGAGGCGCGCGAGGATTTCGTCCGGGCCGAGCAGTTGGCTCAGCCGCTGACCGACCGCGCGGATAAGATCGTCGCCGGCGCGATGGCCCAGCGTGTCGTTGACGGTCTTGAAGCGGTCGAGATCCATGACGAGGATCGAGATACGGCGATCGCGGTCGGGTCGCTGCATCAATACCTGGGTCAAGGCACTCTCGAAGCGCAGGCGATTGGGCAATCCAGTCAGATGGTCATGCGCCGCCTGGAATTCGGCATCGGCGCGTCCGGCCTCAAGGGCGCTCGAATTGCGCCATAGCTGACGCATGAGGACCAGCATGATGAGTGCGGCGATGAGGAACGCGCCGGCGATGGCGGGGATCGCCTGATCGAGCAGCGCCTGACCGGGTCGCGATTGCTGCCATTCGAGGAAGGCGATGAAGCGTCCATCGATGTCCGTCAGCGGGATTTCTGCGATGCCGGGCACGGCGCTGCCGGCAAAGGAGAAGCTCAGCGCAGGGATCTGATACTCTTCGCCAAGCCGCGAGGCATAGTCGTCGTCGAGGCGCACCATCGAGACGTGGAGATATTCCGAACCGGTCGGCTGAGTCAGTGTGCCGGAGTCGGAGATGATTGGCGAAATGCTGACCAAAGCGGGTGTGCCGTCGATCACTGCAAGTTCCGACACGCGCGGCGGGTGTGCCACCGATCCCGCATTGTAGGCATCAAGGCCGCCGCCCGCGATCTGGACGCGCATCTGTGAGATCAATGGCATGATCTGGGCGAGGGCCGCATCACGCCGGGCATCGCCCATGGCGCTGCCTTCGGCCATTGCATAGATCGGCTGGTTGGCCTGATTGACGATCAGCACGTCGTCATGGCCGAAATAGTCGAGCATCCAGCGACCAATATTAACGTTGATCCATTCCTCGTTGAAGGCGATGCTCGTGTTTACGATCGAGTCATCCCAGATGGTGATGCTTTCCTGCTCGTGAGGAACACGGGCCAGCTGGCTCTGGATGACGTGGCGTGCGAGCGCCGCCTGTTGATCAAGGGCGCGGCGGTCGACCGCTGCGGCGGACCAGAGGACGAAGCCGAGGGTCGCGGCCGCGGTCAAAACGAGGCCGAGCCCCACAAAGAGGAGCGTGCCGATAGACAGGCGCCATTGCTTTATCGGCCCTGGGCTTTGCATGCCCATCGTTGTCATTCTCCCCGCCGTAGAGGCCAGATTAGGCGGAGCAGGCTTGCCGATCGGTTACCGAAACGCGCCTATTTGCCGCCAGAACGGCATTTTCCAGGGTTTTTGGAGCGATTGGATGAAAGGCGCCGTCACTCTGCCGGCTGGGTGAGTGCCGCCGCACTGTTGTCGCGGCGGGCGATGGCAAGACCCAGGGGGATTGCGAATAGCGGCAGCAGCACGAAGAGACCATAGAGCCAGTTGGCCGCGACAGAGGGTGAGCCGGTGCCACTAGCCAGCCCGGCGAGGTTGACGATCAGTCCGCCCAAGGCCGCCGCCATGCCGCTCGCGAACAGCTGGATCGTGCTGAGGGCGGCCGATGTCAAATCGTTCTCGCCGGGTGGTGCCGCGAGCATTACGCGCGGAGTCATCTGCGTCCAGGTCGAGCCGATGCCGAGGCCCATCAGCACCAGTGCGGCGCCGATCGGTACAAGGATCGCAAGATTGGATGTCGAATTGTTGCGACCCATCAGCAAAGCCAGGACGATCGCAGAGGCGAATACGACGATTGGCCCGCTGGCGATCAGGAAGCGCGCGCGAGCGCCCGTCCAGCCGGCAGTTATCATCGAACTCGCACTCCAACCGACGGCCAGAAGGGCGACAATGTAGCCGGCGGCAAGCGGGCCGAGGCCATGCAGATTCTGCAGGAACAGGGGCACGAACACGTCGCTGGTGATCGACATTTGGAGCAGGACCATGGTGCCGAACAAGGTTGCAAGGGACGTTCCGAGAACGAATGTCCCGGTGGGAAACAGTTTTTTGATAGAGCGCCGCTCTACAAACGTCATGGAGACAATGGAGACGATCGCGGCAAACGTCAGCGTGGCTGCGATGCGAATTTCATAGGCAAGGGCGCCGGCGCTCGAAAGGGCGAGGACCGCAAACATCATCAGAGCGATCTGCGTCGTGGGCAGTTTGGTCATTCCGGCTTCCTTGCTGCGCGACGGAACGACTGCGACGGCGCCCCAAGCGAGCAGAACCGTAAGGGGCACGAGGGCGAAGAAGGCCCAGCGCCACGCGCCGAACTCGGCGAACACGCCGCCAATGGCGGGACCGACGAGCGTCGCTATGGCCCACATGCTGGAGACGAGGGCGAAGGCGCGGGCCCATAGCCGCTCAGGGAAGACGATCCGCACCATCATATAGACCAACGCGCCCAGAAGGCCGGCACCAAAGCCCTGGATGGCGCGACCGACCAGTAGAACCGGCATGCTCGGGGCGGCGCCGCAGATCAGGCTACCAATGCCGAACGCCGCCGCGGCGATCAGATAGTTCTGGCGTGGGCCAAGGCCGAAG
The DNA here is from genome assembly GCA_039918675.1 of Devosia sp. Taxonomy (GTDB): domain Bacteria; phylum Pseudomonadota; class Alphaproteobacteria; order Rhizobiales; family Devosiaceae; genus Devosia_A. The sequence continues at coordinate 20,653 of JBDSHC010000140.1, forward strand.
GGACGGACCGCGGCGAACATCGAGGCGGCGATGGACGCGACGACAAACACTGTGGTGACCCAGGCGAACAGATCGATGCCGCCGATGTCGGCCACGACCGATGGCATCAAAGTGGAGCCGATATAGACTTCGATGGCGTTGATCGCCACGCCGCCTGCGAACACGGCCGCGCTCAGCCGATATCCCGGCGCGACCAGTTCGCTCCAGCTTCCCGTTTTCATCGCATTCCCTCGACAGGCTCATGTTCAAGTATTGGGCGCGCTGATACGACCTCAAGTGCAGTTGAGGTAAAGAGGTATTTTCGTGGCGGTGGAACTCTCGGTGGGCGACGTGGCACAGCGCAGCGGCGTTGCGGTTTCGGCGCTGCATTTCTACGAGCGCAAGGGACTGATCCGCAGTCACCGCACGGGTGGCAATCAGCGGCGATATGATCGCGATGTGCTGCGGCGGTTGGCGCTGATCCGCATGGGACAGGATCTGGGTGTGCCGCTCACCGAGATTGGCGAGCAGCTCGATATGCTGCCGGTGGACCGGCCTGCCAGCAAGACCGACTGGGCCAGGCTGTCGACGCGCTGGCGCGACCGGCTGGACCGGCGCATCACGCTGATGACGCGGCTGCGCGACGAGTTGAGCGGCTGCATCGGCTGCGGGTGCCTCTCGATGAAAGTATGCCCGCTCTACAATCGCGACGATACCCTGGCGGGCGAAGGGGAAGGGCCGCGCCTTCTGCTGCGGCAGGGACGCGGCGTGGCTCCGCGGACCTAGGCGGGCAGTGATCGAAAGCGTGCCTGCGTGGCGATCGCCCGGGTCGGCACATCCCAAATACAAAAGAAAGACGGCGGCTGCGAGGAGGGGTCGCAGCCGCCGCTTGCAGTGCCAGATCCGTTCCGCCAATCGGAGGCTCTGGGTCTAGTCGTCCACGCCGACGCCGCTGGAGGGAGCGAGACATCGGGCGTGGTTCAATGCCGCGGAAGGGAGGCTCCGCGGCAAAGCAGTGCGGGGAGGGCGTTGGGAATGCCGTGACGGGGGACCCGCCTAGACACGCCGCTCCCCGCGGCACCTAGAACCCTAGGGGAATCCTAAGTGCCAACTCCGTCGAGGTGCTGATTGCGCACCCAGAAAGCAACGATGCTGGCCGCTTCGCTGCGGTAAGCACCAATATCGGCGTGACGCTCGAATACAGCCGAGGCGCCGGCGTCGATGAGGGCGTTGCGCGTCTCGCGATCGAGCGATGGGGCCATGGCCACCACCAGCAAGTGCGGTGCACGCGTCTTGAGGCGCAGCACGAAATCGCGGGTCGCGTTCGATGAGGATTTGAGATCCACCACCGCCATGAAGGGCGGCATGCCCGGATTGAGGTGATAGGCGTCGGCAAGCGCGTCGACGGCTTCATCGGTGTCATCGACCCGGGCGACTTGCGGCGCGCCATGCGCCTCAAGCATCCGGGTCAGCAGACGCGCCGAATGGTAATCGTCGTCGACCAGCGCAATGGCTGGCTGCCGTGAGGAGAAAATAGACATTGCACATCCTTTCCCGCGCCGCGCGGGAGGAAACTGGGCCGTTGATCCGAAAAATGCTTCCGTCGGCCCTTGAGTGCGCGTTGAGCGGGGAGGACCGCTAAACCACCGGTCGAGCAAGATGCCTCAGACCAGCCGCACTGTGCTACGGAAGCGGCGCATATGCCGATTTCATGGGCAGTCGCCAAGGTGTATGGGGGTAACAGCAAGTAACGCGCTTGCGTTTTACATGTAAAACGCCCACCGTCCGGCAGGGCAGGAGGAGGGGAGAACTGCCGTGCCCGACGACCGGCCAGGACCGGAAAGCGTGCGCGCCGCCATGGAGGAACTCCTTGGCTGGCAAGGTATTTCTCGGTCCCCACAACTCGCCCAGCTGCTCCGCTACATCGTCGAAAAGACGCTTGCCGGCGATGAGGCGGCTATCAAAGCCTATTCGATCGCTGTGGATGTATTCGGGCGGCCGCAAAGCTTCGATCCACAGGCCGATCCCATCGTCCGCGTACAGGCGCGCCGGTTGAGGACGCTGCTCGAGCAGTTCTACGTGACCGGCGCGAGTCGCTGCGACGTGCAGATTCACCTTCCGCTGGGCCGCTATGTGCCGGAATTCGCTCGGGTGGCGCTGACGTCGCAGTCAGTTTCGCCCCCCGATCCGGCCCTTCTCGATGGCGCGCCCAAACCGCGGCGCCGACCGCACGGTTTGATCGACGCAGCCTATGGCATGGCCTTCACGCTCATCGGCGTTGGGCTGGCCTTCGTCATTTTCCAGTGGCTCGCCTCGAATGCCGGGCAAGCTCCGAACAGCCAGCCGGATTTTCCTTCCGTCTCGGTGGGCGCTTTCAGCAATCTCACAGGGCAAGCGGTACTCGATGACGATGTGGCTGCTGTGGGCGTTCAGTTGGCTGCCGCGTTGGGCAAATTCGATACGTTCAACGTCGTGGCGAGTGGCGGGGCGGTAATCACCGGCGTTGTCCAGGAGCAATTGGGCCGCTTTGTCGTCAACGCGATCCTCACTCCCCCGCAGGGCGACGGGATCGCGTGGAGTACTTCTATCATCGCCATGAAGGGTGTGAGGGACACCGAGGCGCTGGAGCAGGCGACAATTTTGCTCGCCGCGCAACTGGCCAGTCCGACCGGCCCTCTCCATGCGCCCGGGCGTGCCTGGCTCAAACAGCAGGCTGCGCTTCCCGACCAACCGCAAATCTATACCTGTCTTCTCCGATACATGGCGTGGCGGGACACGCGTCAGCTTGCGGATGCCGATTCCGGGACGGCGTGCTTCGATCGGGTGCTGAAGACCGATCCCGAGAACGCCTACGCCATCGCATCGGGTGCGAGCCTTCGCGCCTGGCGCGTCCAATATTTTGCCGGACCGGGCGATGACATCACCGCTCAGCTGCGGGCCGAGGCTGAAGTGGCCGCCCACGCGGTGGCGCTGCGGCCCGGCAGCAGCTTCGTGCGTGAACAGCAGGCGCTGGTTTTCGCCTGGCAGGCTGCGATTACCGCGGCCGTCGCGGCGGCCCAGAAGGCCGTCGAACTCAATCCGGCCAGCAGCGATGCAAGTGCCTTGCTCGGTGTTCTCCGCTGGCTCAATGGCGAGTACGAAACCGGCCGGCTGCTTGGCGAGCGGGCCATCACCGAGGTCTCGTCGGCGCCCCCGTGGTACTACATGACACGCGCATTCGACGCCATGCGCGAGCAGCGCTACTTCGATGCGATCGATGCTGCTCTGGCGCTCGCACAAGGCGATGATGAGCTTGGCCCCGTCATAGTCCTCGCTGCCGCGCCGCGGATCGGACGTACCGATCTCATCGACCTCTATCGCCCAATTTTGCTGGCGAACGCCCACCTGCAGAGTGCCGGGATCATGCCGCGCATAACGGCAGTTTTCCGGCCCGAGGGGCTAGCTAATAGGGTTCGCGAAGGGCTCACGCTGGCCGGCATTCCGCCCAACGCGCTGGTCGCCCCATTCAACGCGGACGGAACGCCTAAATAGCGACTAGCCGAACAGCGTTCCAGCGATGCGGATGAAGGCGCGTCCACGCTCCTCGAAATCCTTGAAGACAACCCCGGCCTTTTCGAGCTGGCCATAGCTCGGCGCGCCGGGCGACAGGATGACGGCGTCGAATTTGTCGCGACGAGCGGCAAGCGCCTCCATGCCGGCTTGCAGCGTGCCGGCCTCAATGACTTCGATCTGCGGGGCGGCGGCATAGGTCGCGGTGGCGAGGCGATCGCCGGTGACCGGCAGTGTGACAAGGACGGTTACACCGCCCGGTGCAAGGAGCGTCGCGAGCTCGGTGTAATCCTGCTGGCGTTCATGGCCGCCGGCGATCAGCGCGATGCGTTTGCCCGGATAGGCAGCGAGCGCTGCCTTGGTCGCCTCGGGCGTGGTGGAGATGGAATCGTCGACGAAAATGCGCCCGCCAATCGCATGTTCCTCGAGCCGGTGCGGCAGGGGCTCGAATGCGTTGATGCCGCGCACGATGCCTTCGAGCCCGGCGCCGGCCGCGAGCGCGAGTTGTGCCGCGAGACGCGCATTGTCGAGATTGTGGGCGCCCTTGAGCTTCGATCGCGACACTGCGGAGGCGATTCGGTCGGCAATGAAGGGGGCGAGCGGCGGCAGCATGCGGCGCATGTCGCGCAGCGCGGCCAGCACCGGCGGATTGGTCTGCGCGCTGGGGCCGAGACCGACCGGAAAGGGGGCGTCGCGGTCGATGAGGTTCAGCTTGTCGGCGAAGTACCGCTCCATGTCGCGATGCCAGTCGGTGTGTTCCGGCGTGAGGTTGGTGACGGCGGCGATATCGGGCGAGAACGCCATGTCAGCAGTCTGGTAGCTCGAGAGCTCGAAGACCACGATCGTGTGCTTGTCGGCAATCTCGAGCGGGGCGAGACCGACATTGCCGGCGAGCCCGGCGTCGAGACCCGACTGGGTCAGCATGAGATGCACCAGAGTCGCGGTGGTCGACTTGCCCTTGGTGCCTGTGATCGCGATGACCGTGCGCCCGTCGCGATAGAACTCGCCCCAGAGATTTAGGTTCGACGTGACCGTGATGCCGGCCTCACGTGCGACAAGGAAAATCGGCCGGTAGCGCGAGACGCCCGGCGATTTGACGATGGTGCCGAAACGCTTCGCTTCGATGGCAGCCTGCAGATCGGTCGGCGCGATGATCTCGGCGTCCTCGATGTCCGCCTTGCCGCTGTCGACGGTGACGAAGACTTTGAGGTCGGGTGCGCGAGCTTTGAGAAAGGCGCGGGTCGAGCGCGCCTCACGACCGGCCCCATAGAGCAGGACGGGTTGGTCAAGTCGCATAGGGTGCGATCCTTTCGGCGATGGCCTTGGGGATGTGATGGTCCGAACTGTCGATGAAGAGATCGTTGAGCGCTGCCGAGAGGCGTGCGCGCCCATACTGCGCGATGAGATCGTCGCGCAGGGCTCTGACGATTGCTGCGTTTTCACAATCCGGGTGCGAGGTCAGTACATAGAGGCAGGCCGCGGCTTCCTCGATCTCACCGACACATTCCCATGGCTTCTGCCCCGCGAGGCCGGTGAGCTCGCGGAAGGAGCGCTCATTCTCAGGCTTGTCGAGGAAGTTGTGGCCGAAGATACCGAGCATGCGCTGGTAGTCCATGCGCGGCGCCATCATCAGGAAAGTAAAATGGCATTTTGGACATTCACCGCACCAGAGGGGGCCATCATGTCCGCTCAGTTTGAAGTTGCGATTGCAGCTTGAAAACACGTGATCGAAGCGCGTCTCGCGGGCGAAAAGTTTTGCGATCTTGGCCTCCGAGTAGGGGCGCAGCAATGAGAAATAGCTCAGCGCGCCTCCCGTCGCTTCCTTGAGCACATCGGCGATCCGCACTTCGAAGTCGAGCGACTTTGAATATTGGTGGTTCACCTCGCGCCCATCGTGCACGATATTGCCCTCGCTGGCCGAGCGCTCATTGGAGAGGATGATGCGCGAATAGGAGAACAGCAATGCGGTCAGTGCCGCGATCATCGAGTTGATCGCGGTCGAGGGGACGTGGCCGTTGAGATAGCCGGGCTCCTTGCTCAGCCGGATCATATAGGGATCGAGGGTGCGCGCTACATAGAGCGGAGCTTTGCCGATCTTGTCGACCGAGGAGAGGATCGGACCCTTCGGATTCACGGCGAACGGCGAGTAGTCGAGTCCTGCCGCCTCGAGTAGCTCGACCGAGACCAGTGAGTCTTTGCCACCGCCGATGGGCAGCAGTGCCCGGTCCTTGAGGATCGGGGAAGGCCGCGCGTGGCGCTGGTCAATGGGCGCATCGATCGCGATCTTGCCGAAATGATTGAGATTGTTGCGCGCGTAGAACTCACCGAGGCCATTGGAATAGATGTCGAGCGCGAAGTCGCGCTCCTCGGCGTTGAGCGGAAACTCGACGGCGATCTGCAGGGGCGCCTTGAGCTTGAAGTAGCTCGCGCCGAGGACGATTGCGGTGAGATCGAGCAGCCGGGCAAAGGCGTCGCCGGCCGCAGCATCGCGGTCGCCGCCGGGCGGGAAGATTAGCGTCTCGACGAAGTTCAGATCCCCAAGGCGATAAGGGAAGCGCGCGACACCGGTCGCGATATCAAAGCTCGGCTGTTGAATATGAAAGGCGCTGCTCAAGCGGTCGTATCCACGATGTCATTCCCGCGTAGCCGGGAATCCAGTTTTCTAGTCCACGACGCAGCGGGCCCGGCCCTGGATTCCCGCCTGCGCGGGAATGACATCGTGCGTTGGAGAGGTCTGTCAGTAAATTCTCAGACTCAGTCTCAGCACAATATCGGCGCTGAGCCGCTGAAAGCCAAATTCGCGCATGGTGCAGCTCCAGGTGGTGCCGAGCCGCTCGATCTTGAACAGATTGTAGCGCGCTGGATCCTCGCCGCCATCCTCGGATTGGGCCGCGCCGGCCGCGGCAACGCCGACGACGGGGACGTCACCGCCTTTGCCGGGAATGGCGAAGATCGTCGACTTATGGGTGTGGCCGTGGAGGATCAGCTCCGCGCCGTGCTCGGCGACGACATCGCGGAAGCGTTTGGCGCCATAGAGGCCGAGCCGGGGATGCCTCGCTTCGAGGTTGGGCGGATGGTGGATCATGACGATACGGAAATAGCCGGCGTCGCCAAGCATTTTGAGAATGCGTCCGAGCCGGTCGGCCTGAGCCTGGTCGAAGCGGCCATACGCCATGGCCGGGCCCGTCGGCACCGCACTGGAGCAGGCAATCAATGCGACGTCGCCGATCCGGCGTACGAAGGGGAATTGCGCGGCGTCGAGCGCTTCCCCGCTCATATACTCGCCCCAGCGCGCATTGTTGAAGCCGAGCGAGGGCTTCAGATAGGCATCGTGATTACCGGGCGAGACGCACACATCGTCCGGTCCGCCGATCGTCTGCAGCCAGTTCCAGGCGGTATTGGCCTCCGCTTCGAGCCCCAGATTGACCAGATCGCCGGTAATGGCGGTGAAGTCGGGGTTCTGCTCGCGCATGTGGCGGACGAGGTTGGCCAGCCCGTCGCCCGAAAGCGTGCTGTGCCGGCGCAGCCGCCAATTGACGTAGCCGGTGATGCGCTTGTTCAGCAGCTCGGTCCACGCCATTGGCGGCAAGGGCGCCAGATGGACGTCGGAAATGTGGGCCAAGGTGATCATTGTCGCGCGTAATGCCACGGCGCGGGCGGCAAGAAAATGGCTGATCTGGTTCGCGGGCGGTTTTGCCCGTTTGGCCGGGCTGCTAGCGTCGGGCCATGACCCAACCCCGCCTCACCACTTTCCAGTTCGTTCGTACGCGTCTCCATCTGTTTCTCGTCGCTATCCGCAAGCGCCTCACATTGGGGGCGCGGGCGGTGCTGATCGACGGCGAAAAGGTCCTCCTCATCCGCCACACCTATCTGCCTGGCTGGCAGTTCCCCGGCGGTGGAGTCGAGCCGGGGGAGACCGCCGAGGCCGCCGCGGCGCGCGAAACGCTTGAAGAGGCGGGATATCGGCCGGAGGGGCGGGCGGCGCTGCACGGCATGTATTTGAACCGGCTGGCCGGCGGCGCCCGCGACCACGTCCCGCTGTTCGTCTGGCGAAAGTTCACGAAACAGCGTGAGTTTACCCCGAACGCCGAGATCGCGCAGTGCCAGTGGTTCGATGTTGGCCGTCTGCCGGCGGATGTTGATCCCGGCACCGCGCGGCGGGTAGCCGAGATCGTCAGCGGCGGCGAGCGGGCGCTGGAGTGGTAATTATTGTCACAATTGGCCGGCGGCAACCCTAGGGTCTTGAATCGTGAGGCCGATCGCATGATTTGTCGTTTACGCAATTGGCCCATGGTGCTACTGCGCCTTTAGACGTCAGGAGGCGTCCAGGATGGAGAGACACGTTCAAGTGACCCGACGACCATAGTGGTCGGGAGCCAGCCATGGCGCTGGCACGTTTGTCCTCATTCTATTTCTGGACTCGTCACATGATCGCTTCGTCCGTTGTTGCCGCGGCTCCCGCCGCCCCTCCGCAACCCGCCCCCGCAACGCTTCGCATCGCCACGCCGGCCGACGAGAAATTCGTCGATGATCTGCAGGCTTTGGCGTTCGGCCCGGGGCGGTTCGCTCGTACGGCCTTCCGGGTGCGCGAGCGCTTCCCGATCGACAAATCTCTCTCCCTCGTTGCCGAAGTCGATGGAACTCCCTGCGCTTCCGTCTGGATGACGCCGATCAGCGTCGGCGGCGTCGACGGCTACATGCTGGGCCCGCTCGCGACGCATCCTGATTTTCGCAAGCGCGGCATCGGCAAATATGTGGCGCTCGAAGTGACCCGCCTGGCGCTGGAGCGCGGTAAGGCCCGTTTTGTCGTCTTGATCGGTGATCGCGACTATTACTGCCCACTCGGCTGGCAGCCCACGACGCTGGGGGCCATTGAGTGGCCCGGCCCGGTCGACCCCAGCCGGGTGCTCGTCTATGCTGACGACAAGACGCTCGCGACCAGCCTCAAGGGCAAGATCGCGGCGTTCGGAGCAAAGAAGCATCAATAGGGCGTATCGTGTCGGCAGCCGATGAACTGATTGAGCGAATCAGGCTTCGGCTGCTGCCCTCACCACAGGCGGCAGAAGAAACCGCCGATCTTGAGCCCGACTGGAAACCCGAGGGTGGCTTTCCGACACCTCCACGCGACGCCGCCGTGCTCATCGCGCTGGTTCGACGCGGCGAAGCGCTGTCCGTGCTCTATACCGAGCGCTCGCCCGACCTCCGCTCGCATTCGGGGCAGATCGCGTTTCCCGGCGGCAAGATCGATCCGACCGACGATGGTCCGGGCGATGCGGCATTGCGCGAGGCGTGGGAGGAAGTCGCGCTGGACCGGGCGGATGCGCGACTGCTCGGCTATCTGCCGTCGTACTTCACCGGCTCAAACTATATGATCACCCCGGTCGTTGCTGAGGTGACGCCGCATCGCGCTTTTGTCGGCAATCCGGGTGAGGTCAAAACTGTGTTCGAAGTGCCACTGCCGCTGCTGATGCGAGGGGAAAACTTCGGGCAATTTCACTTCAAACGCGGGGAGCTCGAGGGCTCGACCTGGCAGATCGCGCATGAGGGGCTTGTCATCTGGGGCATAACCGCCAATCTGACGCGGCGGTTTTACGAACTTGTACTGAAGGACGAGGTTCCCTGGTGATACCCAAGGCGGCGTTGCAACGCCTCAGAGAAGCCCCGTGGCTGCGCGATCCGGCGACGCAGAAGATTTTCGAGGTCCTGGGTGGCGCCGAGGGCAAGACCCGCGCCGTGGGTGGCGCCGTGCGCGACACGATTCGCGAACTGGGCGCCGTGACCGATGTCGATTTCGCCACCGAACTGCTGCCGGGCGATGTCGTCAAGCGTGCGAGCCTCGCCGGGATTTCTGCGGTCCCCACGGGCATCGAGCATGGCACGGTTACGCTCCGGATCGGTGATCGCGTCGCAGAAGTCACGACATTGCGCGAGGACCTCAAGACCGATGGGCGGCGCGCCAAGGTGCGCTTCGGCTATCATTGGACGCGCGATGCCGAGCGGCGCGATTTCACGCTCAACGCCCTCTACGCCGACATGGATGGCGAGTTGTTCGATCCCATTCGCGGCATCGACGATTGTCTCAACGGCGTGGTCCGGTTCATCGGCGATGCAAATCGACGGATCACCGAAGACCGGCTGCGCGTCTACCGCTTCTTCCGCTTCACCGCGAGCCATGGCCAGCAGCAATATGACGAGGACGGTATCGCCGCCGTTCGCAAAGCGGCGGGTACATTGTCGAGCCTTTCCGCCGAGCGCGTCGGGATGGAAATCCGGCGCATGCTGGCGCTGCCGCAAATTGCGCGCACCTTCGAGATCATGGACGACACCGGCATTCTGGCGATGCCGGCCGAGCTTCTGGCACAGCTCGGCGTTTATGAGCGGCGTGCCCATAAGCCGAACGGCATCGCGCGGCTGGCGCTGATCGTACATGCGTTGGGAACCACCGCGCTGAAAGATCGCTGGCGGCTGTCGCGCGACGAGATCATGACGGTCGAGTCAATCCTCACCGCCGCGGCGCTGCTAACCGACTTTCATGTCAACGAAGCGGCCTATCGTTTCCCAGCCGCACTCACCGACGCGATCGACGTGGCGGCGACGCTCGCTGGGTGGACCGAGGCGGGCAAGTCAGCGGTGATGGAGCATCTCGAAAATATCGACGTGCCGCGCTTCCCCCTCTCTGGCACCGATTTGCTCGACCGCGGCTACAAGCCCGGCCCCAAGATCGGGGCCGAGCTGGATCGTCTCGAGAAGCACTGGATCAAGAGCGGCTTCAAGCTGGGCCGCGACGAGCTGCTGTCGATCCTGCCGCACTGACTATTGCCCGGGCGTCGTCTCGTGAATGCGCTGCTTGATGCGCTGGATCATTTCGGGGCGCACCTCGCTTTCCGCATGCACATTGCGCAGATGCTCAGCCGAGCGCCGCACAATCTCCGCCTCGTCCTTGGCTTCCGTGTGCCAGGCGCAGCCCGGCACGAGACATTCATATTGCTTCATCGCAACCTCCTCTGACCAACAGAAGAAACGGCTCTAGCGACGAGGCGTTCCCGCTACGGCCAGCGCACTTCGGGCGGCATCGACGACAGGATGGCGTCGATGTTGCCGCCGGTCTTGAGGCCGAAGGTCGTGCCGCGGTCGTAGAGCAGGTTGAACTCGACGTAGCGGCCGCGGCGGATGAGTTGTTCGTTGCGGTCGGCTTCTGTCCACAGCGTCGTGAAATTGCGGCGCACAAGGGCAGGGTAGATGTCGAGGAAGGCGCGGCCGACGTCCTGGGTGAAGGCGAAGTCGGCGTCAAAGTCGCCGCTGTCGTGGGCGTCGTAAAAAATGCCGCCGATGCCGCGCGGCTCGTTGCGGTGCTTGAGCCAGAAATACTCGTCGCACCATTGCTTGTAGCGCGGATAGTCGACGCCATGGGCTTCGCAGGCGGCGCGATAGGCAGCGTGGAAATCGATGCTGTCGGGGTCGGTCTGGTTGCGCCTCCGGTCGAGAACGGGGGTCAGGTCGCCGCCGCCGCCGAACCAATTCTTGCCGGTGACGATCATGCGCGTGTTCATATGCGCCGCGGGAACATTGGGGTTCCACGGATGGACGATCACCGACACGCCGGCGCTCCAGAATTCGGCGCCCGCTTCGGTGTGCGGCATCTGCTTTGCGAATTCTTCGGTGAAGCGGCCATGCACCACCGAGATGTGGATGCCGGCTTTCTCGAACACCCGCCCATGCAGCATGCCGATCTCGCCGCCGCCGCCATCGGGCCGTGACCACGGGTTGATTTCGAATTTTCCCGCTGGCCGGTCTGACTGAACCCCGCCTTCGACTTCAATCGCTTCGAGCCGGGCGCAAAGATCGTCGCGCACCTCCGCGAACCAGGCAGCGGCTTTCGCCTTCTTGGCATCGATGTCGGCGGGCAGGGTCATGTCAGCGCCTTGAAGTGGCCGGTCTGGCGCAGGGCTTCGCCTAAAATCAGGCTTGCGGCAATTGCGACGTTAAGCGAGCGCCGCTCGGGCAGCATCGGGATGCGAATGCGGAGGTCGGCGTCTCCCGCCACGCTCTCGGGCACGCCGGCGCTCTCGCGGCCCATCATCAGGATGTCCTCCGCTTGGTACTGAGCGTCATAGGCGGAGCCGCTGGCCTTGGTGGTGAGCAGCACCAGCCGGCGGCCGGCCTCACGCCGCCAGATCTCGAAATGGGCGTAGCTGTCGTGCTCCACCACATCCGCCAGATCGAGATAGTCGAGGCCGCCCCGTTTCAGCTCCTTGCGGGAAAACGCGAAGCCGGTTGGGTGGATGATGTGGATGCTCACGGCGAGACAGGCGCCCAGCCGCAGCAGAGTACCGGTGTTCTGGGCGATATCGGGCTGGTAGAGCGCGAGGGCGATGGTCATCGGCCCTTCCTTATGATGGCGGGTGAAAGCGGCGGTCGGGTATAGTGTCGCAGCTTGGTTTTCGCCTGTCGCCGCAGTCTGGACAAGTTCTAGGGAGAGTGCCAAAAGA
>JBDSHC010000141.1:0-3370 GCA_039918675.1 Devosia sp.
TCGATACGCGCCAATGGCATGTCTGGTCTCCCTAGAGCGGCAATCCACGCAGCAGTTTCGGGCCGCTATTGTCCAACCCTGCCGCCCGGCCGATCAACGCCGATTTGATCGGGGTCACACGGTCGACAAGCCCCAGCCCGATATCCCGGATCGCCCGCACAGCGGCGACATCGTTCGAAAACAGCCGATTGAGATTGTCGGTCACCGCCGCCATCAGCGCGGTGTCGAAGCGCCGTTCCGACTGATAGAGCCCCAGCACATCCGCTGCGCCGTGATCGAGCCCGAGCCGCATGGCGTCGATCACAATCTCAGCCAGCGCCGCGACGTCCTTGAGCCCGAGGTTCAGCCCCTGTCCGGCGAGCGGGTGAATGACATGCGCGGCGTCGCCGATAATGGCCAATCGCGGCCCGACGAAATTCTTCGCCAGCTGCATGCGGAGCGGAAAGCTCTGCAGCTTCTCCTCGACGATGACCTTGCCTAGGCTTGATCCCATCGCCGCTTCAATGAGCAGCGCCACTTCGCCAAGCGGCAGCGCCTTGAGGCGTGCCGCTTCGGCGCTGGCTTCCGTCCACACCAGCGACGACCTTTTGCCCGGCAGCGGCAGGCTGGCGAATGGACCGGCCGGCCGAAAATGTTCAAACGCCGTGCCTTCGTGCGGCAGCTCATGGCTGATCGTCGTGACGATACCGGCCTGGTGGTAGTCGTGACTGGCCGTCTCGATCCCCGCCATGCCACGCAGCGCCGAAAGCGCCCCATCGGCGGCAACGATCAGCGGCGCGCTCAGTACCCTCCCGTCCTTGAGCGACAGTGTCGCCCGCGCCGGCTCGGCTGCGTACCCTGTCACCTCGACCGGCGCGATGAACTCGACGCGGTTCTGAACCGCCTCGAGCAGCGCCCGCGTCAGCACCCGGTTGGCGACCATGTGGGCATAAGGCTCGCCCGGCGCGACATCGCCCTCGAACGTCAAAAATACCGGCCGGGAGAGATCGCCTTCCCCCGAATCCGTGATCTTCATGGCGCGGATCGGCTCGGCCTCATCAGCAACAGCCGACCACACGCCAAGCGTATCGAGGACCCGCCTGACGCCTGCCGACAGGGCAAAGGCCCGCTTGTCGTCAGGCACCGCGAACGGCCGCCGATCGACGAGCGCCACCCGCATCCCCTGCTGGAAGCGGGTCAAAGCCAGCGCCTGCGCCAGTCCCACCGGCCCGCCACCCACTATTATGACGTCATAGGACTGGTCACTCATCGCCGTCATCCTGTTCGAGCCTGATTAGTGGCGCGCGCCGTCCGCCTCCGCAAGAGGCACAGAGCCGCAGGTTGCACAAACAATGAGCAAAATGGGGCTGTTTGCTCAAATGTAGGGCAGCAATCCAGCCGTCTCGTGATCGTCGCACCAGCTTCCCGGTCCGCTCAAGCCGATTCACTTAACAGAATCATAATCTTGGCAATTGTGGCGACAACTGGCACGGCGCTTGAGTCTCTGCGGGCATTGGAGACCAACGGCAAGACGAAAGGGGCATCCATGAAACTGGTGATCGCAATCATCAAGCCGTCGCGGCTGGAGGAAGTGCGTCAGGCGCTGAATTCGCTCGACGTCCACGGCATGACCGTGACTGAAGTCAAAGGCTATGGCCGGCAGAAGGGCCATTCCGAAATCTACCGCGGCACTGAATACGCCGTGCATTTCCTGCCCAAGCTCAAGATCGAAATCGCGGTGGAGGACTCGCAGTCCGACGCCATCGTGACGGCGATCCGTGAAAGCGCCCAGACGGGCCGCATTGGCGACGGCAAGATCTTCGTTCTCGACCTCCTCGCGGTCACCCGCATCCGCACCGGCGAAACCGGCGCGGCGGCTCTCTGACGCCAATCTCTGGAGAGAAACTCATGACACTGTCTAAAACGTCGAAAATCCTGGGACTGGCGACCATTGCAGCGCTCGCATGCGCCCTCCCCGCCATCGCCCAGGATGCAGTCGTTCCCGTCGTCGACAAGGGCGACACAACCTGGATGCTGATCTCGACGGTCCTCGTGATCGCCATGACCATTCCCGGCCTCGCTCTGTTCTATGGCGGCCTCGTGCGCGCCAAGAACATGCTCTCGGTTCTTATGCAGGTCTTCGCCGGCTTCTGCATGATCTCAATCCTCTGGGTGCTTTACGGTTACTCGCTCGCCTTCAACGGCGCGGTGGATGGCAGCGGCATTTCGAACTTCATCGGCGATTTCTCGCGCCTCTTCCTCAACGGCATCACGCCGGCGTCGGAATCGGCGACCTTCTCGGCCGGGTTCCACATTCCGGAACTGACCTTCGTGATCTTCCAGCTGACCTTCGCCGCCATCACGCCGGCGCTGATCGTGGGCGCCATTGCCGAACGCATGAAGTTCGGTGCGGTCATGGTGTTCCTCGCCATCTGGTTCACCTTCTCCTATCTGCCGATCGCCCACATGGTCTGGTTCTCGGGCGGCTATCTCTTCAAACTCGGCGCCTATGACTTCGCCGGCGGTACGGTGGTTCACATCAATGCCGGTGTTGCCGGTCTTGTGGCAGCCATCATTCTTGGGCCCCGCAAGGAGTTCATGAAAGAACCGATCCCGCCGCATAACCTCGTGATGACCTTCATCGGCGCGTGTCTGCTGTGGGTCGGCTGGTTCGGCTTCAACGCCGGCTCCAACCTCGAAGCCAACGGTCTGACCGCTCAGGCGCTGATGAATACCATCACCGCCACCGCGGCAGCCGCCATGGCCTGGGCCATCGCCGAGAAGTTCACCCGCGGCCATGCTTCGCTGCTCGGTGCCGCCTCTGGCGCCGTCGCCGGTCTCGTTGCGATCACTCCCGCCGCCGGCTTTGCCGGGTCGATGGGCGCGATCGTCCTCGGCGCCGTTGCCGGTGTCGTGTGTCTCTGGGCCGTCGTGACCCTCAAGCCGATGTTCAAGTATGACGACGCTCTCGACGTGTTCGGCGTCCATGGCGTTGGCGGTATCGTCGGTGCTCTCGGCACCGCGGTGGTCGCTGCTCCCTCGCTTGGCGGCTTCGCCCTCGGCGATCCGGCGGCCTACTCGATCGGCAACCAGTTCCTCATCCAGCTCCAGGCCGTCGGCATCGCCGTGGTGTGGTCTGGCGTGGTGGCGGCGGTCGCGATGTTCATCGTCAAGGCCCTGTTCGGCGGCGCCCGCGTCTCCGAATCGGCCGAGAGCGATGGGCTCGATCTGTCGACCCATGGCGAGCGCGCCTACAACTGATCTCTTCGGGCAGCCGGTCCTCCTTTCCGGTTCGATCGGCGAACTCCTCCCCGCCTCCCTCGAACCGGCACAAGTCGGAGCCCGGCCAGTCGCCGGACTCCGAACTCCCGGGTCAGACCCGGCGTGCAGT
>JBDSHC010000142.1:0-30107 GCA_039918675.1 Devosia sp.
TCCTTCTTCTTGATCAGCTGCAACACCGCCCGCCGCGCCGACCGCGGCCCGAGCCCCGGCAGGCGCGCCAGCAGCTGGATCAGCTGCTCGATTTCCGGTCCGGCGGCCATACTAGAACGGCAGTTTCATGCCCGGCGGCAGCGGCAGTCCCGCAGTCGCCTCGGCCATCTTCTTCTGCATCATCGCCTCGGCCTTCTGTTTGGCCTCATTGTGCGCGGTGACGATCAGATCCTCGAGCACTTCGACATCGTCTTCCCTAAAAAGCGACGGGTCGATCTTCAGCCCCTTCATGGCGCCCTTGCCGCTCAGCGTCACGACGACCAGTCCGCCGCCGGATGCGCCCTCGACGCTCAAATTGCCGAGCTCGTCCTGCATCGCCTGCATGTTGCGCTGCAGTTCCTCGGCCTTCTTCATCATGCCCATAAAATCGACCATCACTCGTCCTCACGCTCGTCGGAAAACGCATCTTCATAGGCGGCGTCGGGAACCTCGTCTTCGCGCAGCTTCACTGTCACCTTCGAGCCCGGAAACATTTCGAGAATGGCTTTGACCAGCGGGTCGTCCTGCGCTTCCGATTTCTGCGCCTCGACATGCTGCTGCTTGACGTCGCGCATGGTCGGGCCGGTCGCCGGGGCGCGCGAAACGGACACGCCCCAGACCTGCCCCGTCCACAATTTCAAGCGCGCCGACAGCGTCTGGATGATCGCCGGATCGGCGCCCTCGACCAGCGCGACTTCAATCGACTTCTCGCGGAAGGCCACCGGCCGCATCTGCGTTTCGAGCGCGATCTTCAGCACCACATCGCGCTTCTCGCCGGCCAGCGCCACCAGTTCGAGATAGCTGCGCGGGCTCGCAAACGGCGCCGCCATCGGCGCAATCTCGACCCGCGGCGCCGGCTCCAATTGCCGCATCGCCTGCGGGCCCGCATTGACCGTGCCGCGATAGGGCACACCGGCGGACACACCCTGTGTCGGCGCTGTCTGCAACTTGCTGATCAGCTCGTCCGGACTCGGCAATTCGCTCGCATAGGCGAGCCGCACCAGCACCATCTCGGCCGCCTGCAGGCCATTGCCGGCATTCTTGATCTCTTCGATGCCCTTGAACAGAATCTGCCACGCCCGGCTCAGCGCCCGCATGCCGAGCTTCTGCGCCAGCTCGGGCCCACGAATCCGCTCATCTGGGGTGAGTGAAATATCGTCGGCCGCTGCCGGCACGATCTTCAGCCGCGTCACGAGATTGGTGAAGTCGGCGAGATCGCCGACCACCGTCTCAGGGTCGGCGCCGGCATCGTACAATTCGCGCAGCAGCGTCAGCGCGTCGGCGATCTGGCCGCGCATCAGCGCCTCGAACAGATCAATCGATTTGGCGCGATCGCCGAGCCCGAGCATCGCCTTGACCGTCGCGGCGGTCACCTTCCCGTCGCCATGCGAAATGGCCTGATCGAGCAGCGACTGATTATCGCGCACGCTGCCTTCGCCGGCGCGGACGATCATCGCCAGCGCCTCCGGTTCGTAGCCGATGCCCTCCTTGGCCAGCAATTCGACCAGATGGCCCTTCATCGTCTCGGGCGGCACGCGGCGCAGATCGAAGCGCATGCAGCGGCTGAGGATGGTGACCGGCACCTTGCGGATTTCCGTCGTCGCGAAGATGAACTTCACATAGGGGGGCGGCTCTTCGAGCGTCTTCAGCAGCCCGTTGAAGGCCGCCGTCGAGAGCATGTGAACTTCGTCGATGATGTAGACTTTGAACGGCGCCGACGCCGGGCCGTATTTCACCGAATCGATGATCTCGCGGATATCGGCGATGCCGGTGTTCGACGCAGCGTCCATCTCGATCACGTCGACATGGCGGCCCTCGATGATGGCCTTGTCGTGGATGCCCTCGCGGTCGAGTTCCAGCGTCGGGTGACGCCCGGTCTCATCCTCGAAATTCACCGCCCGCGCCAGAATGCGCGCCGTTGTGGTTTTGCCGACGCCACGGATGCCGGTCAGCATGAAGGCATGCGGAATACGACCCGATTTGAACGCATTGCGCAGTGTCTGCACCATCGCGTCCTGGCCGATCAGAGACGAAAAACTCGACGGCCGGTATTTGCGCGCCAGCACGAGATAAGGCGCCTTCGCCCCAGCACTGGGCGGCGTCATCTCGCTCTCGGGAAAAAGTGCGTCAGCCATGGAGAGTATATAGCGAGGCCGGGCCGGTTCCGCAAAAGCTCACCGAGTTCGTCCACGGAACTCGCGTCCGCTCCCCTCCCCCGCGGGGAGGGGCCGGGGGTGGGGGCCTCAACCACCGGCGGCGTAATCGGCCCAATTCACGACCGAAATTTCAAGGGGAAGGCGAGAGGCTGGCAACGACCCGTGAAGGTCTCGTTGGGGCTGCTTCCTTCCGGACCTGACCCGGTTGGCGAGGAACACGTCCGCGCCAACCTCTCAAGGCCCTATATCTGTCAGGATTGGCGTAGATGCAAGGCTGTGCTCATTTGGAGGCCAATATGGAGGCCACGATGTTTCGTCCGCTCATTCTTGCTGCCCTGCTGCTTGGCGCGCCCACTGCCGCCCTTGCCACGGACTGCGCCCCCGGCTTTGCCAGCATGTTGCCGCGGATCGTGCGCAAGGCCGAAGTCGCGGCGGTTGATGAGACCTACAAGGTGCGCCTCTGGCAGTTCTGCAAAGGCCTCGAATTTCACGATCTGGGCAATGCCGCCGCGCTGACCCGCACCATCGCCGCCAATCCTCTGCTTGCCGATCCGATCAAGGAAAAAGGCTGGCGGCCGGACGATGTGATGTTCGTGCGTCTCGGGCCCAATTTCATCGATCTGTGGCTCCACCGCGACCCCTGAGCCATTAACCGTCCCCGTTCACGCAATTCGACGAAAACCCTAGAGAAAATGGGCCGAAACGGGTTGTTGTCCTCGCGCATTACCTCACTACATAGTGCCGAGGAGAGTGATCATGATGGCGACACCAGAAACTGAAAACCGGGCGGCCCAGCGCCGCAGCACGCTCAAGGGCGGGCGCATCGTGTTCAATCTGGGCCGCTCGACCATCGATTGCACCGTGCGCAATCTCTCGGGCAAAGGCGCGAAGCTTCAGGTCAGCTCAGTCGTCGGCATCCCCGACCGCTTCGATCTGCTGCTTGAAAGCACCGCTCGCCAGCCCTGCGTCGTCGCCTGGCGCACGCATCGCGAACTCGGCGTTCAGTTCGTCTCAGCGCATTAGGGCGATTTAGACCGCACGCGTGACTGGTCGCCCGCATCTGCCCGGTTCGCCTTGCCCTTGTGCTTCGGCTTACCCTTGTCCTTCGGATTGCCCTGATACTTCGGCTTGAACTTGGCCTTCACCTTGGCTTCGGGCTTGCCCTTTGCCTTATGCGGCTTGTCCGCAATCTGCTGCGGCTCAGCTTCGGCCGGCACATCCCGTGCGACGATTTCGTCTTCGGCTGGCTTGTGGCGCTTCGGCTTCGCGACGGGTTGTTCCTCTCGCGCGACGAACGGCTTCCGCTCGGGCTTAGCCTCCGCCGGCTCGTATTTCGGCTTGCTGTAGGACCGCGCCTCGCCCGGCGCCTCCGATGACGAGACGCGCACACCCTTCTCCAGCGTGCCGGTGCGAGCGATCTGCTGCGCGAAGGCGGGCGCCTTATCGGCGGAAATCTCGAATCGCGTTTCAGTGTCGAGAATCTTGATCGAGCCGACATCACGCTTGGTCACGTCGCCAGCCTTGCATATCATCGGCAGCAGCCATTTTGGATCGGCGCGATGCTTGCGGCCGAGCGACAGTGTAAACCACACGCCACCCTCCATCCGCGGCTGACGCGGTTCGCTGTCGCGCTGCGCATCTTCGAAGCGCTTGCCGGCACGGCTCGGCCGCTCGCCCATCGGCACGATCGGCGCCTGCGAAATCTCCTCGGGCACCGGACGCGCCGCAAGCTGCTGGCGCAGGAAGGCGGCTGCGATCTGCTCCGGCGTCAGCTTCGCCATCAGCTCGGCGACGAATGGCGCCTCGGCTTCATCGGGCGGGGCCGAGGCCAGCGCCATCTCGAGGATCTTTTCGCGATAGCGCGCTTCGATCTCGGCGATCCCCGGCGCATTCTGTTGAATGGCCTCGAGATTGGCGAATTTCAGCACCCGCTGCGCCGCGCCACGCCGATGCATCGGCACGATCAGCACACAGACGCCCTTGCGGCCCGCCCGTCCGGTCCGGCCCGAGCGGTGCAGCAGAATATCCGGATTGGTCGGCAGATCGGCATGGATCACCAGATCCAGATTGGGGAGATCGATGCCGCGCGCCGCAACGTCGGTCGCGACACACACGCGGGCCCGCCCGTCGCGCATCGCCTGCAGCGCACTCGTCCGCTCCGACTGCGCCAGCTCACCCGACAGCGCCACCACATCGAAGCCGCGATTGGCAAGCCGCGCCGTCAGATGCCGCACCGCTTCGCGCGTATGGCAGAACACCAGCGCGCTGCTGTCGTCATTGAGCAGCAGCGTGTTGATGATCGCGTGCTCGCGCTCGTTCGATTGCACCAGCGTGATGCGATATTCGATATCGGCATGCCGCTCGGTCGCGGCCGTCGCGGTGAGCCGAAGCGCGTCGCGCTGAAAGGTCTTCGCCAGATCGGCGATGGCCCGCGGCACGGTCGCAGAAAACATCAGTGTGCGGCGTTCGGGCGGCGCAGCGGCGAGAATGAATTCGAGGTCCTCGCGGAACCCGAGATCCAGCATCTCGTCGGCCTCGTCCAGCACCACGGCGCGCAGGGCGCTGAGATCGAGTGCGCCACGCGTTATGTGATCGCGCAGACGCCCCGGCGTGCCGATCACCAGATGTGCACCGCGCTCCAGCGCGCGACGTTCAGCGCGCTGGTCCATGCCGCCGACCGCCGAGGCTGTGCGAATACCCGCATCGGCGTAGAGCCAGTCGAGTTCACGCTGCACCTGCATCGCCAGTTCGCGCGTCGGCGCAATCACGAGCCCCAGCGGCTTCTCTGCGTGACCGAATCGAACCGCGTCCCCGAGCAGCGTCGGCGCGATGGCGAGCCCGAAGGCGACGGTCTTGCCCGAACCGGTCTGCGCCGACACCAGCAGATCGACGCCTGCGGCCTCGTCCGTCAGCACCGCCTGCTGCACCGCCGTCAGCGTGTCATAGCCCTGCGCCGCTAGGGCGCCGGCGAGAGCGGCATGAACGGCGGGCGCGGAATCGTCGGAAGAGCTCATAGGCGGGCGGGTCTCGGTGAAGGGATCGGGCAGACCTCTAGCAGACCGCATCCGCCCTGTCCGAAGCTTGTCGGCATGGCTGCCCAGCGCTGGTGTTGACTCCCCCGCCGATTTGTTCTTCTTTTGTTCTCCACGGACCCGCGCGTCATGACCGCCGAAGCGACGATCCTCCATGCCGATCTCGATGCCTTCTATGCGTCGGTGGAGCAGATGCTGAACCCGGCGTTGCGCGGCAAACCGATCGCCGTGGGCGGCGGCGTGGTCCTCGCCTGTTCCTATGAAGCCAAGAAGTTCGGCGTGCGCGGCGCCATGTCGGGACGCGAGGCGAAGACGCTTTGCCCCGATCTCATCTTCGTCGAGGGCCATTTCAGCGAATATCAGCGGCTCGGCGACGCAGCGATCAAGATTCTCGACGATTACACGCCGCTGGTCGAGCGCATCTCGATCGACGAAGCCTTCGCCGACGTTGCCGGCACCGCGCATCTGTTCGGCCCGCCCATCGCCATCGCGCAGATTGTCCGCAAGCGCGTCCGCGACGAGGTGGGGCTCCCCATCTCAGTCGGTGTCGCCCGCACCAAACATCTCGCCAAGATCGGCTCGCAAGTAGCGAAGCCCGACGGACTTTGCTTCATCGATCCGGCCACCGAGCTCGAATTCCTGCACGGCCTGCCGGTCGAACTGATGTGGGGCGTCGGTCCCAAGACCAAGGCGCGTCTCGCGGCGGTGGGCGTTACCACCATCGGCCAGCTTGCCGCGACGCCGGGTCAGTCGCTCGACAGGCTGCTCGGTCCGGCCGCCAGCGAGAAACTCAAATCGCTCGCCTTCAACCGCGACCCCCGCTCTATCGACATGGATCGCCGCGCCCGTTCCGCCGGTGCGCAATCGGCGCTCGGCCGCAAGCCCGCGACGGCGAAGATCATCCGCCCGACCCTCCGCATGCTGGCCGATCGCATCTGTTCGCGGCTCCGCGCCAAATCGCTGGCCGGCCATTGCGTCACGGTGCGCATCCGCTTTTCCGACATGCGGGCCATTACCCGCTCCCTCACCCTCGACGCCCCAGTGGCCGCCACCGGCATCGTCACCGAGATCGCCGAAGACCTCGTCTTCACCGCGCTTGCGGAACATCCGGAAGAGGTCACCATCTCCCTCCTCGCCATCTCGGTGTCGCATCTCGACTACCAGCCGATACTCCAGCTCGAACTCTCCATGGGCCTCGCCGGTGAAAATCGCCGCCCCGGCACCAAATCCGGCGCCTCCCGCTGGACCGCCGACCGCGCCATGGACAAAGTCCGAGGCCGCTTCGGCTGGGACGCCATCGGTTATGGGTCGGTGGTGCTCGAAGGTCACCGCAGCGTGCCGGATGGGTTCCGAGAGCTGGCGGAGAAGGAGTTGTAGACGACCCTAAACCTTGCCCGCCGGGTACACGCCCAGCACGTGGAAATGGTCGGTGAAAAACCCCAGCTCCTCGAACGCCAGTTGCACGTTGCGGTCGTCGGGGTGGCCCTCGATGTCGGCGTAGAACTGCGTTGCAGTGAACGAGCCGTCGATCATGTAGCTTTCGAGCTTGGTCATGTTGACGCTGTTGGTGGCAAAGCCACCCATGGCCTTATAGAGCGCCGCCGGCACGTTGCGGACGCGGAAGACGAAGGTGGTCTTGACCGTCGCCTTGCTCGGCTTGGGGGTCTCGGGAGTCTTCGAGATCACGAGGAAGCGCGTCGTGTTGTGCGCGGCGTCCTCGATATTGCCCGCGACGACATCCAGCCCATAGACCTCGGCGGCGAAGCGGCTGGCGATGGCGCCGACGCTCTTGTCGCCGCGCTCAGCGATCTCGCGCGCGCTGCCGGCGGTATCGAGGCCGTTGATGGTCTTCAGCTTGTGCTTGCGGATGAATTTGCGGCACTGGCCCAGCGCCACGCTCAGCGACTGCACCGACTTGATGTCCTTGAGCGTCGCCCCCTTGATGCCGAGCAAATTCATCTCGATGCGCAGGAAATGCTCGGCGGTGATGAACAGCCCGCTCTCGGGAAGCAGATGGTAGATGTCGGTGATACGGCCATAGAGCGAATTTTCGACCGGCACGACGCCGTAATCGGCCTTGCCCTGCTGCACCGCCGAGATCGTGTCCTCGAAGGTCGGGCACGGCACCGGCTCGCCCTTGGGAAACAGCGCATGCGATGCCGCATGGCTGAAGGCGCCGGGTTCGCCTTGGAAGGCGATGAGTTTGGCCATGATTTGCCCCAAAAGCAGAACGCGCCGGTCTTTGCACCCGCTCGGGCCGCCAAGTCAATCAACGCCCTGCGCAAAGCCCTTCGCAAAGCCCTGCAATCGTGCCCGATTCCGTCCCTACGGGGAATTGTCGCAGCACAGTTTAGGCCGTTGCGGCGCGAGGCACGCCAGACTATCTTCGCGCCGCTTGGGACGGGGCTCCTTGCGTCGGTTGCGACCGGCGATTGCGGCTCTTTTGCCCCTCGTCTATACCCCGGCGACGCAGGCTCGTGAGACCACGATGGATTCGTTCGAACTCAACAAGATTATTGGCGCCATTCTGGGCACTTTGCTGTTCGTGATGGGCGTAGGCTTCCTCGCGGAAGCGATCTACCACCCGATCACCGGCAACGGCCCTGGTTACGCCCTTCCGGCCCCGGAAGAGGGCGACACGGGCACCACGACGCCCGACGCGCCGGTGCTCTCCATCGGCACCCTGCTCGCTTCGGCCGATCCGGCAGCGGGTGAAGCCTCCGCCAAGAAGTGCCAGGCCTGCCACGATCTCAGCGAAGCAAGCGCCAACAAGACCGGCCCGGGGCTCTACGACGTCGTCGAGCGCGTCATCGGCAGCCATCCGGGCTTTGCCTATTCGGCGGTGCTGACCGAGCACCAGACCAAGGGCGACACCTGGACCTACGAAAATCTCAACCATTTTCTGACCTCGCCCAAGGCGTTCGCCCCCGGCACCAAGATGACCTTCGCCGGCGTCAAGAACGACGAGGAGCGCGCCAACATCATCGCCTTCCTGTCGACGCTGTCGAAGTCGCCCAAGCCCTTCCCACCGCCGGACGCCGCCTCGAGCGCCGAGCCAGTCGCATCCAGCGAAGCCCCCGCGGCGTCGTCGGAAGCTCCCATGACGTCTTCGGAAGCGCCGGCCGCTTCGTCTGAGCCGTCTTCGTCGGCACCCGCTTCGTCAGAGTCATCCTCGGCCGCTCAGTAAGGCGCCGAGTCGCAAGGCACGAATCAAGGCCGTGCCTCTGGTGCGGCCTTTTTGTTTGGGGGTTTGAATGACCAATCTGCTGCTTCACCTCTCCGATGTCGACGAAGCCGGCTGGGCCCGCCGCTATCAGGAGGCGTTGCCCGACGTGAAGATCATCCGCCAGACCGAAAGCTTCGACCCCGCCAGCATTGACTACATCTTCGTCTGGAAACCCAAGCCCCACGCCTTCGAGGGTCTCACCAACCTCAAGGCCGTGCTGTCGCTCGGTGCGGGCGTCGACGCGCTGCTCAAGCACCCCGCTCTGCCCGACCGGCCGATCGTCCGCTTCGTCGATGCCGATCTCACGCAGCGCATGACCGACTATGTGGTCGCGAACGTAACCATGCATCAGCGACTCGTTACCCGCTTCAGGCGCGACCAAATCGCCAGGCGCTGGACGCAACTCTATCCGCCCGCCTCGTCCGAAACCAATGTCGGCATCATGGGGCTCGGCGAACTCGGGACCGATGCCGCAGAGAAGCTCAGGGCACTGGGATTCTCTGTGCTTGGCTGGAGCCGCACCCCAAAGACCATCGCGGGCGTGAGAACCTTTTCCGGCGACGGGCTCGATGCCTTCCTTGCCGAGACCGACATCCTCGTCTGTCTCCTGCCTCTGACGCCCGACACGACGGGCATTCTCAACTACAGCCTGTTCAAGACGCTCCGCCGCAAGCTCGATGGCGGGCCGGTCATCGTTAACGCAGCGCGGGGCGGCCACCAGATCGAGGCCGATATCGTCAAAGCCCTGAGCGATGGCACGCTCGGCGCCGCCAGCCTGGACGTGTTCCAGGCTGAGCCGCTCTCGCCGGAGAGCCCGTTCTGGGCGCTCGACAACGCCTACCTCACGCCGCACATCGCGGCGATCAGCAATATTGAGGCCGGCGTGCGCTATTTCTCGGCGATCATCCGCGACCATCTAGCAGGCAAGCCATTGCCCAATGTCGTCGATCGCAAGCGCGGCTACTAGAACGCGATTTCCCAGAACTCGCTGATCAAATCCTTGCCGAAGCTGCGATGCGGCTCCGACTCGACCATGGTGAACCCCTCTGCCGCGTAGATCTTGCGGGCTGAGGCAAGGTTCTCCTGCGTCCACAGCCGCATCCTGCGATAGCCATTGCCCCGCGCGAACGCCACGGCCTGCTTGACCAGCAACGTGCCTATCCCCAGCCCCCGCGCCTCCGGCTCGACATAGAGCATCCGCAACTGCGCGGTTTCGGCACTGCCTTCGTACGGAATGACGAACACCGAGCCCAGAATTTTGCCGTTCCGCTCGGCGAGCCAGAGCTTCTTCGCCGGACTTATCGCCGCCTGTTCGAACTCGCGATAAATCCCCGCGATGAGCGCTTCGAACCCGATGTCCCAGCCGAATTGCTGATTGTAGAGCAGGCCCTGCCGATGGATCAGCCACCCCAGATCGCCCACATGGTGGTCGCGCAGAATGATCGGCGCCGGCGGTGCAGGCTCATCGCCCAGAATGAGCTGGATGGTCTTCATCGCCGCGACAAGTGTGGCGTGGTCTTCAGGGTCGACCTTTTCGAGCAGCGACGACACTGCCGTGTCGTTGAGCGCGTCGAGCTCATCGACGGCCGCGTCGCCATCATTGGTCAGCGCAATCGTGTTGCTGCGCCTGTCGCTGGGACTGGGCGACACGGCAATCAATTCGAGCCCGGCGAACTTCTGCAGGATGCGGCTCAGATAGGCCGGGTCGAGGCCAAGCGCCGCGACGAGCTCGCGTCCTGTTGTGTATCCGCGTTGCGCGACCTCATACATCACCCGCCCTTCGGCCAGACTGAAGTCGCTGGCGGCGATGTGCTCGTTCAAGAGCCCCAATTGCCGCGTATAGAAACGGTTGAAGGCTCGAACGTCGGAAATGATGCTGTCATCCATGATAGATGCCAGCGTCCATCAATTAATTGACACAGTCAACTATATCGCTTCTTGAGCACCCCATAGACCGAGCGGATGCCCTGGTCAGTGCCGCCAAAGCTACGGCCGGGCCGCGGCTCGGGGGCCCAGGCGAAGATATCGAGATGCACCCACGCCTTGGCCTGCGTGACGAAGCGCTTGAGGAACAGCGCCGCTGTGATCGAGCCCGCAAACGCGCCCTGGCTCACATGATTCACATCGGCAATCCGCGAGCTCAGCATCGCCTCATACGGCGCCCAGAGCGGCATGTGCCAGAGCGGATCATCGGATGCGAGTCCGGCCGCCATCAGCTCGCGCGCCAGCGCGTCGTCGGTCGAATAGAGCGGCGGCAGGTCCGGGCCGAGCGCCGTGCGCGCCGCGCCCGTGAGCGTCGCCATGTCGACGATCAGTTCGGGCTTCTCCTCATCGGCCAGCGTCAGCGCGTCGGCGAGGATGAGGCGGCCTTCGGCATCGGTGTTGCCGATCTCGACTGTCTGCCCCGACCGCGATGGCAGCACGTCCCCCGGCCTGAACGCGGAACCGTCGATTGCATTCTCGACGATGGGGATCAGCACGCGGAGCCGCACCCGGAGCCCCGCGTCGATGATCGCATGTGCGAGCCCCAGCACATTGGCCGCGCCGCCCATGTCCTTCTTCATCAGCAACATGCCGGCGCTCGGCTTGATGTCGAGCCCACCGGTGTCGAACGTCACCCCCTTCCCCACCAGCGTGACCTTAGCGTCGCCCGCGCGGCCCCAACTCAGATCCATCAGCCGCGGCGCTTCTGCCGACGCGCGGCCGACGGCGTGGATCATCGGGAAATTCTGCTTCAGCAAATCGTCGCCGATTATCGCCTTGAGCTTCATCTTGTGGCGCGTCGCGAAGCCGCGAATCTCTTTCTCGAACGCCACCGGACCAAGGTCGTTGGCCGGCGTGTTGACGAGGTCGCGCGCCAGATACGCAGCGTCGGCGAGGCGGTTCACTTCGGCAACATCGGCGCCCTTGGGCAGCACGAGGTCGGGCGCCGCCTTCATCTCTCGGTAGCGATCGAACCGGTACGCGCCCAACCGAAAGCCAAGCGCTGCGTAGGTCGGATCTTCCACCGCCCCCTCGAGGCGATAACGCCCCGGCTCGAGCATCGCGCTGGCGAGTCCGGTGACCATCACATGACGCGACCCCTTCGCGCCGACGCCAAACAAATGTCCGTCGATCGTGCCGGTTGCCGAGGGCAGCGCCAGCAGCCTGCCGCGCTGCCCGGTGAAGCCATTGGCGCTCGCCCATTGCGCCTGACTCTTGCTCAGGCCGGCGGCGCCGAGCGCTCCCTCCTCGACGAGAATGAGCGGCAGAATTTTGGGCTGAGCCATGGGTCACCGGAGGGCGCGAGTCGCTGCGAGAGGGCCATCTTAACCGGCCATTAGGGTTAATCAATTATTGCTCGACGCCGGTACATCGAGTGCCGGACGACAATGAGTGCCGCTGTGTTTGTGCGCGTCCATCCTGCTATGAAATCGCTGCGCATCATGCTGCTCGCGGGAGTTGCCGCCCTGGCGCTGAGCGCCTGTGCCTCCAACCGTTCCAGCATGTCGCAGCCCGATTTCTCCGGTCAGCCGGAAGCCAAATCGCAGGCGATGCTGTCCGACCTGGCCGTACGCTACAAGCAGCGCCCGCAGGACAAGACCAACATCATCTACTACGCTGCGGCGTTGCGCGCCGCCGGCCAGGCCGATCAGGCGGTGAGCGTGCTCGAAGCCGGGCTCGCAGTACACAAAAACGATGTCGATATCCGCATTGCCTATGCCAAGGCGCTGACGGCCGCCGGCCGCTTCGATCAGGCGACCAGCATCGTCGATGGCGCGATCAATCCCGCTTCGCCCGATTGGAACGCACTTCTGGTCAAGGGCGCCATTCTCGATCAGCGCGGCCAGAACGCCGACGCGCGTGCTCTCTACGCACAGGCATTGCTCACCGCACCCAACGAGGCGTCGCTCGAAGCAAATATGGGCCTGTCGTTTGCGATGACCAACGATCTCGACCAGGCCGAAGCACATCTGCGCCGGGCCGTTGCGATGCGCGGCGCGACGAGCCAGGTCCGCCAGAACCTCGCCCTCGTCGTCGGCCTCCAGGGCCGGTTCGACGAATGCCAGCAATTGTTCGCACAGGATTTGCCGCCCGATCAGGTGGAGGCGAACATGTCGTACATCCGCGCCCTGCTGACCCAGCAGAACCGCTGGGATCTGATCAAGGGCGCCAAATAGGCCGCACGCCTCGCTCGCACGGAAGCAAAAGGGGCCTCGAGGGCCCCTTTTTCGTTTCAGGACTCTGAGTTCGAGCTATGACGCGCCAAAGGCGCCGAACGAGCCCTGCGCGAGCATCTTGATGATGGCCGGCGCGATGATCACGATGAACAGCACCGGCAGAAAGAAAATGATCAGCGGCACGGTCAGCTTCGGCGGCAGCGAAGCTGCCTTCTTCTCGGCTTCCATCATGCGCGTCTCGCGGCCTTCCTCGGCCATCACGCGCAACGACGTACCGACGGACGTGCCGTAGCGGTCGGCCTGGATCAGCGCGGTCATCACCGATTTGACGATATCGATGCCGGTGCGCTTGCCGAAATTGTCGTAGGCGCGGGTACGATCTTCCAGGAACGACAACTCGGCGGTCGTCAGAGTGATCTCCTCCGCCAGTTCGGGGCTCTGGAGGCCGATCTCCTTGGCGACGCGCTTGAACGCATGCTCCACGGACATACCCGCCTCGACGCAGAGCAGCATCAAATCGAGCGCATCGGGCCAGGCCCGCTTGATCGATTTCTGCCGTTTGACGGTGCGGTTCTTGAGCCAGACCGTCGGCAGATAGGCGCCGACGAGACCGATGAACACCGCGTAGATGGCGTTGAGATAGAGCGGCTTGTCCGCGAAGATCGTGAACTGCAGATAGAGAAAGGCCACGACGAACAGGATGAACGGGGTGATGAAGCGCGAGAACACGAAGGCGTTCATCGGGCCCTGACCGCGGAAGCCGGCGCGCGCCAGCTGCTCGCCGGTGTTCTCGTCGGCGAACGCCTTCTGCAGCGAGAACCGCTCGACGACGTTCTTGACGTATTCGCGCCCCGCGACACGGCGAATGCCGCGCTGCTCGGGGGCCTGGTTGCCGCGTCCGCGCAGGCGAGTCATTTCTTCGGCGCGCATCTTCTCGCGCTCGAGGGCGACGCGCTTGATGCGCTGCTTGACGTTGGCGCCGCTCTTGCCAAGCAAGGAGAAGCCCAGAGTGAACACGACCGCGCCGGCCGAAATCGCCGCAAGCGCGGCGATCAGGAACTCGCGAGTCATCAAGGCTTCCATAGCAACACCTTCAGAAGTCGAACGCGACCATCTTGGACATGATGAAGACGCCGATGGACATCATGATCGCCGCAATACCAAGCCAGATCAGGCCGATCGGGGTGGTGAACATCGGCACGAGATAGCTCGGCGTGGTGAGGCTGACGAGGACAGCGACGATAAAGGGCAGCGAGCCGATGATCCCGGCGGAAGCCTTCGCTTCCGACGACATCGCCTTGATCTTCTGCTTCATCTTCTTGCGGTTGCGGAGCACGCGCGCGAGGTTGCCCAAGGCCTCGCTGAGATTGCCGCCGGCCTGCTGCTGCACCGTGATCACGACCACGAAGAAGTTCACTTCGGGCAACGGCATCCGATCGAACAGAACCTGGATCGCCTCGGAAGTCGACTTGCCCATGGTCTGCTGGTCGAGGATGCGCTGGAACTCGCTCTTGATCGGCTCTTTGGCTTCCTTGGCGACGAGCCGCATGGAATCGTTGAGCGGCAGACCGGACTTCACACCGCGCACAATGGCTTCGACCGCATTGGGCAGCTCGTCGAGATAGGCGTTCTGATACTTCTTCTTGCGGCGGCCCATCCAGAATTTTGGCAGCAGATAGCCGACAGCCGTGCCGATGATAATGGCGAAGTACCACTCCACCTGCAGAAAGAAGATCGCGACAGCGAACACGACGCCGATGATGATCTGGTTGCGGATCCAGTCCTTGGCCTTGATCTTCATGCCGGCCTGATAGATCTGATCCTGCAGCGGTACGCGGCGCTTGGCCTTGCCCAGCGCTTCGTTCTGCAGCTTCAGCGTGTCCTGGATCTGCTAGCGGCGGCTGTCGCGGGTCTTGACGGCATCAGCGGTCCGCCTGTTGGCCTGAATATCGCCCTGCAGCGCCTTGATGCGTTTGTCGGCGCGGCTCGTGCTTCCGAGCAGCGACGGCACGAAGGCGACGCCCGCCGCTCCGACCGCAACCATCGCCAGCAATGCATAGACGAGCATCATACTCATTCAGGTCACTTAGCTGTTGAGCAGCGTGTGCTGCTCAACGTTGGACTTCTCGAGCGCCTCGACGAGATTGGCTTCCTCGTTGAAATAGCGCGCGCGCTCGGTGAATTGCGGCTTGGTGATGCCCGTCGAGCGGTG
This sequence comes from Devosia sp., assembly GCA_039918675.1. Lineage (GTDB taxonomy): Bacteria > Pseudomonadota > Alphaproteobacteria > Rhizobiales > Devosiaceae > Devosia_A. The sequence goes on from JBDSHC010000142.1 coordinate 14,826, forward strand.
ACGGCCGACAAGATTGCCGTTCTGGTCTTCGCCGAGGATGTCGTAGAGGAAGATGTCCTGAGTGACGATGACTTCGCCTTCCATGCCCAGCACTTCCGAGATGTGCGTGATGCGGCGCGAACCGTCGCGCAGGCGCGCCGCCTGGACAATCACGTCGATCGAGGACGTCACCATCTCGCGGATGGTGCGGCTGGGGAGCGAATAGCCGCCCATGGTGATCATCGATTCGATACGCGACAGGGCTTCGCGCGGGCTGTTGGCGTGGAGCGTGCCCATCGAGCCGTCGTGGCCGGTGTTCATGGCCTGCAGCAGATCGAATGCTTCAGGTCCGCGGACTTCGCCGACGATGATGCGTTCGGGACGCATACGCAGGCAGTTCTTGACCAGATCGCGCATCGTGATCTCGCCTTCACCCTCGAGATTGGGCGGACGCGTTTCGAGGCGCACGACATGCGGCTGCTGGAGCTGGAGTTCGGCAGAGTCCTCGCAGGTGATAATGCGCTCGTCCTTCTCGATGAAAGCGGTCAGGCAGTTGAGCAAGGTGGTTTTGCCCGAACCGGTGCCGCCCGAGATCAGCACATTGGCGCGCACGCGGCCGAGAATGCGCAGCACCTCGGCGCCTTCGGGCGAGATCGAATTGTATTTGACCAGCTGCGCCAGCGTCAGCTTGTCCTTCTTGAACTTACGAATGGTGAGCGCGGCCCCGTCGATGGCGAGCGGCGGCGCGATCACGTTGACGCGCGAACCGTCCGGCAGGCGAGCGTCGCAGATGGGCGAGCTTTCATCGACGCGGCGGCCGACCTGGCTCACGATGCGCTGACACACATTCATCAGATGGCTGTCGTCGCGGAAGCGCACATTGGTGAGCTTCACCTTGCCGCCGACTTCGATGTAACATTTCTGGCTGCCGTTCACCATGATATCGGCGATGTCGTCGCGCGCCAGAAGCGGTTCGAGCGGCCCGTATCCGAGAACGTCGTTACAGATGTCTTCGAGCAGATCTTCCTGCTCCGAAATCGACATGACGATCGATTTGAGCGCAATGATTTCGGCGACGATGTCGCGGATTTCCTCGCGCGCCGCTTCCTGATCCATCGTCGCGAGCTGGCTCAGATCGATCGAGTCGATCAGGGCGTTGAAGATCGCCGATTTGGTCTGGAAATATTCCTTGTCGCGCGCAATGGCGTCGGCGCTCCGCACGTCGACGATTTCGTCGCTGCGCAGCCGGTTGAGGCTGGCATCGACTACCGGCTTGGGCACTTCGGCGCGGGCCTGCACCGCCGGAACCGGCGCATTGCTGGGCGAGGCCTGCGGCCGAGGCGCTTCGCCAGCGCCCGGGGTGTTGCCACCAAAAGTCTGCCGCTTGCCGAACATATCAGGCCTTCTTCCGCTTCAGGAACGAGGGCAGCTTGAGGCTCGTCGCCTTGCCCGCGGCTTCCGGGACGGAGCGGCCAGTGACGTGCAGGCCGATCGAGCGGAAGATGTCGTTGGTGCGGTTGTTCGCAGCAACCTCGGCCAGCATCTGCCCATTGTTGGCGGCCGTGCCGAACGTCGCCGCGTCGAACGGAATCTGCCCGAGCAGCTTGCACTCGATCGAGTTGGCAAACTCCTGCGAGGCAATCTCGGGCCGCTTGGGCAGGCCGAGCTTGTTGACGACCAGCAGTGGTTCGGACTCCGTCGGCCGGAGCGCCTTGACGCTGTCAGCGAGGTTCTTGGCATTGCGCAGATTGGCGAGATCGGGTTCGGCTACGATGACGATCTCGTCGACCGTTGCCAGCGTGTGACGGATCCAGGCCGTCCAGGCATGCGGGATGTCGAGGATAACGACGGGCGTCGTCTTCTGCGCCAGCTCCATCACCTGCTCGAAGTCGCGCTCGCCATGGTCGAAGGTCTTGTCCAGCATAGCCGGCGCGGTCAGCAGATTGATGTGGTTGGCGGCCTTGCTCATCAGCCGATCGAGCATCGTGTGATCGATCTTGCCGGATGAATTGAGCGCATCGGCGATGCCATGCGGCGGGTCCTGGTTGAAGTTGAGACCGGCGGTGCCAAACGGCATGTCGAGATCGAGGATCAGAACGTCTTGACGCAGATGCTGGCTGATGGCCCACGCAACATTGTGCGCGATAGTCGACGAGCCGGCCCCGCCCTTGGCCGAGACGAACGCCACTGTGCGCCCGATCGGCGCGGCGCCTTCGGCGGCGAAGAGATCGGAGATCGCATTGACGATCGACTGTGCGCTGGTCGGCAGCACCAGATATTCGGACACGCCCGAGCGGATCAGCTCGCGATAGAGCAGCACGTCGTTCACATGACCCAGAACGATGAGCCTGCTGGTTGCGTCGCAGACTTCGGCGAGGCGATCGAGCGCGCCAGGAATCTCTTCGGTCGGCAGCGTCGTCTCGACGATGATCAAATTCGGCGTCGGGTTGGACTTGTAGCTTTCGACCGCGCCCTCGAGCCCGCCATTATGCGTGGTCAGCGCGACCTTGGACATGCGCCGGTCATGCACTGCCGCTTCCACCAGTTCGGCCGTCTGCGAATGTTCGCAGAACGCCTGAATGGTGATGCGGGGCAGCAGCCGGGCGCCGGTGGCGACATCGCCGACGGGCTCGTCCACCGGCTTGGCAGCGTCCTTGGGGGTCAGAAAACTCATAGCCTACTCTCCATCGCACCAGTTACCGATCAGTCATCAGTCGAGAACAAATCCGACCGAACCGGTGTAACTTCCACGCATTCCGTCGCCTTCGACGCCGTACATCTTCTCGAGGTGGCCGAGGAAGATCGCCTCGGCGTCGCCGGACATGTGCATATTGTCCGTCGGCAGTTCCGGCCGGCCGAGATCGGCGATGACCGGTGTGACGATAATCATCAGTTCCGTCTGGTTCCGAATGAAGTCGCGTGAGCGGAACAGCGCACCCAGCACCGGGATGTCGCCGAGGCCCGGCATCGAGGAGATGCGCTGCTTGACGTCGTCCTGGAAGATGCCTCCGATGGCCAGCGTACCGCCGATTGGAACATCGACCGATGTCTTGGCGCTGCGCACGTTAAAATCGGAGGTCCCAATCGGCGTCGACACTTCGGTCGACACCTGCAGGCCGACGATGCCGCCGCGGCGAATGGTGGGCGTAAAGCTCAGCTTCACACCATAGTCCTTGTAGGCAACCGTCGAGCCGCCATTGCCGTCCGAGATCGAGTAGGCGCGCTGACCACCGGCGAGGAAGTCGGCCTGCTGCCCGGAGATCGCGGTCAGCGTCGGCTGCGCGAGCGTGCGAACCGCGTCGCGACGCGCCAGCGCTTTGAGCGTTGCCGAGAATGTTGCCGGCCCTATGGTGGCCGATCCGGTGACAGTGCCCTGCCCGGTGCTGATACCCGAGGCGCCGCCCAGCGCATCGGCGTTCGGCTTGTTGACCAGGCCAGTGATGAGGCCGCCCGACGTCGTCATCGAGAGGTCGATCCCCAGTTCCTTGGCCACCGCGCGGTTCACCTCGGCCACCGTGACCTGCAGCATGACCTGCTGCGGTCCAATGACTGTGATCAGGCTACCGGTCTTTTCGCCAGTTTCGGACAGCTCAGTCGCCATTTGCTCGGCGAGGGCCTTGTCCTCCGGCGTCTGCACGGTTCCCGTCAGCAGGAAGTGCGTCTTGCCGTCGATGGCATTGTCGGTCAGGCTCTCGACGCGAATGTTCGAGCCTTTGAGCACCCGGGCCAGCGTCGCTTCAAGCGCCACGCCAACTTCCGACGCAGGCTGCACGACCTTGAGATCGAGAACGGCGATGCTGTTGCCGGCGCCGTCGAGGAAGAAAATATTGGTGGTGCCGCCGGCGACACCCTGAATGATGGCGCGGGTCTTGGTGCGCATCACCGCCGTCGCGACATTGGGCTGGCTGACGATCACTTCACCGGCGTTCGTGGGCAGATCCACCAGCATGGATTTGTTGACTTCGATCTGAACCTCTTGCGTCAGGCCCATCGCCCGGTTCGCAACTCGCAGATAGGCCGGCGAATTTGGCGCAGCCAACGCTGGTCCGGTCAGCACGAGTGCCGTCGCGACGATGGCGATGAGAGTGCGAATTGTCATTTTGTCCTCGCGCATTCCTGTCACTCCAAGATCGGTGCCGGCGCGGGCGTCGCCGTTACGTTGATCGCAGGAGCCGCAGGTAGAGTAGGTGGAACGGTGTAGGATGCCGGGTCGACCGTTGGTGTCGTGGCTGTGGCCCCGGTCATCACGCTGACCTCGGTGCCGTAGCGGATGATCTTGATCGGAGCGTTGCGCTTCATGTTGTCCTCTTCGCCGGGAGCCTTGGCGAAATCAACGATCGAGCGTAGCGCCAGCGACAATTTGCCGAGCTGGCCTGCATTGATCACCGTCTCGGTCTGCACCGGATCGAGCTCGAGCGTCGCGATGGCGCCACCGTCGAAGACTTCGGCCCGCGGATCTTCGGGAGCTGCGGGCGCGCCGGTCTTGCCGGCTTCACCGAGGCGCTTGCCGATGGCGAGGACGCGCACGTTGGAGAGCAGGGTCTCGGCCTGCTGACCACCTGCCGTCGAGCGGGTGAGGATGACATCGACATGGTCGTTGGGGACGATGAAGCCGCCGGACGCAGAATCGGCACTGACCGAAATCGATACGCCGCGCATGCCCTTCTCGAGTACGGCCGACAGATAGCCCTGGTCGGTCTTGACCAGCTTCTGCTGGCGGATGGGATCGCCTTCGAAGATTTCGAAGCGGGCAACGGTGCCCTTCATGTCGGTCAGGGCTTCAGGCATCGACGCTGAGTCGATGTAGCCGTCGCGCAATGCGCCTTTGGGCCAGTCCTGCCAGGAAATGTTGGTGTCCGACAGCCGCTCGCCCATGCCGATCGGCGCAGTGGCGACAAGAATCTGTACGCGTTCCTCGGGAACAACCTCACTCGTCAGGGGCTGATCCGGCTGCACATCGCCGCCGCGCGTCGCGAGGAATGCTGCCAATCCACCTGCGACCAAAGCCAGCAGCAACAACAGGATTCGCGACATTCTCATCGGAGACTCCACTCAACACAGGACAGACTACGCCCAGAGATTGAGCGGCGATCATGGCGGGGAAGGGTCAAAACTTGGTTAACCGGTGCTTTGCATTTACGGTTAACCGAATCTTGTTCCAGTGCAGATTGCGACTAGGAGCCGATGAACACGCGGAAGATTTCGGTTTCCGAATAGACCAGCAAGGCCGCGATCGCGAGGGCGATGCCGTAGGGCACGCCCGACTTGCTGTCATGCAGGCGATCGATCCATTTGTGCCTGGCAAGCGCCGGATGCAGCGGATAGCGCCGGACCCACAAGATCATCAGCGTCAGGGCGCCGCCCAGCAGAGCGGCATAGATCAGATACTGCAGCATCAGGCCGAAGCCAACCCACAGGGTCGTCGCCGAAACAAGCTTGGCGTCGCCGCCGCCGATCCAGCCAAAAGCGAAGAAAGCGAACGCGATGACGAGAACGATCGATGCCGCGGCGACACTCATGCCGATATCGCTCAATGGGATCTGCGCGATCAGGGCCAGCGCGAAGTAGGTCCCGGCGACAATTAGCACCAGCCAATTGGCGATGCGCATGGTCAGCAGATCCGATGACGCCGCAAAGGCCATCAGGAGCGGGAAGATGAACAGCGCTAGGGTCGAGAGCATTGCGGCACCGGCGAACTGGGCCGGAGCGATCGCCGCGCCTTGCCCGTCCCATAGTCGGGCCGGCATGGTTAACAAACCGGAAAAAGCAGAAGGGGGCCTGCGCCCCCTTCGAACTCGATCAACCGAGGCCGTAGCCTCGATCGATATTACATCGTGGCGGTATTCAGCTTCGAGCTGATACGGCCAAACAGGGACGACAGAGAACCACCGAGGGTGGTTGCAGCGGCGATGATACCGACAGCGATGAGCGCGGCAATCAGGCCATACTCAATCGCAGTCGCGCCGGACTCGTCGTTTGCGAAACGAGCGACAATATTCATTCCAGGCTCCTTGCACACGTCATTCTTGCTTTTCAGCAGCATCCGGCGCGGCGTGCGTCGAATTCCACCTCAAGCTAAAGGGCGTGAGTTGAAATTAAGTTAATTGGCATGGTGCGAATTGGGGCGATTGCCTCCCGCTATCCCCATGATTTCCAGTCGCTTCCGGATTTCACTAAGATTGAATCGATCACGATTTGAACCGCGCGACAGGTGCCGCATTTCTTGCAAAAGGCGATTTCTTGCAAAACGCGATTCCAGTCGAAAATGTTTGCCGATTGTTCACCATTCCGGCCGAGACTGCCCGATCAGAGTATCCAGTTCCGGTGTTGGTCATGCTGCTTCCGCGTTTCACTGTCATCGCCGCTGTCGTCGCCCTCATGGCGGCGCCGAGTGCTGCTTTCGCCGAGACGTCGGAGCCGATCAGCGTCAAGGTGAACATGGCCCGCATCCTCAAGATCAGCGCCCCGGCTGCGACCGTGATTATCGGCAACCCCGCAGTCGCCGACATCACCATCCAGGATCCACAGACCCTGATCCTTACCGGCAAGAGCTATGGCGAGACCAACCTCATCGTGCTCGACGCGATGGGTAACCCGGTCGCGGACACCATGATCACCGTGGTTCAGGCGCAGTCGCAGATGCTCACCATGTATATGGGCTCGGCACGCAATACGCTGTCCTGCGAGCCGATTTGCCAGCCGACCCTCATGATGGGCGACGATGTCGGCTTCTCCAGCTTGACGCTGCAGTCGTCCTCGCTCCTCAAGTCGGCCGCTGCCAGCCCGTGATAACCCGGCGTTAACCTCGCCGCACATCACTGCAATTGCAGCCATTCAACCTAACGTCCGATTAGGCAAGCGCCACTAGGGTCTTCCGCGAACCAACGGCACAGGCCATGTCGCAACAGCAGTCGCTCCTTCGGCGCTTCTTCGCCCCCGCAATCTCGCGGGGTCACGCATTTTCGCGCGACGAGCGCGGCGTGACGGTGATCGAATTCGGCATCCTCGCTTTGCCGTTCTTCACCATCATCTTTGCGATCATTGAGACGGCGATGGTCTTCCTCGCCGGGCAGGTGCTCGACAGCGCGGTCGAAGATGCGAGCCGCGTCATCAAGACCGGGGAAGCTCAACAGACCACCGGGTACACGATCGCCAGTTTCCGCACCTATCTGTGCGGCTACACGTTCAGCCTGTTCGATTGCACGAAGATCCTCATCAGGATCGCCCCGATCAGCAAATTCACGTCGGTATCGACTACCCCTACTGTACAGACCTGCACCAGCACGACCTGCACCTGGACCGTCACCGATCTGTACACACCGGGCGTCGGTCGCGACATCGTCCAGGTGTTCGCCTATTATCGCTACCCGCTGCTTCTCAACCTGCCCTATTTCAATTTCCGAAATCAGCCAGACAATTATCGGCTGCTCTCGGCAACGCGTGTGTTTCGCAACGAGCCGTTCTCATGATCCGCTCCAGCCTGTTGAACTTGACCGCGCTCATCACCCGCTTCCGTCGCGAAGAGCGCGCCGTCGCGGCCGTCGAGTTTGCGCTGATTGTGCCGTTCCTCATCACGCTTTATCTCGGCTCGCTCGAGGCTGCGGCGCTGTTCACCGTCGACAAGCGCATCAATTCGATCTCCGCTACGGTGGGCGACCTCGTAGCGCAGTGGGATCCCGATGACGGGAAGCTCCCCACTACCGGCTCGGCAACTTACGATCTCGGCGACTACATGGCCGCCTCGACGGGCATCATGGCGCCGTTCTCGACGGCCGGCCTCAAGATCGTCGTATCACTGGTGCAAGTGAAAGCCGATGGCACGACCAAGGTGCTGTGGAGCAAGGCCAATGCCGCCGGCACTGCACGCACCACTGGCCTCGCCTACGCGCCGCTTCCGGCCAGCGCGAACATGAATGTGGTGTCGCGCGGCGGCTGCGTCGTCGCAGCCGAAGTCCTCATCTCGTACAAGCCGCTGCTGGCCTCGGTGTTCAAGACTGCCGTCAATCTGACTCACTACAATTTCTTCCTGCCGCGCTTCGGCAGCGGCAAGCCGATCAATCTCGACACGACGTCGCTCGGCACGACTGCTTGCACCACCTGATCGGCTCATGGCATAGCCCTCACACAACCGAGGGCAGACGATGACCGACGCACCCATTCCCGTTTTCGATCTGGGCGGCGTCTTCGTCGACTGGAACCCGATGTACCTCTTCCGCAAGCTCTTCAAGACGGAAGAGGATGCGCAGTGGTTCCGCGACAATATCTACAGCAATGGCTTCAACCTCGAACTCGACGCCGGCGACAATTACGCCGAAGCCGTCGTGCGGCTGAGCGCGCGCTTCCCCAAATACTGGCGCGAGATTCAGGCGTACGATCTGCGCTGGAAAGAGACGGTCGGCGACTTCATCCAGGGCACCATCGACATCCATGACGAATTGGTCGCCGCCGAAGTGCCGACTTTCGCCATCACCAATTTTTCCTGGGAGAAATGGGCCGCCTGCCTCGGCGAATGGCCCTTCCTCGAAAAGTTCGACGGCGTCGTCGTCTCCGGACTCGAACGGCTGGTGAAGCCAGACGCGCGCCTCTATCACCGCTTCTGCGAGCGCTACAGCCTCGCGCCGGAGAGCTGCGTCTTCATCGACGACAGTGAGCCCAATGTGGTCGCGGCCCGCAAATTCGGCATGCACGGCATTCACTTCGCCTCGCCCGATCAGCTCCGCCAGGAACTCATCGCGCTCGGCCTGCCCTTAGCGGCTGAAGCCCCAAAGAAAAAAGCGCCGGCCAGGAAAGCCGGACCGAAAACGCCTGCCGCCAAAAAGAAGTAGCGGCCCAATCACCCCAAGGGCGCAAAGCGCCCCAGGCGTGGCGCGCCCCACCGGAGCGCCAGCGCAGCGACCGGCGCGCGAGGTCTATTTCGTGCCGTACATGCGGTCGCCCGCGTCACCGAGGCCGGGAACGATATAGCCCTTCTCGTTGAGATGGCTGTCGATCGCCGCGGTGAACACCGGCACGTCGGGATGCGCGTTGGTGAATTTTGCGATCCCTTCAGGCGCCGCGAGCAGGCAGAGGAAGCGGATGTTGTTGGCGCCGCGTTCCTTCAGTTTGTCGATCGCGGCAATCGATGAATTGGCCGTGGCCAGCATCGGGTCGACGACGATGATCAGCCGATTGTCCAGTTCGCTCGGCGCCTTGAAATAATACTCGACCGGCTCCAGCGTCTCGTGATCGCGGTAGATGCCGATATGGGCGACGCGCGCCGCCGGCACCAGATCGAGCATGCCGTCGAGCAGGCCGTTGCCGGCGCGCAGGATCGACGCGAACACCAGCTTCTTGCCCTTGATGGTCGGCGCATCAATCTTGGCCATCGGCGTTTCGATGGGGATCATTTCGAGCTCAAGATCGCGCGTCACCTCGTAGCACATCAGATGCGCGATCTCGCGCAGCAGCCGCCGGAACCCCGCGATCGAGGTCTCCTTGTCGCGCATGATGGTCAGCTTGTGCTGGATCAGCGGGTGATCGATGACGGTGACTTTGGCCATGGGCGCCTCGCTGCGTCGCGCTAGAGGAAGGAGCGCCCGTGCTTTCCCGGCTGAAGGCCGAGCCAATGGGCGATGCTTTCGCCAATATCCGCGAACGTGTTCCGGATTCCAACCGTTCCCGTCGAGAGTCGTGGGGAAAAGCAGAGAATCGGCGTCTGCTCGCGCGTGTGGTCCGAGCCGATCCAGGTCGGATCATTGCCGTGGTCAGCGGTCAGCACCAGCAGATCGTCGTCGCGCATCTTGGCGATCAACTCTGGCAGCCGCCTATCGAACGCCTCCAGCGCCTGCGCATAGCCCGGCACATCGCGGCGATGCCCGTAGTCCTGATCGAAGTCGACGAAGTTGGTCATCACGAACGCACCATCCTGCGCCATCTCCAGCGCTTCGAGCGTCCTGTCGAACAGCGCCATATTGCCATTCGCCTTGATCTTGTGGGTCACGCCATGGCCCGCATAGATGTCCGAGATCTTGCCGATGGCGAACACCTGCCGGCCCGCCTCCTTGGCGCGATCGAGCAGTGTCGGCTCGGGCGGCGAAATCGCGAAGTCGCGGCGATTGCCGGTGCGCTTGAAAGTGTCGCGCGTCTCGCCGGTGAACGGCCGCGCAATGACGCGTCCGATCATCATCGGCGCCGTCAGCTTGAACGCCTCCTCGCACACCTCATAGAGTCGCTGCAGCCCGAAATGCTCCTCGCTCGCCGCGATCTGGAACACCGAATCGATCGAGGTGTAGCAAATGGGCTTGCCGGTCCGGATGCTCTCCTCGCCGAACTCCTGGATCACCGGCACGCCCGACGCATGCTTGTTGCCGAGGATACCGGGGAGCTTCGCATTGCTGACGAAAGCCTCGATCAGCTCATCGGGAAAGGTCGGGATGGTCTGCGGAAAATAGCCCCAGGCGAAGGGTACCGGCACGCCAGCGATTTCCCAATGCCCCGATGGCGTGTCCTTGCCCTTCGACACTTCGCGGCCCGCGCCATAGCGCCCGCCCCTGGGCGTATTGCTTAGCCCACGCGGCAGCACCCCAGCCGACAGCAACCCCGCCGCACCAAGACCCATCGCGTCCATATTGGGCACATGCAGATCGTACTGCGCCGCGATATGGCCGAGCGTATTGGCGCCAGTATCCGGATGGCCGTGACCGTCATTGTAATCGCCCGCGTCAGGCGCACCGCCAATGCCGAAGCTGTCGAGAATGCAAAGAATGGCGCGTGGCATCGGCTACTCCGTGGGGTCGATCCGCTCGGGGATGAGCGGATGCGTCGGGGCCGTGTCGCCCAGCGTGTAGGCGGCAATGAGGCGCTGCTCCGCGTCAGCTGCCGAGGCTTCATCGCGCGCATGAATGCGCGCCAGCGGCACACCACCATCGACCTTGGCGCCAAGGCCGAGCAACCTGTCGAAACCAACGGTGTGATCGATCTTGTCCGTCGGCATCCGCCGTCCGCCGCCCAGCGCGACCACCGCCATGCCGACGCCGCGTGTATCGATTGCCGACACCACGCCGTCACCTGACGCGAAAACATCGCGCACGATCGGCGCCGGCGCCAGATGCTGGTCCATGCGCTCCACGAAATCCGCGGGCCCACCGAGCATCGCGACCATTTTCGAGAAATGCTCCGTTGCCTTGCCCGATGACAGCGCCGCATGCGCCGCGTGCCGCGCGTTGCCGCTGAACCCCGTCAACTCGAGCGCCGCCGCGCTCAGCGCGATCGTCACATCAAGCAGCCGATGGTCGCGATGCGCGCCGGTGAGGAAGTCGACCGCGTTGCGGATTTCGAGCCCATTGCCCGCAGCGCTTGCCAGCGGCTCATTCATGTCGGTGATCAGCGCAGCGGTCTTGGTCCCCGCATTATTGGCCACCTGCACGAGGCTCTGCGCCAGCTCACGCGATCGCGCCAGCGTCGGCATGAAGGCCCCCGACCCGGTCTTCACGTCGAGGATAAGCGCGCCCAGCCCCGCCGCAAGCTTCTTCGACAGGATCGACGCCGTGATCAGCGACACATTCTCGACCGTCCCCGTCACATCGCGGATGGAGTACAAAATCTTGTCGGCCGGCGCGAGGTCGGCCGTCTGCCCTATGATGGCGCAGCCCGCTTCCCTGGTGACTTTTCGGAACAGCGCATTGTCGGGCGACGTCGTGTAGCCCGGGATAGCGTCGAACTTGTCGAGCGTCCCGCCCGTATGGCCCAGCCCGCGCCCCGAGATCATCGGCACATAGACGCCACACGCCGCAAGGATCGGCGCCAGCATCAGGCTCACATTGTCCCCAACGCCGCCGGTCGAGTGCTTGTCGACCACCGGCCCATCGAGCTCCGACCAGTCGAGCACCGTTCCAGAATCACGCATCGCCTCCGTCAGTGCTACGCGCTCCGTCAGGTTCATGTCCCGAAAGAACACCGCCATCGCAAACGCCGCCGCCTGCGCGTGGCTCACCGAGCCATCGGTCAGCCCGGAGATGAACTGCCCGATTTCACCGGAAGTGAGAATCTCGCCATCGCGCTTGTGCACGATGACTTCTTGGGGAAGAAACACCATCAAGTGTCTCCCAAGCGCGCGGATAACTCGGCGAGCCCTGTGCGCTGTTTCCTGAGACGCGGTCTCCCTCCCCCTTTTGAGGGGGAGGGGATAGGGGTGGGGGTCAGTGCGGGTACCGCGCAGAGTGCTTGTGTGACGGCCTCGAACACGCCTTCTGGATTCTCCATGATCTCGTTGTTCCAGAACCGGAGCACCCGAAAGCCATGGCGTCCGATCACAGCCGTTCGAGCCTTATCGTATGCGATGTCTGTGTCTTCGGTATGCGTAATACCGTCTGCCTCAATCACCAACCCAGCCTTAACGCAAGCGAAGTCGGCGTAGTATGGCCCGATCGGGTGCTGGCGGCGGAAATGATACCCCTGCTGCCGTAGCCCATAGAGGATCGCCCATAGCTTGCGCTCAGGCGGCGTGGACATTCGCCTCAGCCCGAGAGCGCGCTCGGTAGTCATCGACTAACCTCGGTGCGCGCGGACCCCCACCCCTGTCCCCTCCCCCTAAGGAGGGTGAGGGAGACCTGACTGTAAGTCCGCCAGCCGAAGTGTCTCCCTCCCCCACTTGAGGGGGAGGGGTCAGGGGTGGGGGTCAGTACGGGCACAAACTCATCGATCCGCTCACGCCCCATAAGGCACCCAGACATTCTTCACCTGCGTGGCGCGCTTCAGAAAATAGTCGCCCTCGAACTTCGCCTTGTCGCTGAGATCGTAATAGAGCCCGCGCGAGGTCCAGGTCTGCTTCAAATTCCCAATGCTCGCCTTCTCAACCATCGCCGAGGTGGCGGCATCGCCCGCGAACCACATCGCGTCCACGCCATCGTGCTCGGCGAGAGTCTTCGCCAGCGATGCCGACGGCCCAGTGACGATGTTGATCACGCCGCTCGGCACATCCGAGGTTTCGATCACCTGATAGAGGTCAGTGACCGACAGCGGCGATTTCTCCGACGGCACGAGCACCACCGGGTTGCCCATCGCCAGCGCCGGCGCCATCAGCGCGATCGAACCCAGCAGCGGCCGGCTCGGCGGCGCGACGATGCCCATCACGCCGATCGCCTCGACCATCGCAATGGCGATGGTACGGCTCGGCGGGTTGTGCACGGCGCCATCATATTTATCGGCCCAGCCCGCGAACGCGAACAGCCGCTCGACCGAAGCCGCGACTTCCTTCTGTGCCGAAGCGGTCGACTCGCCCGTCTGCTCCCGCAGGCGCTTGGCGAATTCGTCGGCGCGATACTCCAGATTTTCGGCGAGGAAATAGAGTATCTGCGCCCGGCTATGCGCGGCGGTCGTGGCCCAGCCCAGCGCCGCCCGCGCCGCTTCCACGGCGTTGCGGATATCCTTGCGGTTGCCGTCGCCGACTTCGCCGACGATCTGTCCGCCCGCTCCGTACACCGGCTTCGAATAGCCACTGTCCGGCCGTGCCTGCTTGCCGCCGATATACATTTTCGCGGTCTGGTCGATGCCGTCATGGTCATCCGCAGCGACCGGCTTCTCGGCCTTGGGCGCGGCGAAGGGCTTCAGCTCCTTCTCCCATTTCGGCTTCAGATAGACCGCCATGCCTTCCTTGCCGCCCTCTCGGCCGAAGCCCGATTCCTTGTAGCCGCCGAAGCCGACGGCCGCGTCGAAATTGTTGGTGCCGTTGATCCATACGACGCCGGCTTTGATCTTGGGCGCGATGTCGAGCGCGAGATTGATGTTCTCGCTCCAGATCGTCGCCGCGAGGCCGAACTTCGTATTGTTGGCGAGTTGCACGGCCTCTTCCGGCGTGCGGAAGCTCATCGCCACCAGCACCGGCCCGAAGATCTCCTCGGTCATCAGCGTATTGGCCGGCGCGATATCGGTGATCAGCATCGGCCGCATGAAGCAGCCGCCGTTGGGCAGATCGATATCCGGCTCATAAGCGGTCGCGCCCTCGGCCACGCCCTGCTTCACCAGATCGCGCACCCGCGTCACCTGTACAGGCGCCACCAGTGCGCCGATATCGACCGCCTTGTCCAACGGATCGCCGACCCGCAACGTCGCCATGCGCTTTTTGAGCTTGGCGATAAAACGCTCTTCTATAGATTCCTGCACGAGCAGGCGCGAGCCGGCGCAGCAGACCTGCCCCTGGTTGAACCAGATGGCGTCGACCAGTCCCTCGATGGCGCTGTCGATATCCGCATCGTCGAACACGATGTAGGGCGACTTGCCGCCGAGCTCGAGGCTCAGCCCCTTGCCGCTGCCCGCCGTCGCGGCGCGGATGATCTTCCCCACTTCGGTCGAGCCGGTGAAGGCGATCTTGTCGACGTCCGCGTGGTTGACCAGCGCCGCGCCCGTATCGCCCTGCCCCGTAATGATGTTGACCACGCCTGGCGGCAGCTTCGCCTTCTCGACGATCTCGGCGAACAGCAGAGCCGTCAGCGAGGTGAACTCAGCCGGCTTCAACACAACCGTGTTGCCAGCCGCCAGCGCCGGCGCGATCTTCCAGGCCAGCATCAGCAGCGGGAAATTCCACGGAATGATCTGCCCGCAGACGCCATAGGGCGCCATGCCGAGGAACTCGCGCTCGATGTGCTGCGCCCATCCGGCATGATGGTAGAAATGCCGCGCGACAAGTGGAATATCGATGTCGCGGCTCTCGCGGATCGGCTTGCCATTGTCCATGCTCTCGAGCACGGCGAACAGGCGCGAATGCTTTTGCACCAACCGCGCTATGGCATAGAGATATTTGCCGCGCTCATAGCCCGACAGCGCGCTCCAGGCCGGGAACGCCGCCCGTGCCGCCTTCACCGCCTTGTCGACATCGGCGCTCGATCCATCGGTGATGTCCGCAAGCTTCTTGCCATTCGCCGGATTGTCCGAGGCGAAGGTCTTGCCCGGCTTCGTCCATTTGCTGTTGATGAACTGCCCGAACTTGCCGCCATGATCAGCGAGCCACGCCAGCGCAACATCCGCACTCTCGGGCGCCGGACCGTAGTCGAGGCTCTCGAAGATTTCAGCGATCCTGTTCATTTGGGCGATCTCGCCTTTCCTCATCACGTCATTCCCGCGAAGGCGGGAATCCAGGCGGAGTTTTCGGACGTCCGCAAAGTCCTGTCTGGATTCCCGCCTTCGCGGGAATGACGCCGTGGATATGAGTCCACAGCGCGGAAACTCAAACCATCGGCATCCGGTAGTCGGCCGCATAGTGGCCGGTCAGCGAGTGCTCCAACTGCCGTTCGATGTCGGTCAGCAGCGAACTCGCGCCGAAGCGGAACA